>QEVJ01000244.1 GCA_003576845.1 Planctomycetota bacterium
GCGACACGAAACCGCTCGATGACTTCTGACGCCGCCGCGCCACCCGCCAAACCGGCTTCCGCAAGCCCGGCAAACCGCATTCCACAGGATAGCAAACCCTGTCCTGCACCCGCAACGACAGCGCACGCGAAAATTCTGCGCCGCCCGTACCGCATCTACACCCCGTCGACAACCTTACCGGCTCTCTGCGGTCTCTGCACTGCTAACGCTGCAAATCTTCGCATCCCGAGAAGATTATTCGTGCCGTCAAACAAACTATGTGGTGAACGAACGAGCTATCCACAGATCTCACAGATGGCCGCAGATGAACGAACCCTAGCGCAATTGTCTTTCATCTGCGCCATCGGCGGATGATAATTTGGTTGTGGCCGATAGGCTAATCTGTGAGACCTCTGCGCCCTCCGCGTTAAGAAACGTACCCGCTCATTTTTGATCGCGGCCGCACGCCGCGCCGGCCAATCACCGGTTCTCCTCCTCCGCGTCGCGCCGCAGCTTCGGCCCGAGCCACCAACCCCAGAGCAGATACTGAACGGCCACCAGCGCAAACACGCCGCCGCCAATCGCAATCGCGGCCGCCAGCGGCGGAGCGCCCATCGCCAGCGTCACGATCATCGCCAGTCCGGCCACGACCATAATCGCGACGCCCAGCGCCAGCCAAATACCGACGTTCGACCGCGCGACCGGTTCATCCTTAGGCGTCGGCCGCGGCGGCATTTGCGATTCGCTCATCTGCGAAACTCCCAGCGGTCTCGTCGCGCGTCACTCCGCATACCGCAGCGGATCGACCAGCCCCGCTTCGGCAAATCCCTTCCGCCGCAGCACGCACGCATCGCACCGCCCGCAAGAAGTTCCATCCGCCGCCGGGTCGTAACACGTATGCGTCAAGGCGTAGTCGACACCCAGTTCCGTCCCCCGCCGCACGATGCCGGCCTTCGTCATCTCGATCAGCGGAGCGTGAACGCGAAACCGCAGCGTCCCTTCGACGCCCGCTTTCGTCGCCAGATTCGCCAGCCGCTCGAACGCCGCCACGAACTCCAGCCGGCAGTCGGGATATCCGCTGTAATCCACCGCGTTCACGCCGACGAACAAATCCGCCGCCCCGATCACCTCGGCGTAACCCAAGGCCAGCGCCAGCAGCACCGTGTTCCGCGCCGGCACGTAGGTCACGGGAATCGCCGCGTTCATCGCCGCCTCGTCGCGATCCTTCGGCACGTCGATCGCCGCCGTCAGCGCGCTCCCGCCGAAGCCCGACAAATCGATCTTCACCACGCGATGCTCGGCCACACCCAGTGCCGTCGCCACCCGCCGTGCCGCGTCCAACTCGAACCGATGCCGCTGCCCATAGTCGACCGACAGGGCATAAACCTCAAAGCCGCCGCTCCGCGCAATCGCCAACGTCGTCGCCGAATCCAGCCCGCCGGAGAGTAGAACGACAGCACGACGGGACATGGCAACATCAAACAAGGGTTACGAAAGTGACGGTTCGTGAAGCGTCTATTGCCGCGTCGCCGACGACTTCAGGATTTGGCGGCGAAAGACAAATCGCATCGCGAGCCATACGACGAGCCCGGCACACGCGCCACCAATTCCGGCACCGATTGGACGCAAGTCGCGTGAATATGCTCCAGCGACTTCAATGCCAATCGGCGCCAGCACGAAGAACGGGACGGGATAAAACAACCACCATAGCCAGGCGCGTTTGAACCTAGGGGCTACGGACGTAACCTCTGGCGATTGATAAGGATTCTCGACCATGTGGCAACCCGAAGAACAAATGGCTGTCGTTTGGCGAACACATCACGCAAGAGGCCCTTTTCCCGGCACTTTCATCATGCCACAATAACAGGTTCCCGAAAAGGAGCCGATTGCTCCGCCATGTTCGACGAAGCCGTAGGTCAGGCCAAGCGGCGAAAGACGTGCCATCCGAACGGACTCGGCCCGCGCCGGCCTGACAATTCCCGCGCCCCAATCGATCCCGCCATGTCCGACGAAGCCCTCCCCGCCCGGCCGTTCCGTTACGTCCTGGAAACGTTCGAGAACCAGTTTCCCGGCCGCGATTACACCGTCGAAATCGTTGCCCCGGAGTTCACGTCGCTCTGCCCCAAGACGGGCCAGCCCGACTTCGGCGTCCTCACGTTCCGCTACACGCCCGCCGAGCGTTGCGTCGAACTCAAAAGCCTGAAGCTTTATCTCCAGCAGTTCCGCAACGAGGGCATCTTCTACGAGCACGTCACCAATCGTATCCTCGACGATCTCGTCGCGGTCCTCGCGCCCAAACGAATGACGATCGTCGCCGCCTTCTGCCCCCGCGGCGGAATCACCACGACCGTCACGGCGGAATTCGTTAGCGAAGCGGCAAGCGAACGCCAGTGATGATTGATGAATGCTGAGTGATGAATGATGAACGGCAGGGGCAAACGAATTTCCGTTCATCACTCCTCGTTCATCAATCATCACTCATCACTTGCCGCGCCGGCTCCCGCCATCGCCGCCGCCGCAGCCATCGCCGTCGCCGTCGCCCGCTCGTGCAGCGTCTTGCACTCGCTCGCCACCCGCGCCCGCACGTCGCGAATCATCCGAATCACGTCCCGCCGGCTCACCACGCCGATCAGCTTGCCCGCCTCGTCCACCACGGGAAACCGCCGCACCTGATGCTCTTGAAATAGGTCGATCACGTCCGGCAGCGTATCGTCCGCCCGCACCGCGATCACGTCGCTCGTCCACAGGTCCGAAAGCGGCATCGACTGCGAACTCGGCGTATCGAGCAGCCGAAACAGATCGGCTTCCGACACCACCGCCACGAGGCGATTCTCCTCGTCCACTACCGGCAGCCCGCTCACGTTGTGCCGCAGCAGCAAGTCGAACACTTCGTCGACCGTCGCCGACGTCGGAATCGTCACCACCCGCTTGGTCATCACCTGCCGCACGGTAAATCGCATCGCCGGTTACCTCCGCATTTGCCCGCCGCCGGCCGCGGGTTTCCGCTCCGCACGCCAACGCCGCCGCCCCTCGGGCACAGCCGCACGCAAAACCGGCGCGCAGCTCGCCCCACCCAAGCATAGGTCGCCCGCTACAATAAGAAACCGCAAAACGGTCCCGTTCAGAAGTCAACGATACCCTCCCCGGAAATTCGCCTCTACCCGAAAGTGCCAGTCCCCGTCGAACCAATGTTCCCCGCTCTCGTAACCCAGCGCATCGTGAAAGCATCCAAGACGGTGTCCCTTACGGCTCGGATGTAGCATCCTGATAAGATCTCGTGTGTGACAAGAAAACACGGAGAGACGGAGGCACAAAGAAGAAGGAGTGAAGGCGTCGAGCCACTGCCCCAAAGCGCAGTTTCATTTTTCATTCTTCATTTTGCCTTCTGCATTTCCTCCGTTCCTCCGTGTCTCCGTGTTTCAACGTCCGCCGCCGACCGACTCAAAGCATTTGCCGCCATGTGTAATCGAACCTCCATCGCGCCGCTCGCCGCCGCGGTCCTCTTGGCCGTGCTCGCCGGTTGTTCACCCGACTCGACCAACGGCGCCGCGCCGCAACCTTCCGCCCACCGCGAGGAAACTCCGATGACCGAATCCGTCGCGTCCGCAAATCCGTCCACCGCGCCCGCTCCCCCCGCCGCCGCGCCCGTTCCCGCCAACCGCCAGCTCGCCACCTTCGGCTCCGGCTGCTTCTGGTGTACGGAGGCCGTCTTCCAACAGCTCAAAGGCGTCGAAAAAGTCGTCTCCGGCTACGCCGGCGGTAAGCTTCCCAACCCGACTTACGAAGACATCTGCTCGGGCCTCACCGGCCATGCCGAAGTCATCCAACTCACGTTCGATCCCGCCGTCGTCTCCTATGCCGACCTCCTCGAAGCCTTCTGGCACTCGCACGATCCCACCACGCTCAACCGCCAAGGCAACGACATCGGCACGCAATACCGCTCCGTCGTCTTCTACCACAACGACGCCCAGCGCCGCGAAGCCGAACACTACAAGCAAAAGCTCGACGAGTCCGGCGCGTTCGACGCCCCGATCGTCACCGAAATCTCCCCGGCCGCATCGTTCTACCCGGCCGAGCAATACCACCAAAACTTCTACAACGACAACCCGCGCTACGGCTACTGCGTAGCCATCATCGGCCCAAAGCTTGAAAAGTTCCGCGCCGCGTTCAAAGAGAAGCTGAAATAATGTCGCCGGTGCCGCACGCGCGGCCTTAAACCGAAACGAACTGACAAGCGCATTCGATCATACATGATCCGATTTACGTAACTTGAAGTACGATATTCAACTTACGATCGATGGCGTTGTCCACGATCCACGGGCCGGCTCGCTCCTCGGGCAGCGCCATGCTAATCCCGGCGGGCATGCGTATGAGATTCGCATCCACGGACACGATGTCGCCGCCACCTGGTTCGAGGAGTTCTCTATTGGTGAGCATCGTAAGCTCGGCGGTTTCGACAAGGCGATTCTGTTCCTTGGTGTCGACGCCGTTATCAAGACGTCGCTGCTATCGCGGACGTCCTGCGAACCAATGTACTTCTTCAACACCGTACGCCGACTCGTCGTAACGGCCCATTGCATCGAGATCGAAGGCGACTGCTCGCCGATTCAGCGACCGTGAATCGAAAAGGGGACGGGAGTCTTTTTAAGAGCCCTCAAATCCGAACCAATTCGTGCTTTTTTCGGATGATCGCCGAATTCCGTTTTCGGTAACAGTTTAGCCGTCTGAAGTTCGTATTGTCGGTTTGTGGGGTGTTCGTTTATGACATGGCTCATTGACAGAACTTGGTCGAGTGAGCCGTGG
>QEVJ01000070.1 GCA_003576845.1 Planctomycetota bacterium
TGACGGTCCTCCTGTGCAGTCCTTGCGACTTGCCAAACGAAGCAGGAGGATCGTCTTTTTCGCTCGCCCTTCAAATACGAACTCTTCGATTCAACATAACTACCCAGCAACAAAGAACTTAACCGTGCTATCACTCTCTAAAGTGGCGCTGTCCAATTAGGCTTTCAAATCACCTCGATTTAAGGTTTAAGCGTCTCGCATCAATGCACATCCGCCCCGCCGAGCTTCTCTTCGACCTTATCCGCCTGCCAGGCGATCGCGGTGAGCAGCTTCGTCACTTCGGGCAAGCTCGCCGTCGAGGCGAGTTGATTTGCCTGTAACACGGCCATCGAACCGCTCGGGCCGTCGACGATCGCGAACGCGCCGTAGACCATTTTCGTGTTGTACTTGAGCAACGCGAGGGCGTTTTCCGGCGTGGCCGCCCCGCAGTTCGACGCGAACGAGATGATCTCGTTGCCGTGCTGGTCCTTGCCGCCGAACGTCACGGAAATGTGCTGCTTTCGCAGCGCGCCGACGGGCACCGTGATCTGCCACGTGTCGCCGCTTTCGCTAATCTGGCCGCCGGCCGCTTGCACCGCCGAGCGCACGAGCACCTTGGGATCGCCGCCCGGGCCCGCCAGGTCGTCGAAGCTCAGCGCGCCTGCGGGCGGAGCCATACCGGCCGCGACCGTTGCTGCAGGAGCAGCTTGAGCCGGAGCCGATTGCTGCGGCGCGGCTTGTTGCCCTGGTTGCATCGCCTCGCGGATCATCCCCGGCATCATCATGCCGAAGCCGGCGCCCATGCCCATGCCCATCGCGCCGCCCGCGCTTCCGCCGCCTTGCTCTGCCATTTTGGCCATGCTGTTGGCCGCCTGAAACTTCATGTAGGCGTTCAGATCGCCGACCGCGCCCATCGAACTGCGGGCGTCGATCGCCTTTTGCACTTCCTCCGGAGGCGTGATCGAGTTGATGAAGAAGTCGACGAGCTCGAGGCCGTATTTGCCAAAATCGTCGGCGAGCTTGGCCCGCGTGCCCGCGCCGATTTCGTCGAACTTTGCCGGCAAATCCAACATGCCGACGCCGGACGTGCCCAAGAGATCGGTGAGCCGCGAAACGATCTGATCCTTGAGATAGGTCGCGATTTCGTCGGTCGTATACTTGCCTTGCGTGCCGACGAGCGTGCCGATGAGCAGCTTGGCATCGACGACGCGGAACGAGTACTTGCCGAAGCTCCGCAGGCGGACCATGCCGAAGTCTTTGTCGCGGACGATAATCGGCTGCCGCGTGCCCCATTTCTGGTCGAGAAACGTCTGCTTACCGACGAAGTAGACCTGGGCCTGAAACGGCGACTTTTCCCACGGAATCGTCAAGAGCCGCGTGAGAATCGGCACGTTCATCGTCGTGAGCGTGTGCCGGCCGGGACCGAAGGCGTCGAGCGCCTTGCCGTCGCGAAAGAAGACCGCTTCCTGGTTCTCCTGGACGATGAGCTGCGCCCCGAGCTTGATGTCGGCCGAGCCTTCCTGGGGCACGCGATGCACGAGCGACGTGTTCGTATTGTCGAAAAAGTCGATGACTTCCAGGCGGATGCCCATCGGAGAACTCCGGACTTCGGGGGTCGGGATTCGGGGACTGGAGCGGTGGCACGGGTGGCTTGTCGACCCGTGAGAACCGCCGTTTGACTTGCCATTCTCTCCGCGCCTACGCCGACACACAACTGGCGCAACGGATCATTCGCATAAACGGGGGTGAATCTTGGAATGCGACGTGGGCTTATCTACACTGGGGTTTGCCGTCGCGCGGCGTTTGCCGTGCGACGCGCCCACCCACCATCGCCAAGGATCTCACCATGCTACGAATCCGACCCCATCTGCCCTTTCCCTCTGCGACCTCTGCGCAACCTCTGCGTCTCTGCGTTAAAAAACGAACCAGCCTGTTTTTGACCGGAGCCAAGAGCCGTCGAATCCTTGCCACGATCGCACTAGTTGCACTCGCCAATGTCGCCCAAGCCGCCGATCCCGTCTCAGGCGACAAGATCGAATTCAAGAAAACCGTTCTCGACGTGAAGTTCCGCAGCGAAGGCGTCGCCGTGGCCGACTTCAACAAGGACGGAAAGCTCGACGTCGCCACCGGCCGCGTGTGGTTCGCTGCGCCGGACTGGAAGATGCACGTCGTCGAGGGCGACGGGAAGGATTTCGACCCGCACGGCTACAGCGGCAGCTTCTGCAACTTCGCCGACGACTTGAACGGCGATGGTTGGCCGGACTTGATCCTCGTCGACTTTCCCGGCACGCCGACCTATTGGTACGAGAACCCAAAGGAAACCGGCAAGCCCTGGACGCGGCACGTGATGGCCAAGGTGTCGAACAACGAAAGCCCCACGTATCTCGATGTGGACGGCGACGGGATACGCGAGCTGGTGATGGGAATTGCCCCGGCCGACAACGTCGATGGGCCACAGCGGCAAATGGCGGTCCTTGCGCGGACCAAAGACCCGACGGCGGAATGGGCGGCCCGCGTCGTCTCGACGAAGGGCGCGCCGGGCACGGTCCGCTATGCCCACGGTCTCGGCGTCGGCGACGTCAACGGCGACGGCCGCAACGACGTACTCGTCAAGGAAGGCTGGTGGGAAGCGCCGGCCGATAAATCCGCGTCGCCGTGGCAGTTTCATGCGGCCCCGTTCGGGGCGGATTGTGCGCATATATACGTGTACGATTTCGACGGCGACGGCGACAACGACGTGCTCTCGTCGAGCGCCCATCAAGTCGGCATCTGGTGGCACGAGCAAACGAAAGCCGATGACGGTAAACCCGCGTGGAAGACGCACGAGATCGAACGCAGCTTTTCGCAAACGCACAGCCTGATGCTCGCCGACATCAACGGCGACAGCCTCCCCGATTTCGTCACGGGCAAACGCTGGTGGGCCCACGGACCGGGCGGCGACATCGACCCGAACGCGCCGGCCGTGATGTTCTGGTTCGAGCTAAAGCGGGACGGCAGCAAGGCGACGTGGATCCCGCACCAATTCGACCACGACAGCGGCGTCGGCACGCAGTTCGAAGTCGTCGACCTCAACGGCGACGGATTGCTCGACGTCGCAACGGCGAACAAGAAGGGCGCGCGGATTTTTATCCAGGAACGGAAGTCGTAACGGCGACTCCTTGCCGTTTCTAACGTCGCCGGAGAGCTCGGGCAGCACGGATCGAAGCCGTCGCTGATTGCTCGTTAGTGCGCGTGGCTCGTAGCTCCGTTTCGCCAAGCGCGATATCGACCGCGGAAACTACGGAAACGGCCTCACGAACGCGGCGCGACGCACGACGGGCCGTCAACGTCGATTCGCCAGCGGCATTTCCGTCAATGACCTGTGGGTTGGGCCGTCGAGCCACGACCGCAGCCGCGGCGGATGCGGCCGGCGAACCCGCGCCCCCACTTTGCCCATAGAGTCGGGCAAACATCGCGACATCGGTTCGATTGACCGTGCCGTCGGCGTTGAGGTCGCCTTGGCTGGGAGTTGCGCCGCTGGCGATTCCCAGGTGCGCTTGAAGAATCGCCAGGTCGACAAGACCCACGATCGTGTCGCCATTGAAGTCGCCGGGCACGTTGACCGGCGAATCGGGTCCGCCCGGCGAACCACCGATGGTCGCGCTCGCCCGCCAACCGGTTGCGACGTTCCACTCGCTCTTGGCCGCGTTCAGGTCGACGACGACGAGCGATTTTCCCGGCCCGTCGGTTTCGGGATACCAGATGTCGTCGTAGGTGAAGTCGTGGAGCGACGCGCCGACGGATTGAGCGAGCACGATCCGCTCTCCGCCGTTGCTGAGGTTGCCGGAATACTCGCCGGCGATGGCCAGGCCGGTCGTGTCGTAGCGCGTCGCGAAGGCTTGCTGATTGCCGACGACGAGGACGTAGCCGCCGGGCGGCAGCGACGTGACGGCGCTCGCCGTGAAGTCGAAGGTAATGCCGGTGGTGAATTGCACGCCCGTCAGATCGAGTGTCCGCGTCGTACTGAGGTTGACCAGCTCGACGAACTCGAACTCTTCGGCATCCGTGAAGCCCGCGGCGACCTCGGCCGTAGACGGTTCGGCCGGGTGATACATCAGCTCGCCGATCCGCAGAAAATCTTCGAGCGGCCGATCCGAGTAAGTGCTCGTCACCGTGACCGAATCGGTTCCGATGAGATTGCCCTGGAAGTCGTAGGCCTCGAATTCAAGCGTCTGCGTGCCGAAGTCGACGGGAATCGTCGCCTGCCACGTGCTCACGCTCGGATAGGTCGCGGCGATCGGGTCGTCCATGCCGGCGACGCGGATTTCGCGGACGTTGATCCAGGCCGAGCCGCCGAGCGTGACCGTCGGGCCGTCAACGGTGATCTCTTCGCTGCCCGAGGCGACCTCTTCGGCGACGAGCTGCGGCGAGATGAGCATATCGCTGCTGCCGGAGCCTTGATTGAGGCCGTGAATCGCGAGCACGTTCTCGCCGGCGACGAGGGCCGAGCGAAAGGCGGTGATATCGAACTCCTGAAACTGAACGGCGGCGCCGTCGTCGCGGTTGGCCGTCGCTTCGCTGTTCCAGCCGAGCGTCGCCGGGGCATTGGAAGACGCCACGCGCACGCCGTTGAGGAACGCGACGAAGCCGTCGTCGTACTTCATCCGCAGCTTGAGCCGGTCGAACGACGCCGGGTCGGCGACGTTAAACGGCACGCGGACGTAGACGCTGTTCGTGTCGTTCGTGCCGTTGTTGTCCGCGTCGATGGAGGAGAGGATGTCGATGCCGATAAGGTTTTCGTACCCGCCCGTGCGTTCGTAGCCTACTCCCGTCGGTCCGGTCAGCCAGCCGGCCGTATCGAAACCGGCGCTCATCCACGAATTGCCCAGGGCATCGCTCGTCGGCACGAGCGCGAAGGCCGTCGCCGGTTCGTCAACGAGCGTCGTCGAGTTGACCGTATCGCCGGTGGACGCGGAGAACGGCACCGCGGGCGGAAGCTGGCTGGCGATGAACGCGCCGCGATTGTCGAGATAGGTGAGCGCCGGCGCAAAGTTCTGACCCGGCAACAGGCTGCTGTAATGGGTCGTCCAATAGGCCATGTAGGCGCTGTTGAACGTCGTGTTCATCAAATCGTGCAAGTGGCCGTAGAACAGCCGTTTGTTGGCCGGAATGTCGACGACCTTGCGGATGTTGCTATTGGGGAACGGATCGGCGTTCGTCGGCAAGCCGAATGCGCTCAAATCCCAGTCCCACGGAAAGGCCAGGACCTTGCTGTCTTCGGGTCGGACGAACAACCGCAAGTTGTGCGGCAGGCCGCGCCCGTACAGGTCGGAACCGGCGCCGGCGAGCGATTGCGCCGCGAACACGCGCATCCACTCGTCGACGTCCATCGTGGCCTGCGTGGCGAGGTCGAGCGCCCCGCCGTTTGTGCTGCCCGTAAGGCTCATCGCCTGGAGGAACTCGATCAGGTCGCTGTAGTCCGACTCGCGGCGAGCGTTCTGCAAGCGGAAATGCCAGCGGTACTTCTCGACGTCTTCGCCCAAGTATTCCAAGTCGATGTTGTACGATGGATGGCCGTAGCCCGTCGGAACTTTCGGTCCGTCGGGCAGGCCGTTCGACGTGTTGTTCTGGTAATAGATCAAATCGAAGTTGTAAACGGGACCGTCGCTGCCGTTGTCGTATTGCTCGTCGAGAAACACGTCGCTGTACTCGCCGAGCATCAGAATCGCGTCGTCGTTGACGTTCCCCTGGGGCGAGATGAGGTAGACGAGGTCGTCGTACTGCCCGGGCAACCCGCCGCCGGCATTCGCGACCATGTGCTTGATGAGAAACTCGTCCTGGCCGTTCGGAACGATCGCGCCGCGGCCGGAGCGGTCGATGGCGATGTCTTCGTGGACGCCGCGGAACTTTTGATCGGGGTTGAATTTGACCCGGAAGCTGACAAACGCGGTGTTGGGCCGCGCGGCCATGCTGCCCTTGAGCGACACGCCGACGTTGTAGTAGACCTCCTGCTCGTCGTAGACGACCGTTGCCCGCATCTCCTCGCTGCTCATCACGTTGGTGACGTCGTGGAGCCAGGCGGCGTCGGCCGGGGTCATGATGATGCGGAGACTGTGCTTACCGGCGGCGGGCTGGGCCTGGCCGTCTTGCACCTTGTAGAGCGTTCGCGAAGCCGCGCCGGCTGCGGGATACGTCGATGCCGCGCCCAGACCGTCCGTGCCTTCGACGAAAAACTGCACGATCGCGCCGGCCGATGCTTGTCCCGGGATGACGCCCATGTAGTGTCCGCCGCCGGCGTGCGTCATCGCGACGCTCGCGAGCGCCCCGCCATTGACCGAGTAGCGCAGCGTCATGCTTGCGACGCCGTCGGGATCGGCCGCTTGCACCGACACCGTGACCGCTTCGCCCAACGCAGGAACGACGGGCGTGTGCTCGAAGCCTTCGTAAGTCGGCCCGGCGTTTACGACCGCGCGAGAATTCGGCGCGCCGGGCGTGCCGCCGTGGGCCGGCGAATCGAGGGTAATCCGCCGCGCGAGGCGATTGAAGTACAGCCGCGTGTTGAACTGATCCGTTCCCGCAAGCCACTTCGCCCGGAACGAGATTTCGTACTCGCGGCCGTTGACGGCGGGCTGGTTGCCGACGAACGTCGTCTCGGCATGGTTCGAGCGGTCCTGGGTGTACCCGGTGGAGATGAGCTTGAGCACCTTGTTCGTCGGGTCGGTCGGATCGGCGACGACGAAGCTGCGCTGGTGATTGCCGTTGATTCGCCACGACGCGGGAAGCGCGCCGATCGCGTCGCCTTGGAACGAGCCGTTGATGATTTTCTGCACCGGCGCCGTGCCGGGCGACTCGATCACCGAAATATCGTCGAGCAAGACTTCGCCGTCGCCGAACAGGCCCATGACGAACTCGTTCCAGCGCGCCGGCGGAAACTCGGCCATCGCCACGCCGCGGTACGTGAACGTCTTCCACTCGGATTTGCCCGACTCGTCGCTGGCTTGCCAGGCTTCGGCCCGCGAGTTGTCGGCGTCGGGATCGGCAAGTTCGAGGCTCGAACCCAGGCCGTCGGCGTAGCTCGACCAGCGTCCGCCGTCATAGTAGCGAACCGAGTCGGCGACGTTGTTTCGCGGGTCTTTGAGGACAATGCGGTCACTGCTGTTGGAAAGCCCGCCGTTGTAATTGCCGACGATCGCAATGCCGGGATAGATCGCGGCGAGGGCCGCGGCGGCGTTGGATACGACTAGGTAACCACCTGGGTCGATCGTCGTCCCAGCGGGGAAGTTGAAGTCGATGCCCTCGTCGAGCCGCCAGCCGGTCAGATCCACCGGCGAATTGCCGCGATTGTAGAGTTCGATCCATTCCTCGCCGACTTCCATGTATTCGGTCGCCGGGCTGGTTTCGACGACCGTGGCCAGCGCCATGCCGAACGCGACGTCGGAGTCGGCGGCGCCTGCGGCGGCGTTGATCTCGATCTCGTCGATGGCGATATCGTCGTCCGAAACCTTGATGCGCAGGCCCGTGGCTTGGATAGGGCTGCCGTCTCGCGCGAGCGTGTAGCGGTGGCGCAGGTACGGCGTGAAGCCGGGTCCCGCGGCGCCGTAGGTCACCGTGCCGATGGTCTGCCACCCGGTCGCGGCGTTGCCGGTTTCGGCGGTTCCCGTGCCGGGCGCGGCGACGTTCGTGATCTGGATCGTGTACGTGCCGATCGAACGATCGCCGCACGTTCCGCCGCAGGCATCGGTAACCGTATTGCCGTTGTCGCGTCCCCACGCGATGCTCGAAAAACTTAGCGTGCCGCCGAAGTTCAGCCCGATGTAAGGATTCGGGTCTCCGACCGGGAAGTTGGCAAGCCAACTGTTCGAGTTGCCGTACTTGCCGTCGCGGATATTGGCAATCAAGTGAATGCCGCCGCCGTATTGGCTGCTGCCGAACGCCGTGACGCTGGGATTGAGCGCATCGTTAGCGGGAGCGAGAGCCGGATTCGCGGGGCTGTAAAAATCGCCGTCGCTACCGTCCCAGGCAATTTGAAAGTTCGGTTGCGGCGCAATCTGCGGACCGCCGCCGGTCGGCGCCGTCGCTTGATGGACCTCGACGGCGAGAACGTTCGTTCCGTTCACCAATCCCGTCGCCGGCACGATAATCGGTCCGGCAAGTCCGGCGTCGTCGACGATGGTGAGCGCCGAGGTGCCATAGTCGATGTCACCGGCGGGCATGTTGTGGCGAT
Source organism: Planctomycetota bacterium (assembly GCA_003576845.1). Lineage (GTDB taxonomy): Bacteria > Planctomycetota > Planctomycetia > Pirellulales > PLA5 > PLA5. Next base: position 8,183 of record QEVJ01000070.1, read on the forward strand.
AGATTTCGACGCCGTTGAGATAGAACACCGCGCCGTCGTCGACGACCGGTGAAAGGCTCAACTTGGCGTTCGCCAGCTCGCCGGCATAATCGAACGTTTTGCGGAAGTAATACGTCTCGCGCCCCGCTGCAAGCTCGGTATTCTTGGGCGCGGGGAGCGTCCCCGCTTCGCTGTGGAACAAGCCCGCGCCGCTCGGCCACGCCGAGTCGTCGTAGGCCGCCGCACGCCAGGCGACGCCGCGGTCCGTGCCCGAGTCATCGTACTTCCACGTCGCATCGAGCGGAAACACCGGCGTTTCGTCGAACTCGGCCGGGCGCGGCTGAATCGGCCGGTGATGGTACATGATCTCGTTGATGACGATTTCGTCGTGCAGGGAAACGGTGTTTGCCGCGCCGGGGGTGAGGGCTTCGACGTAATGCCAATCGCCGGTTCCGCTCGGCGATCGGCCGCGGGCGGCCGTCTTGACGACGATCGCATCCAAGAGGACCGTCTTGCCGGGCGTGTACAAGAAAACTTTGTCGCCGTCGGCGGCGCCGAAACCGAGTTGTGCCGTGGTGAGCGATAGATACGCTCCCGGCGCGAGCGACGACGCCGGCAGCACGTAGTCCGCCGCGGTCGCTCCATCGCGGGTAATCACCACGCCGGTCAGATCGAGCGTCGTGTCGCCGCGGTTGTACAGCTCGACGGCGATATTCTCGCCAGCCGCGGAAACCTCGTTGAGGGCGAGGTTCGGCAAATCCGCGCCGGTTTCGATAATCGTTTCGGCGACCTTGAATTCCGCGGCAAACGTGACGTCGTTGCTGCCGATCGTGGCCTGGTGTACTTCGACGGCAATTGCATTCTCGCCGGGCTGCAACGCGGCCGCAGATACCGTGAACGGTCCGGCATAGCCGGCTACGCCGACGGCGAGCGACGCCGGCGTCGAATAGGTGATGACCGTCGGCGCTCCGGGCATATTGCGGCGGAAAATTTCCTGCCCGTTGAGGTAGTAAACCGCCCCGTCGTCGACGATCGGGCGAATGACGAGGTTCGCCTGGGAAGGATCGCCCGTGTATTCGAACGTCGTACGGAAGTAATACGTCATGCGGCCGAGCGTGAGCAGCGTCGTCTTCGGCTCGGGATAGGTTTGGGCATTGTTGGCATAAAACAGGGCATTGCCGACCGACCACGGGTCCGTGCCGCAGGTATCGTCGGCGGTCGGATCGTATCCGCCGGGTCCGGCGGTCCAATTGGCCGCCGGTTCGGCCGTTTGGCAGTAATGCCAACTGGCATTCACGGGCACGACGGTGGTCTCGACGACCTGCGGCGCGTCGGTGGGAAAGTTTCGCGCACCCGGCGTGCCGCCGATTTCGCGGCTCGTCGACCAGTTGGCGAACTCCGGCGTGCCGAGGTTCGGTTCGAGCTTGGCGAGCGAAACGCCACCGCCGTCCGCGCCGCTCGGCCAGTCGCCGTCGTCGCCGTATTCAAGCTCGTCCATGGTTCGGCCACCGTTGCTCACGAGCCGGATCGTTTCCCCGCCGTTGCCGAGCGTGCCCGTGTAGGGACCAAGCGCGCCGGCGAATCCGGAGGCGGCTTGCAGGTCGGTCGGCGACGCCGCAACGACGAGATAGTCGCCGCCGCCGAGCCGCGTACCCGGCGCAAACGTGTAGTTGACGCCGCCGGTGATGCGCCAGCCCGATAGGTCCATATCGACGGACTGCTGGTTGTAGAGCTCGACCCATTCGAGCGCGTCGTTGTTGCCGGCCGGGTGATACATCACCTCGTTGAACACGACGGTGCTGTCGAGGACGCGGCGGTCTTCGAGGGTTTCGAGCGACAGACGCCGGGTCCGACGGCGGGCGGTCGATTCAGCAGCGACGCCGCGCCGCGATTCGCGCGACGAAGCAGGCGAATTGGGTAGGGAACGGGCGGCGCGAACGGGACGCATGAACGGCATGAAACGGCCTCCGCGCGACAAAACGACCCACGCCGAAAGCGCCGGCCACGAAAGCCGGACCGTCGGAGGTCGCTGGCGCAAGGGGAAGTGGTCGGGGAAAAGAGGAAAACGAGAACTGTATACAGTTGACAGTATACTGAGACAGGTTATACTTGCAATCAGTTTTGTAGCGATTTTAGCGAAATATCGACGCTCTCTTGATTACTTTAACCTGAACGTCCGCCATCGTGTTGCTCGTGAACTGAACCGTCTCGAGATCTCTTCTGGAGGGACCAATGAGTCGCTTGCCTCTCGCTCTTCGCACCTTCGCCCGCCGTTGCGGCGGCGCGGTGTTCGCCCTGGCCGCAGTGGCTGCCGCGGCCGTCACGCCTCAAACCGCGCACGCCGTCGTCACGCTCTCCGGCGGCGGACTCGTCCTCGCCGAACAAGGCGGAACCTTCGCGCCGAACAATGTCGCGGGAGCATCGTTGGGCGCGATTCCGTTTTCGAGCAGCGACCTCGGTCCGCAACTCGGCATTCCCTTTCATATCGCCGCAAACCTCAACGACGAAACCTACGGCAACTCGAATAGCTGGATCGGCGGCGACGTGAATCCCTATCCCGCGCCGTTTGCCGGCGTCGCGCTCGACGGTTCCTTCACGCTGCAAAGCATCGCCTTCGGCCGCGACAACCTCGGCGCGTTCGGCGATCGGACCTTGGGCCTCTACACATTGCAGTACACGACCGCCGGGACGGTTGACGCCAACACACCGGACGCTTCCTGGACGACGATCGGCACGCTCAACTACGTTTCGCCCGGCGGCACGAACTTCAGCAACCCCGCGCTGCGCCACCGCTACAATTTCGATCCTGTTGCGGGCGTCACCGGCGTGAGATTGCTCGTCCCAAGCACGGGTATCGGCGGCGGAACCGACATCGACGAGATCGAACTGTACGAAACGGCTGGCGTCATCGTCCCGCCGCCGCCGGTCGTCATCCTGACGCCTGCCGCCGGCCACGGTATCGGGTACAACGGCAACGACGGCGATCATTTCGATCCGGCGCCTCCGCCGGGCGGGGCCGTCGTACCGAACAACCTGGCGCTGGCCAGCAACGGCGGCGTGCCGATTTCGAGCAGCGACCTCGGTCCCGAACTTGGCATCCCGTTTCACGTGGCGGGAAATCTGAACGACGGTTCCTACGGCAACTCGAATAGCTGGATCGGCGGAAATCTGCCCGGCGGCGTTCCCGCGCCGTTCGCCGGCGTGCTGCTGGATGGTCTGTTCTATGTCGACAGCATTGCCTGGGGTCGCGACAACGGCAACGGCGCGTTTGACGACAGTTTTGCTGGCTCCGACGCTTGCGGCGGTCAGTGCGACGACCGATTCGCCGGCACCTACACGATCCAGTACACGCAACTGACAACGGCCGACGCCAGCACACCGTTCACGGGCGACCCGACGACCGGTTGGGCCGACGTGGGCACGGTCAATTACACCGCGGTCAACGATGCCGGTCCCGGCGGCGAGTTCACCGGCTATTTGCGCCACGAATTCTCCGTCCAAGCCGGCGGCGGCCCGGTGCTCGCCTCGGGCATTCGGTTGCTCGTGCCCAGCACGGGGCTGGGCGGCGGCACGGCCATCGACGAGATCGAGATTTACGGCTCGGCCGTTCCCGAACCGTCGACTTACGCGCTGGTCGCTACGGCGATTTTCGGCCTGGCCGCGATTCGTCGCCGCCGCCGATAAACCGTCGTGCCGAAAAACGTCGAGCCGCCGCGGAGATAGTCCTCGTTGCGGCCGGCTCGATGGGGTAGACGCGCTCTGCGTTGCGTCGACAATGCAGAGCGCGTTTTTTTGCGCGCCGCACGTGGGAGTTGCCGCGCCGGCCCGGCGTCCGTTTCGTCGATACGATTCCATTTGTTCCGATATTCCCATGCCATTCGCCACAAACTTGACCGGCCTGATCGCCGCTCCGTTTACCCCGTTCGACGAAAGCGGCCGATTGCGGCTCGCCGGCGTCGAACCGATCGCCGCCCATCTCGCCGCCAACCGAGTCGCCGGCGCGTTCGTCGCCGGCACGACGGGCGAGGGCCTTTCGATGTCGGTCGACGAGCGGCGCGAGCTGGCGACGGCGTGGTCCGAAGCGGCCCGCAACCACCGCGTGAAGCTGATCGTCCATGTCGGCGCGGCCGCGCAATGTGACGCGGTCGCACTGGCCGCGCACGCCTGCGAAATCGGGGCCGATGCGGTGGCCGCGATGGGGCCGCCGTACTTTCGCCCGACCACCGTCGACGATCTCGTCGGGTTTTGCGAACCGATCGCGGCCGCCTGCGGTCCGCTGCCGTTTTACTACTATCACATCCCCGACTGGACCGGCGTCCGCCTGCCGATGGACCAGTTCCTCGCTCGCGGCCGCGAGCGAATCGCCAACCTCCGCGGTCTCAAGTTCACGCACAACGACCTCGCGATGTTCCAGCTTTGCACGCGGCTCGACGGCGGGGCATTCGACATCTTCTTCGGCAGCGACGAGATCATGCTCGCCGCGCTGGCGCTCGGCGCGCGGGGCTTTGTCGGCAGCACGTACAATTTCGCCGCGCCGCTCTATCACCGCATTCTCGCGGCATTCGACGCGGGTGATTGGCCCACCGCCCGAGCCTTGCAAGAAAAGTCCGTCCGGCTGGTGAACGAACTGTGCGCCCGGCGATTTCTTCCCGCGGCCAAACGGCTGATGGCCGTCGTCGGCGTCGACTGCGGCCCGGTGCGGCCACCGCTGGCAGACATCTCCGTCGCGGATCGCGGCGCGCTCGCGCGGCAATTGCATGAATTCGAGGCGATAACCTAGCGCGGCAGCGGCGTCGCCGTGCGAATCTCGCCTTTTTCGTGGCGGGGTTTGAACCGCATTTGCGGTATGGGGGGTAGCGGGCATAGAATGCCGGGGCGTGGGCCTTCGGCATCGTCGAACTGCTATCCCCTTTGACCCAAGGAGTGCGAGATGAGGCATCGCATGATTGGCTCGGCCGTCGCGGTTCTGTCCGCCGCATTGGCAATCTCTCTGTCGGCGCCGCTCGCCGCGGCCCCGAAGAGTACCGAAATCAAACCGGTGTTCATTCTCAACGGCCACGCCGGCTCCGTAACCGGCGTCGCATTCTCGCCCGACGGAACGAAGCTCGCATCGTCGGGCACGGATATGACGGTAAGGCTTTGGGACGCCGCCAGCGGGCGGGCGATCAAGACGATCGTTACCGAACAGTCGAAGCGCGTCGTGCCCCAGGGAAAGGCAATGTCGGCGGCGGAGTGGACGAAGCTCATGAACACGATCCACGCGGAGATGTTGCGTTGGATGTTTATGGACAACAAGTTCGGCTACGACTTTGCGCGGAGGAGGCAAGCCGAAAACCTCAAGTACGCGGTGCGGCTATCGGCGCGGGATGCAGAAGAGCGGCTCAGCGGATATCGCGGGCATGCAGCGGTCGTCGCTTTCGCCAGTGATGGCGTCAACGTAGCGGTTTTGTGTCCATCATTCTTTTCCTCGCCGCAATTCAACGCGCACGCACCAAGGCTCTACAACAGCGAGGTCGGAGTCTACGACGCCGACACAGGCAAGCGGATTTCGATCGTCGACGTTTGGACTCCGAAGTCGGCTAACCCGGATGAGTTGTTGTCCGACAAGAACAAGTACACGCAGACATGGATCGTCAACGACGCGGATCGCGTCGCCTTTTGGGGATACTCTCCTCGATACCCTGCCGATGTGCCGCAGAATCTAAAAAGGCTTCAGTTACGGTATTGGTACGTCGAGGCTTTTGATGACATATTCCCGGGTGGACGCAAGCAGGGTTCGGGAGCTGCAATCGGACAGCAAAGCGATTATCGGGATTCGGAATCGCAGGCAATTCCGGAATCCGACAATTCCCCTCGCATCGACGGTGGAGCAGGCGGCGGAGGTGGCGGGACTCGCGCAAATGGGCCCGTGCGCGAGTTGGGCCTCCCACCCGAATTTGCCGGTGAAGGCACCGCCGCCGGCGACGGCAAGATGGTTGACGCCCAAATCTGCCGCACGGTTTGTTACGTCGACGGCGGCAAGCTGTTTGCCACAGGCAGTGTTCTCGGCGACGTGAAAGTTTGGGACGCCGCAGGCAATCTCGTTCACACTCTCGGCGGCCACGAAGGCGGCGTGCGGTCGGTAGTGGCGTTTCCCGCATCGGCTATCGACGCCGCTCAAACTGAAAGTCCGGACCGTCCACTGCTGCTTTCGGCCGACGGCAAGAGCGTGATTCGCGTTTGGACCGCGGCCGGCAAAGTCGCGGCCAAGTGGAACGGCGCGGCCGAAGAGGAGAAGATCGAAGGCCGAGGCGTCTGGCCCTCCGGCGTCGAAATGCTCGCGATTACCGATGACGGCAAGACGCTCGCGGCATCGCAGACGAACGGCCATGTGGCACTGTTTGACGTTCCGACAGGTAAGCTGCAGCGCGTCATCGAGGCGCATGGCTATGTCGGACTCGATGGCTGGATGCCCGTTGCCTTCGCGCCGCAGGGTCAATTCCTCGTCACAGGTGCAGGTGAAGGAACGGTGAAGGTGTGGGATCCGCGTACCGGCTTGCGGCTTGCGATTCTTAAAGGACACACCGATCATCTTTGGGGTCTCGCCGTCTCACCCGACGGGCAGTGGCTCGCTACCGGCGGGCGCGACAAGTCCGTACGCGTGTGGAACCTGCCCGACGCGGTGTCTGCGTGGAAGACCGATCCGCATCCGGAATGGGATCTGATCGGCCTCGATCGCGGTTGGATTTCCTCCAAGGACGAAGAGATCGACGGCGAATGCGTCGCTTTCGATAAAGACGTTCTCACGATCAAAGTCAGCACCATGACGATCAACGCAGAACGTAAAGTCCGGAACCAGCGCGTTGCTCTTTCCGCCCTAAGCCAAGGCGATCAAGACTTCATCAAGCGGCGGCTGGCGCTGGAAACGGAGCCGTAACGCTGGCACGGCGTGCAGTGGGCGTTAGATGTTGTGGTCGGCGCTTTCCGTCGGGCCCGGCGGCGTTTGGCTGCCAAACCTCGCCGCCGCGCATCAATCGTCGCTGACCCCGAGACGCACGCGGATGGGCGTCGCTTTTCCGCCGCGGATGACGCTGACTTCGACCGTTTCGCCCGGCTTGCGGCTTTCGATGAGCGATTGAAACTGCGACGCCGATTTCACCGGCTTGCCGTCGACCGCGACGATCGTGTCGGCCTGCGAGCGGTCCAGGCGCTGCCACTCTTCGATGAACGCCCCGCGCTGGCGGCGTTCGCGGACGATGCGATACCCGCGCAGGCCCGCTTGCGCCGCGGGGCCGTTCGGCGTCGCGGCGACGATGACCAGTCCGTGATCGGCCTCCAAGACGCGGGCGATGCCGATGTCGGCGCGAATCACGCGGCCGTGCTCGATCAACTGCGGCAGGATCGGCGCAATCGTGGTCGAACCGATCGCGAACCCGACGCCGGCGCTTTGGCCTGTCTTGCTGGCGATGGCCGTGTTCATGCCGATGACGCGGCCGCGCGTGTCGAGCAGCGGCCCGCCGGAGTTGCCGGGATTGATCGAGGCGTCGATCTGGATGATCGATTTCATGATGTGACGGTTCCGAGTCGGCAGCGAGCGGTTCAAACTGGCAATGATCCCGGCGGTGAGCGTTCGTTCGAGGCCAAAGGGATTGCCGATGGCGAAGACGCGCTGCCCGACCCGAAGCTGCGACGAATCGCCGAACGTGACGGGAAACAGCGACTCGGCCGGGGCGTCGATTTTGAGCAGGGCCATGTCGGTCGACGCATCGCGGCCGACAACCTGGGCGTCGTAAGCCTTGCCGTCGAAGAGCGTAACGCGGATTTCGTCGGCCGCTTCGACGACGTGGTAGTTGGTCAAGATGTGGCCGTGCTTGTCGATGACGAAACCCGAACCGGCGCCTTCCTCGGCTTGGGCCTCCATGCCGAAGAACGTATCCTCGCGCTGTGCCCGCGTGGTAATGTTGGCGACGCTGCGATTCACTCGCTCGTAGACGTCGATGTTTACCCGCTCCTCCGCGGACAGTTCGTCGAGCCGGTTTCCGGGCACGATGGCGGGTCCGGCGGCGGGGCGTTCGCTGGCGGGGCGATTGGCCGGCCGTCGCCCATCGAGCGGCGGGGCTGGCGGCGGCTCTTGAGCCAACGACTCGGCTTCGCCGGGCAGCCGTTCCAACAACTCGGCACCCACGGCGCCAACGGCAACACAGATCACACACAGAATGAGGTTTCGCAGCATGGCGTCACCGCTTGAGGTTCGGGTCGCGGCGGGGGGAATCCCGCCTTCCCTCCGGGATTTTAACCCATGTTACGCACGCAGGCGAAGGCGAGTTCGCCGGGGACGGACGAGCGGCACCGGGTTCTTCGGTAGATTCCGCGGCCAATGGTACGCTCCGGGCGGACCGTTGGTTATGATGCCGGGAACCGTGGAAGATGCAGACAGCGGACCATTGCGACTTCCCCTACGAATCCCGCGGGAATCTTGCGGCTTAACATCGCGGAGGCAACTATGTTCGGCGACACCTTGGCCGGCGGTCTCGATCGGCGTTCTTTTCTGCGGCAGGCAGTCGGCGGCGCGGCGGCGTTCGGTTTCGGAGCGTCCGCATTGAACTTCGCGTGGCCGGCGCGGCTTTTCGCCCAAGAGCCGGGCGAGCGACCGAAGCGGTCCGACGGCGTGACGGTCGTCAACCCCCGCGGCCGCGTGCCGCTGAGCTTCATCATCGACGACTCGACGTGCCTGGTGAATCTCAACCGCTTCGCCATGCCGCAGTTCGCCGTCGCGACGGGCAATCGCAAGACATACAACGACGCCTGGCGGAAATGGCCGGCCGAGATTCCCGACGACTTCGTCCGCAAGTTCGGCAACTGGTGCGGCGAGCACGGCGTGAAGGGAAAATACAGCGTCGTGCCCTATCCGGCGTGCGTCGGCCGGCTCGATCGCGAACTGCCGGGCTGGACCGACGCCGAAGTGAAGGCGAGCATCGACCTCGTCCGCACGCTGATGCTGCCCGGTTGGGACATCCATCCCGAAATGATTACGCACACCTGGGCGATCGACACGAAGACGGGCCATCCGTTTCCCGAAAAATCGATGAACTTCGCCGAGAACTGGGGCTGGTCGGTCGGCAAGTCGGCGGACGAGTTGACCGATTACTTCGTTTATGCGCTCAACATCCTGAAGAACGTCGGCCTGCCGTGCGAAGGCGTGACGACGCCGGGCGGATTCGGCGGCCGCTCGCTCGTTTCGCTCTCGAAGGCCACGCTCGATTCGTGCCGCGACGTGTTCAAGACCGAAATCCCGCACTATTTCCGCCATCTTTATGACCGCGGCGACGAAAGCGTGGCCCCGCGCGTCGAGTATGCCGCGGACTTGGGCGGCGACGATCCCAAGTGCGTCGTGTCGATCATCGGCTGCACGGGCGATTGGACCGGCGGCTGGGACTGCTCCGATCGTGGCTTCGTCGACAAGTTCATCACGCCGAACCTCAAGAGCGGCCGCATGGTCGAGGTGATCGAGCGCGGCGAACCGGCCTGCATTGTCTGTCACTGGACGGGCATCTACTTCAACGGCGAAGAGGTCGGCTTCAAGGTGTTTCAAGAAGCCGTGCGGCGCTTGCACGCGCGGTACGATCACCTCTTATGGATGAAGCTTAGCGAGATCGCCCGCTACTGGGCGGCGAAGGAACTGACGACGATCGCCAAGGTCGACAACCGCATCGAGTTTGCGGCGCCGTTCGCCTGTCCCGCGTTTACGGTGAAGTTCGCGGCCGACGAGCGTGCGCGGCCGAACGTCGGCAACGGCGACAAGACGATCTTGCTCAAGGAGGTCGATACGATGCTCGCGCTCGAACCCGGCACGTTCGTTCGGCAGGGCAAAGACGTGGTTTGCTGCTTCAACTTGATGAAGGGGCGTTCGCTGGTGACGTGGTAACGCGGCGGCGAGTTAGGATGCCGCCGTCGCAAACTCGCCGGGCGTTCGGGCATACGTCGCCACGCGGTCGATCGCTCGCCGCATGAGATCGCGGTCCACGCTGTGGACTTCGAGCGGCTGTCCGACGCCGCGGACCATCGTGAGCGTCAATCGACCGCCCAAATGCTGGCGGAACTCTTCGAGTCCGCCGAAGAGCTCGTCCCGGCGGTCGAGAACGGGATAGTCGAAGGCGAATCCCAAATCGGCGAGGCAGCCGAGCACGCGGTCGGCCGTTTCTTGGGCGAGTCTGAGAGCGAGCGACGAATAAACCGTGTCGATGGCGACGCCGATAGCGACGGCTTCGCCGTGCCGCAGCTCGAACTCCGTCATCGCTTCGAGTTTGTGCGCCGACCAGTGGCCGAAGTCGAGCGGCCTCGCTTCGAGGGCCTCGAATGGGTCGCCGCCTTGGGTGATGTGGTCGAGGTGCAGCATCGCCGAGCGTCGGACGATCGGCATGGCGACGGCCAACTCGCGCCGCCGCACCCGTTTCGCCTGCCGGCAAAGCTGCTCGAACAGCGCCGCGTCCTTGAGCAGCGAAACTTTGACCGCTTCGGAAAAACCGGCGACGAAATCGCGATCGCTGAGCGTGGCGAGCAGCGCTTCGTCGTTGATGACCGCCCAGGGAACCGCGAACGTCCCGACCCAGTTCTTCTTGTGGAACAGGTTGACGCTATTCTTCACGCCGATGCCCGAGTCGCCCTGAGCGAGCGTGGTCGTCGGCAAGCGAACGAGCCGGATGCCGCGATGGGCGATGGCCGCGGCAAAACCGACCGCGTCTAGCACCGCCCCGCCGCCGATGACGACGACATAGCTCCGCCGATCGAGATCGGCCGCGTTCATCACCTTGAGCATCCGCTCGAGGAGGTGGATGTCGTTCTTCACATCCTCGCCGCCGGGCACGACTTGCATACCGCCCACAACGCGAATCCGCCGCCGATAGCGTTTGCCGAGATCGCGAACCCGCTCGCGCAAGTCCGGTCGGGCGGCGAGCACGTGTTGATCGACCCAAAACTGGACGCGCGGCGGAGTGTCGCCGGACGATTCGAGCACGTCGACGAGCACCTCGCACTCGTCGCCGAGCACGTCGCGCGTAAAGCGAACGCGGTGGGTCTGCGGAACGCTGAACGAAACGTCGATCTGGCGGGCGGAGTCGGCGGGATTCAAGGCGGGCAGCGGGGCTGGCGGGCGGGATGTGCAGCGCAGTCGCGCCAGACCTGCCGGCCCGCACGACGCGAAAACAAGTCGCACGAGCCGAAAGCCGGCTCGTCGCGAGACTCTCACTATTCTAAATTGGCGGTCTGCCCGCGGCCACCTACTCGCCCGATGGCGAAAATAACGTCAATCGCGGCGTTCCCGCCGACTTGCAGAACGGAGTCGGCGATTTTTCCACGCCCCCGCGGCTCGTCCTGACGCGGAGCGCGGCCGCTGCGTATACTCTCCATAGCGGTTCCGTTCCACGCTCGCCGCCGGGAGTGCGGCCGGCAAGGGGCCCGCGCCAGGAGTGCGACGGATGAAGAAGTCCCGAGTCAAGTTGGACACCATCGAACCGGTCGGCCTTCGGGTGCTCGTCTGTAAGGACGAGGAACGCCGAACCACCAAGGGCGGCATCCACCTGCCCGACGACGCCAAGATTCCCGTCATCACGGGCCGGATCGTGGCGATCAGCCAGCAGGTGGAGAACGATCCCGACTACCCGCTCAAGCAATACGACAAAGTGCTCGTGAACCCGACGAACGCGATTCCGGTCGATTTCGAGCGAGACAACAAGCTGTTCGTGATTCCGGTCGAGGATGTGGTCGCGGTGATGCGCCCGGGCGTTGCCGAGGTGGAAGAATAGACGCTTTCGATTCGGCGAGCGCGGCGAAAGGAGGTTTTCATGAAACAATTCGTGGACGCGGTATATGAGGACGGCATCTTTCGACCGGTGCTGCCGGTCGAGCTTCCGCCGGGCGAACGCGTGCGCGTCGAGATCGACGTGAAGCCCAAGGTGGACGTCGAGAAAATGCTCTCCGAATTCCAAAAAGTGTATGAAGGATTTACGCCAGCGGAAATCGAAGAACTGGAGAAAGTAATCCTCGACCGAAGCAACTTTTCGCGGCGGGAGCTCGACCTATGAGCCGGTCGCGCGTGCTGATCGACACCGATGTGCTCTCGGCTATCCAGCGCAGCGATCCCCAGGCGATGTCACGCCTCGCCGAGTACATTTCACTCTTTGGTCGGGCAACGTGGTCCGTAATCACAAGCTATGAAGTATTGCGTGGACTTCGCTGGAAACGCGCGACGGGACAAGAACTGGCGTTTAGGCGGATTTGCGATGGCCATGAAGTCTTGCCTCTGACCGCGGAAATCGCCGACGTTGCGGCGCAACTCCATGCTGACTGCAAGTCCCGAGGAATTGCGGCTGGCGACGCCGATACCTTGATCGCAGCAACCGCGCTCGTGTACGGCATGAGCGTTGCCACGGGAAACGTGCGCCATTTTCGCGAGTTCTCGAGCCTTCACTTGGAAAACTGGCTCGTGCATTAGTTCAAGTGGCTATTTATGGCGATTTGGCTTGGGGAGTTCTCGATGACACGATCGATTCAATGCGGCGGGGTGTGGACCCTTTTGTGTCTGGGCCTGGGTTTGGCAATTGCGAACATCGTCGCGGCGGACGGACGTGCTGCAGAAGTCCGAACGCTGCGAATCGCGGCCGACGACAATCTCGTCCAAATCGAAGCGGTTGAAGTCGACACGTCAAATGCGACGCCCTTGCTCAAGTATTGGCGTGAGAAGCCCAAGGATACAAAGCTCGCCGCCGAAAGTGGCTGCTTTTTTCACCCACTCTGCACGCCCGACGGACATACGGTGACCGATCTCGCGCCGGACGATCACCCGCACCATCGCGGCGTGTTTCTCGCGTTCGTCGAAATGCGGGGCGCCAAACTCGATGCGGACTTCTGGGGATGGGGCGCCCACGCGCCGATCGAAGGCCGCAGGATCGTGAACGTCGACAAGGCGGTAACCGAACTCGATGCCCAAGCAATTACGACGACGTTCGACAACGCTTGGAAAGTTGGGGATACGGTGCTTTTGGGCGAACGCCTCGCAGCGCGAACACGGGCATTGCGCGAAGCGAACGTGTTGGATCTTGAGTATCGCCTCACGCCTCGCGAGGACATTCGCCTGCCGCAATGGGCCTTCAGCGGCTTTTGCGTGCGGCTGCGGAAGGATGGCAAGATCGTGTATACGTCGCCGAAGGGCGCGGTCGATCTGCCGCCGCTCGACCACATGAAGCCGGAACTCGATTGGCCGGCGGAGGCGTGGTACGATGCGACCATGACGCTCGAGGGCGGCAAGCAAGTCGGCGTGGCCGTGGTCGATCATCCGGCGAACCCGCCGTGCCTGTGGCACAACGAGTCGCGGATTCACATGCTCAATCCGTGCATTGTCGCCCCGGGCGAAGTGAAGCTAACGGCGGGAAAGCCGCTCGTGTTGTCGTACAGGCTCGTGGTGCACGACGGCCCCGTGCCGGTCGAGTTGATCGAGAAGTTGGCAAAAGAGTTTCGCGCAGCAAAGCGGGCGGAGTGAGTAGCAATAGTGATTGGAAATTGGTGAGTTGTGAATGGTGAGTGCGTGCGCGTCGTGACGTTGTTTCTTTGCATCGAGCGGATTGCCCCCGGTGTATTCACCGGGTGGTAAATCCCTGACCCCCGACCCCCGATCCCTGCCCCCCGCCCATGATCGACCTCCGCAGCGATACGGTCACCAAACCCACGCCGGCCATGCTCGCCGCGATGACGTCCGCGCCCTTGGGCGACGATGTGTTCGACGAGGACCCGACCGTCCACAAGCTGCAAGAGCGCGTCGCCGAACTGCTCGGTAAGGAAGCGGCCGTGTTCGCTCCCTCGGGAACGATGACGAATCAGATCGGCGTCCGCGTGCATTGCCAGCCGGGCGATGAGTTTTTGTGCGAAGCCGGTTGTCACATTTACAACTACGAGCAAGGCGCGTATGCGCAGCTTAGTGGCCTCGCCGTGCGGCCGGTCGAAGGACGCGAGAACATTTTGCACGTCGACCAGCTTCGCGACCTGATCCGCGGCGACAACGAGCATCTGGTGCGAACGCGGCTCGTGTGCCTCGAAAACACGCACAATCGCGGCAGCGGGCGCGTGCTGCCCTACGACGGCGTGGCCGAGATTTGTGCCTGGGCGCACGACAACGGCTTGGCGACCCACTTGGACGGCGCGCGGCTGTTCAACGCGGCGGTCGCGACCGGCATACCGGCGAACGAATGGGCCAAACACTTCGACACGGTTAGCGTCTGTTTCAGCAAGGGGCTCGGCTGCCCCATCGGTTCCGCGCTGGCCGGGCCTGCGCCGCTGATGAAACAAGCCCGGCGGATTCGCAAACTGTTCGGCGGCGGGATGCGCCAGGCGGGCGTGATTGCGGCGGCGGCGCTCTATGCACTCGACAACCACATCGAACGCCTCGCCGAAGATCACGCGGCCGCGCAGATTCTCGCCGACGCGGTTCGGGCGACCAGCGGGTTGCGGCTCGAACCGGACACGATCGACACGAACATCATCATCTTCAGTGTCGACCCACAGATCGCCACAGCCCACGAGTTCGTCGCGGCGCTTCGCGCGCGCGGCGTGTTGACGCTCGCGGTGAGCAAGACCCGCATCCGCGCGGTGACGCATTTGGACGTCGACCGTGCGGCGGTGGCCCGAGCGGCGAAGATCGCGCAAGAAACAACCGCGGCGCTGGCGGACGGAAAGCTGCACCCGGCAACCGTCGACGAAGACTCGGCGGCGTATGGACGATAGGTTGCCCCTTGTTCCCGAATTGATCTTCAATGACCCGCCTGATCGACAAACCAACCCGCATCGAAGCCTGCGGCCAACCGCCGAAGGTCATCGAAGAATTCATCGGCCGCGTGAACTCGCAAACCGACGGCGTGAGCATCGCCCGCATGAAAAGCCCGTCCGGCTGGAGCGAGCCGGGGCAAACGCCGGAGTTTGACGAGTATTCCATCGTCCTCCGCGGCACGCTGCGGGTGGAGACTCGCGACGCGACATTCGACGTGCCCGCCGGCCAAGCGGTCATCGCCCCGCGCGGCCAGTGGGTCCGTTACAGCACGCCCAGCGCGGAAGGAGCCGAATACATCGCGGTGTGCCTCCCGGCGTTCTCGCCGCAAACAGTGCATCGCGATGAGTAACGTCGGTTGGTTCACTTCGCTTCGTCCGACGGCGGCGACATAATCCGGCCGGCGAAGAGAATGTTCTTCGTGCGATCGTCGCGAATCAACAGCACAAACGGGCGATCGACCCGGAAAATGACCTTCCTGGGCGGCTTGGTAATACCACCGCCGCCGCCAAATCCCCCGGCTGTAGCCGCCGCGGCGTCCGTTCCCTTTTCATCGACGCGCAAGAATGCCTGATGCGTGACGAACGTCAAATAGAAAGGCTCCTCAGTCGATAAGGCGTCGAATTGCGCTTGCGACGGATCGAACGCGCGGCGAATACCGAGCGCTTGAAGCGGATCCTCTAAGCCCAGTGAGTCGTGAAAGGTGAACTTAGGAAAATAAAGCTTCACGTTCGCCGTTTCGAACGCGTTGGCGACGCTCTCGATATAGTCCGCGGACAGCGATTTCTCAAGCGTCGCGAGTCCGCCTTCTTCTGAGGGAGGCGCCATCACAATCATGGATGCGGCGCCGTCAACGGAATCAGGACCGTAGCGCAGTTCGACGGCCCGCACTCCGTCCTCCATTTCCGCATACGGCAAATCGGTTTCCTGCGTCATCGTCGGGACCATCCGCCGGCCCTCGATGGCGTTGAAGGGAAGCGGCTTCGTGCCTCGTTCGAACGGGTTCGACCATTTGCCGTTGAAGTAAACCGCGTTGGCCAGCACCGAGCGCGTCTCTGGCGTAATCATGTGCGGCCGAAGTAAATCACGAATCCGATCGGCCGTGTGATCGGCGACCCAGGCGTTGATCGCTTCGCGCGCCGCTTCGGGCGTGGCCTTGAAGTCGACGAAGCCGAGTTCGCCGCCGTAATGCGTTTGGAGCGTATTGACGAATTCGTCCTCGATCTCGAATCGCGAACCTGCCCAAAGCCGATTCGCGACGCGGAGTTCATAACCGCGCCGCTCGGGAGTTGCGCGCAGCGCCGTGCGCAGACTGCCATAGCCGGCGTGCAGTTTCGCGGTTTCGCCGTCGAAACGCAGCACTTTGGAAATCTCCGCGCCCGTTTCGTTTGTCGCGCCCGCACGGAGCATCGCGAGCGCCACGGCAATGCTGTGCGGCGAATAGAAAACGTTTCGATCGTTGTCCGCGGTCAATTGGCGATAAAGATCGAACGCCATGTCGTTCGCCCCGTGAACGATGGCGTCGCGGTTTTCGTCGGGCTTGAGCACGGGTTCGTCGCTTGAATTCCGCTCTCCGAAGGCTTCGTCAAGCGCTTCCTCAAGCGCGCGATTCGCGGACGGCTTCTTACCCGTCTTGCTGTCCGTTTTGTGCTGCGCCGCGCGGAGGTCGGCAAGTAACCGCTCGATTTGCTCGTGGATGTCTTGCGTTTGCGAAATGACGAGCACGTAAATGTTCGCCGTCTGATACTCTTTTATGTTCGCATACCCGCCGACGGCGCTCCAAGTTGTCGGCGCGACATTCGACGTGATCAATTCGATCAGAGACTCCATATCGCCGTGCACGTATTCGCCGGACTCGTCGCGATCTGAAATGTCGTAGACGCGAAGCTCTAGCGCCGACTGTGCGGCGTCGAGCGTGGTAATCCAGAGCGTTTCATACTTGACGACCCACTTCAGGTCGTGCTCTTGCAGGATCAAGTCGAGGGCCGAGCGGCGCGAAATCGGCGATTTCCGGAACGTGACCTGCAATGCGGCCGGGTCGATGCTGGCGTCGGCGAGCTTGCGTTTATCGACGTAAATTCGCTCGCCGAACTCCGCTTCGAGGGTGTCAACGACTTCGTTGAGCGGCGTGTTGTCGAAGCCGAACGTCGCCGGCTTGCTGAGTGCTTCCGCGATACGGCGGTAAGCTTTGCGATTTGCGGCGACGACGTCCCAGTCCGGGGCGGGCGGGGAGGCGATTGCAAGTCGGGATTCCGGGACCGAATCGTTGGTCTTTTCGTCCGCCGCCGGATCGCCCGCAAGGACGCTTCTGCCGGCGAGCGACGCGGCGATAAGTGCTAGCGCAAACGTGCGTAGCACGCGAAAACTGCGAGCCATGTGAGCCTCCTCAGTGACAAACAGCGTTCCGATATCATAACTCGCCGGCCGCGCGAGGTGTTCCAGTCCTCGCCGCGAACCATGCAAGCTAAACGCAAATTCGTCTTTGTAGTCCTCCGCTATTCCTCATAAATCGCCACGTGCCGCTTTCCGTCCTTGGTGACGTAGCCGCGGTAGAGGCCGTTCGTGTTGAACGGAGCGGCGTGGTTGCCTTTGGCGTCGAGGGCGATGACGCCGGCTTCGCCGCCGGCGGATTTGATTTTCTTGTGCACGACTTCGCGGGCCGCATCGGCGACGGCGAGGCCCTTGTATTCGACCAAGGCCGCGATGTCGTAGGCCGCCACCGAGCGAATGAAGAACTCGCCTTGGCCCGTGCCGCTGACGGCGCAGGACTTGTTGTCGGCGAACGTTCCCGCGCCGACGATCGGTGTGTCGCCCAAGCGGCCGTGACGCTTCAGGGTGAGTCCGCCGGTGGACGTGGCGGCGGCCAGATTGCCGCCGCGATCGAGAGCCACCGCCCCGACCGTGCCGCACCGGGCTTCGGCATCGCGAAGGTGGAGCGCGAGATTCTCCGCGTCGCGGTTGCCGAGTCCGCTCGACTGCTGCTCGTCGCGCTTCTTCTTTTCCTCTTCGAGCGCTTCCTGCAAGCTCTTCCAGCGGCGTTCGGTCCAGAAGTATTTGGGATCGACGATTTCGCAGCCCGCGTCTTCGGCAAAAGCTTCCGCGCCGTCGCCGACCATCAGCACGTGACCGGATTTCTCCATCACGGCGCGGGCGGCCGAGATCGGATTCTTGATCGTGGTGACGAAACCGACGGCTCCGGCGGCGCGAGTGCGGCCGTCCATGATCGAAGCGTCCATTTCGTTCGTGCCTTCGCGGGTGAACGCCGCGCCTTTGCCGGCGTTGAACAGCGGCGAGTCTTCCAGCACGCGAACGGCCGCTTCGACGGCGTCGAGGCTCGTTCCGTCTGGCTTGTTGAGCACGGCCTCGCCCGCGGCGAGTGCCGCGTCGAGCGTCGCGCGGATTTCCTTCTCGCGCTCGGCGGAAAGCTTGTCGCGGTCGATCACGCCCGCCCCGCCGTGAACGGCCAGAACCACGTTGCTCACGGAATCCGCAGCCGTTGCCCGTGATGCGCCCGTTGTCGCCATTGCCAACACTGCCATAAACGCGGTCCACCTCATGATGCTAGTCTCCCGTTGGGCTTGCGAATCGAGAAGCGTTTCGCCCTCGGAGTCGATTGCCGCCAAAGCGTCCGTGCGACGCGCGGGCCATTGTCGCGGGCGGCGGGGATTGCAGTCAAGGGAGCGTAGGACGCAAACGGTTCCGAGAAAAGGACACCGTCGGATTGCTGCATGCTACCGCAACGCGCGAAGTCGAGAGGCGACAAATAGCAACAACACTAGCGCGCATGCGCCGCTGGAAAGATCGGCGACATATCGCGAACGCTGCGTCCAGCCAAGGATTCGTGCAATGGCCGGAAGCCAGGCCCCGACCAACAGCAAAACGTATGGCCAGTACCGAAGCAGGCTTCCCGGCTTGGTGCTGCGGTGGTTCACGCGCGAATTGTAGTCAGGGGCGGAGTTTCGAGTATTATGACGACTCGTAGTCTAATGTTATTGCTCGAATTCGTCGACTAGCGCCATCCTCGCCATGCCCCTCAAAACCGCCAAGCCACGCCGTGCGCCCGCGCCGATATCTGCCAGTTCCTTGCCGCACGTCGAGCCGGACCTCGACCGCGCGATTGCGCTCGTGATGGAGATGATGGCGATACCGGGCAAGAGCGGCGAAGAGGCGGCGATTGCGGAGTTTGTCGTCGCTCGGCTGCGCGAAGCGGGATTGCCGGAGGACGCGATTCGGTTCGACGCGGCGCACAAGCGATCGCCGCTCCGTGGCGGGACGGGGAACCTGATCGTCAAGCTGCCCGGAACGATCGCGGGACCACGGCGGTTGCTCTCCGCCCATCTCGACACGGTGCCGATTTGCGTTGGGTGCCGCCCGGTGCGGAAGGGCGACCTGGTTTCGTCGGCCGATCCCAGCACCGGCTTGGGAGGCGACAACCGCGCGGGCGCGGCCGTGCTCCTCGTCGCGGCGATCGAGATTCTCTCGCGGTCGCTGCCGCATCCGCCGCTCGCGTTCGTTTGGTTCGTGCAGGAAGAAGTCGGGCTGCAAGGCTCGCACTATCTGCAAACCGGGCTCTTGGGCAAGCCGAAACTCGCGTTCAACTTCGACGGCGGCTCGCCGGAAAAGCTTACGCTCGGCGCGACCGGCGGGTATCGCATGGATATCGAAATCCGCGGCCTGGCGAGCCACGCCGGCGGCGCCCCGGAGCAAGGCATCAGCGCGATCGCGATTGCGTCGCTGGCGATTGCCGAGCTGCACCGCGAAGGCTGGCACGGACTGGTGCAAAAGACCGACACCCGCGGCCGCGCGCTGCAAGGGACGAGCAACGTCGGCGTGATTCGCGGCGGCGACGCGACGAACGTCGTGACCGACCGCGTGCTCGTGCGGGCGGAAGCGCGAAGCCACGATCCCAAGTTTCGCGGCCAGATCATCAAGCGAATCGAAACGGCGTTTCGTGACGCGGCCAAGACGGTAAAGAACGTCGGCGGCAAGTGCGGCAGCGTCGAAATCAAGGGCCGACTCGATTACGAATCGTTTCGGCTCTCGGCCAAGGAATCTTGCGTCGTCGCGGCCGAGCAGGCCGTTCGCGAGACCGGCGGCGAACCGATCCACGCCATCTCGAACGGCGGACTCGACGCCAACTGGCTCACGAGCCACGGCATCCCCACGGTCACGCTCGGCTGCGGACAAAAGAACATCCACACGACTGCCGAGCAGCTCGACTTGAAGGAGTTCCTGCGAGCGTGCCGGATCGGATTGCGACTCGCAACAGCGACCGAGTGATATAGCCCCAAGCCATTTAGCCCCGGGTGAAAACACCCGGGGCAATGCCCGCGCCATTCTCGCACTCGCGATTCTCGAAGGACGTTCTCGCCCGCTGCACGCCCTCAATGCGAAAGCTTCAGCGTCGCCACGCCCGCGACGATTAGCCCCACGCCGAGGAATCGGCCCAAAGTCGCCGCATCGCCGAACAACCACACGCCAAGGAGAAACGTTCCCGCCGCGCCGATGCCGGTCCAAACGGCATAAGCCGTGCCCATGGGAATCTCGCGCTGTGCCAGCCAGAGGAACACGCCGCTGGCCGCCATCGAAGCAATGGCGGCCGCGATGCCGACGAGGCGATGGTCGGGACTCTGGCCATACTTGAGGCCCAGCGGCCAGCCAATTTCGAACATCCCAGCCAACAACAGGTAGAACCAACTCATCGCGTGCTCTTGTAGTTCGGGTTGGGCGGCGGAGGCCAGCGTCCGGTTGACGCTCCGCGTCGGGGCGACGTAAAATGGATTGTTGAATCCAATTTTCTACGAGGATCGTCCGCCCGCAAGCGGATGAAACACGCTTGTCGTGCGGGGAGCGTAATTGTGCTATCTCAGACCGTCGAATATGCCCTTCGCGCGGTGGTTTTTTTGGCCGCGGAAAGCCCCAATGCCCGCACCACCGACGAAATCGCCGCCAAGACGCTCGTGCCCAAAGCATATCTGTCGAAAGTCTTGCAGGGTTTGGTCCGCGGCGGGATCGTTCGCTCGCGGCGCGGTGTCGGCGGCGGCGTGACGCTCGCTGATCCGCCGTCGAAAGTGACGATTCTCGACGTCGTCAACGCGGTCGAACCGATCGCGCGGATTCGCTCCTGCCCACTGGGAATCGTGGCGCACGGCGCCCGTCTCTGTCCATTACACAAGCGGCTCGACGCGGCGCTCGCGAGCGTAGAAGAGGCGTTTGCCCGCACGACGCTCGCCGAAGTGCTGGCGGACCCGTCGAAGAGCGTCCCGCTCTGCGAAATCCCGCCGAAAGCGAAGGTCAAGGCGGCGCGGCGATAGGCGAATGCCAATCGATTCGGTATACTCGCCTATAAGCCCGGATGAGGGCGAGTCGCTTTATTTTCCTGGGCGGAACGCCGAAGCGTTTGGCGGCCTTCCGAGAACGGCCTACAATCTATCGGCGCTAGGCGACATTTTTTGCAAAAGTACCCGCGGGCGTAACTCAGTTGGTAGAGTGCTAGCTTCCCAAGCTGGATGTCGCCGGTTCGAGTCCGGTCGCCCGCTCTTTACGCGGCCCGTTGACATGCTTTGTCAACGGGCCGTATCTGTTGGCGGGCGTTGCGCTTACATTGACGGTCATTGTTTACCGCCCCCAAACTGATCTTGGGCGTTTTGGGGGGCGTCGGGTAGGTTGGTCCGCGTTATGGATGCGGACTTGGAATTGCTGAAGGCCG
>QEVJ01000245.1 GCA_003576845.1 Planctomycetota bacterium
TCAGCCACCTCAAATCCTGCATCCCAGAAACGTGACCCAGAACCCTACCAACAAACAACTTCCAACAATCCCCCGCGCCAAAGTGGCGCTGTCCAACTAGAGTACCTCAGCGAATGGCGTTGACGATTCGGCAATTCGTGGCGAAACATTCGCGCCTCTGCTACTCCACCGCCAACTCCACCAGCGGCTGCCCGGCCTCTTCCTGTTCCGCCGCCATCTTGCGGATATCCTCCGTGATCTTCATCGAGCAGTACTTCGGCCCGCACATGCTGCAGAAGTGGGCGCTCTTGAACGTGTCTTGCGGCAGCGTTTCGTCGTGCATCCGCTGGGCCGTCTCCGGGTCGAGCGACAGGCGAAACTGCTCTTTCCAGTCAAACGCAAACCGAGCCCGGCTCAGCGCGTCGTCGCGGTCGCGTGCGCCCTTGCGATGCCGGGCCAAGTCCGCCGCATGGGCCGCGATCTTGTACGCAATCACGCCCTGCTTCACGTCCTCGCGGTCCGGCAAGCCAAGGTGCTCCTTCGGCGTGACGTAACACAACATCGCCGCCCCGCTCCAGCCCGCCAGCGCCGCGCCGATCGCGCTCGTAATATGGTCGTAGCCCGGAGCAATGTCCGTCACCAGCGGGCCGAGGACGTAAAACGGCGCGCCCTTGCACCATTCGATCTGCTTCTTGATGTTCATGTCGATCTGGTCCATCGGAATGTGCCCGGGACCTTCGACCATGACTTGCGTTCCGCGCCGCCAGCCGCGCTCGGTCAGTTCGCCGAGCACCTTGAGCTCCGCGAACTGCGCTTCGTCGCTGGCGTCGGCGATCGAACCGGGCCGCAAGCCGTCGCCCAAGCTCCACGTGACGTCGTACTGCCGCATGATGTCGCACAGGTCTTCGAAGTTCTCGTAGAGCGGGTTCTGCCGGCGATGGGCCATCATCCACTTGGCGATCAACGACCCGCCGCGGCTGACGATGCCGGTCACGCGATTCATCGTCAGGTGCAGATGCTCGTACAGCACGCCACAGTGGACCGTCATATAGTCGACGCCTTGCTTGGCCTGGTGCTCGACCATGTCGAGGAAGTGCTGCGGCTTCATGTCCTCGATGTTGCCGCCTAGCTCTTCGAGCATCTGGTAGATCGGCACGGTGCCGATCGGGACGGTCGACGCCGCGATGATCGCGTGGCGGATGCGGTCGATGTCCTTGCCCGTCGACAGGTCCATCACCGTATCCGCGCCGTAGTGAACCGACGTGTGCAGCTTTTCGAGCTCTTCCTTAACATTGCTCGTCACGGCCGAGTTGCCGATGTTGGCGTTGATCTTGCACCGGGCGGCAATGCCGATCGCCATCGGCTCGAGCCGCAAGGCCAGATGCACGCGGTTGGCAGGGATCACCATCCGCCCCGCGGCGACTTCCGCGCGGATCGTCTCGACCGGCAGGTCCTCGCGCTTGGCGACGAATTCCATCTCACGAGTAATGTGACCGGCACGGGCGTGTTCGAGTTGAGTAATCACGTACGGAAGCCTCCGTGGAAGAGAAACGATCGGCCGGGACGTGTCGGACGCAGCGGCGGCGAACCGCCCGCAAAGTCCCCAGCCAGTCGACCGGGAAAAGCCACTATCTTCAAGCCAGACAACGAGTTAGCGAAACGAACTCCAACCTCGTCATCGTATCGCCGCGGCGGTGGTTGTCAATTGCGTCGCTGCGTGACGCTTTTGCCTAGCGCACCGGTTCGCCTGCAAGACGTTCGAGGTCGTCGAAGAACCGTGGGTACGTCTTGGCCGTGCAATCCGGATCGTTGATCGTCACGCCCGGCATCGCCAAACCGGCCACGGCGAAGCTCATCGCCATCCGGTGATCGTCGTAGGTGTCGAGCGTCGCCGGTCGCAACGGGCCGGGTGTGATGCGCAACCCGTCTTCGAGTTCGTCGACGCTGGCGCCGAGCTTGCGCAGCTCGATCGCCAGGTTGCCGATGCGGTCGGTCTCTTTGTGGCGAATGTGGCCCACGCCGCGAATGGTCGTCGGGCCTTGGGCGAAGAGCGCGACGCATCCGAGCGTCTGCACCGTGTCGCTGATGGCGTTCATGTCGATCTCGATGCCGCGGAGCGGGCCGCCCTCCACCGTGATTTCTCCCTGGCCATACTCGACGCGGCAGCCCATCTTCGCCAGACGCTCGCAAAACGCCACGTCGCCTTGCAAGGCATCGCGGGAGAGGCCTTCGACCGTCACCGTGCCGCGCGTCGCCGCGGCGGCCGCGAAGAAATAGCTTGCCGCAGACGCATCCGGCTCAATTTCATATCGCCGGCCGACGTATCGCTGACCGCACGGAACGCGAATCCGTGAAAAATCGCCCGTTGCAGCCGCCGAGACGCCGAAGGCCCGCATCACGGCGAGCGTCATCGCAACGTACGGCTTCGACACGAGCTCGCCGTCAACGTTTAGCTCGACGTCGGTCGCGGCATACGACGCGGCGAGCAGCAGTCCGCTCAGGAACTGGCTCGAAACGTTGCCGGCCACGTGCGCCGCGCCGCCGGCGATGCCGCTTGCGCGAATCACGACGGGCGGACACCCGGTGCCCAGTTCGCTGTGCGCGTCGATGCCCCATTGCCTCAGGGCCGCGAGCAGATCTTCGATCGGCCGCTCCCGCATCCGAGCCACGCCGTCGAGCCGATATTCGCCGCGCCCGAGCGCCAGCATCGCGGCCAAGAATCGCACCGTCGTGCCGCTGTTACCGACGAACAAGTCGGCCTTTGTGGCGGGAATCGTTCCGCCGCAGCCGGTCACCGTGTCGACGCTCGCCGCGACATCGTGGTGCAGGGAAATTCCGAGCGCGGTCAGCGCCTCGCGCATCACGCGCGTATCATCGCTATCGAGCGTACCCGTCAGCACCGACTCGCCGGTCGCCAGCGCGGCGCACACGAGCGCCCGGTTGGTGATGCTTTTCGATCCCGGCGGGCGAATGCGGCCGCGAATCGGGCCGCGGGGCGTCATGGTAAGCGAGCGTTTCACGAAACCGCCGTTACTTCGAGCCTGCCGCAATCTTCCACAGATGCTTGTCGGTCTGCACGAACATGGCCCCATCAACGACGGCCGGCGTCCCCAAGACGCGCTCGTTCAGCGCGCGCTCGAACACGACCTTGCCCTGCTTCTCGCCGCCCTGTTTTTCGCCGACGTCGACGATCGAGGCAATGCCCTCGTAGGAGAACACGTACAGCTTGCCGTCGCTGAGCACGGGCGTCGCCCAATACTGGCCCTGCGGCAGCCGCATTTGCCACTTGATATCGCCGGTCTTTGCGTCGCCGGCCACGAGCACTGCCCGATTCACCGCATAGATTCGCTCGCCGTCGATCACCGGGCTGCACGCATTCGGATTCATCCGGTTCGCCTGCCACAAGACCTCGGGCTTTTCCGAACCCGGCTCGAATCGCAAGGCCGTAATTCCGTTCGCGGGAACGTAGATCGTCCGGCCATTGGGCGTCGATGACGCGATCGGTGCGCAGGTCGCGTCGAACTTCGCCCGTTCGCGGCCCGTGTAGGGGTCGTGCACGGTCAGGCCGTTCGCCGATTGAATGAGCACGGCGTCCTGCTCGGCGGTCTCGCCGCGCAAGACCGCGGGCGACGACCACGCGGCCTGCTTCTGGCGGTCCTGCCGCCAGCGCGTTTCGCCCGTTTGCGTGTCGAGTCCCGCGGCGAAGGAATCGCCTTGGGCCTCGATCTGCACGATCACCGTGTTGCCGACGACGACTGGCGACGACGACATGCCGGCGTCGTTGCCGACTAGCGGATAATCCTGCCCCAAGCCGCGATACCAGAGCAGATTGCCGTCGAGGTCGAGGCATACCAAATCGTTCGACGAGTAAAACGCGAAAATCCGTTCGCCGTCGCTGGCCGGCGTGGGCGCGGCGACGGCGCTCATCTCGTGGCACAGCGTGCGGCCCGTCGCCCAAAACTCGCGATGCCAGAGCTGCTTGCCGCTCGTCGCGTCGAACGCCAGCACGTGCAGCCGGTTTTGCTTCGCGCCGCTGGACGCGGTGACGATCACCTTGCCGCCGACGACGATGGGGCTCGACGCCGATTTACCGGGCAGCGGCGATTTCCACGCCACGTTCTCGCCGTCGCCAAATGCCATCGGCAGCTTCGCGCCGTCGGTTTTGCCGATCTTCAGGTAGTGACCGATGTAGTCGCCCATGTTGTAGCCAGCAAACGGCAGCTGTGCGAACGGGTCAAAGCGCAGTGCGCCGACCGTTCCGGCAGCAGCGGCGGTCATCTCGCTGCTCATCGTCGCGGCGAGGAACGTGCCGTGCTCCCAGTCGAACGATTCGCGCACCAGCGGCACCACAGTCGCGCGGCGTCCCCCGAAGAGGATCGCGTCGATCGGCACACCGGCGGTGTCCTCCCACTCGGGGGCGATGCACGGGGCCTGCCCGGCCGACACGGCAAAGCGTGCGTTCGGGTGGGCGGCGGTCGTAGTCGAACCGACCTCCCAGTCGTTGCCGTGCCAGTCGATCAGGTGGTCCGGAGCGGCGTCGGTCATGCCCTCCCACCAGACGTCGCCGTCGTCGGTCAGGGCGCAGTTGGTGAACACCGTGTTCTTGGTGATCGTGTCCATCGCATTAGGGTTGGTCTTGTAGGACGTACCCGGCGCAACACCGAAGAATCCGGCCTCGGGGTTGATCGCGTAGAGACGGCCGTCGTCGCCGAAC
>QEVJ01000071.1:0-50489 GCA_003576845.1 Planctomycetota bacterium
GGCGTTTCCGAAATCGCCGAACGCACGAGCGGCCGCAGCGACCACCAATCGTTCTTGTCGGTTTCGTTGCCCGCCAACTCGTCGGGCCACGCCGCGCCCTGATCGATCCAATCGCGAATCGTTTGCACTTCCGCCGCCGAGAGCCGCTGCCCCTTGCCCTCGGGAGGCATCAGCGTATCGCCCTCTCCGGCGACGAACTGCGCGAGCGGGCTTTCCTTCGCGTTGCCGGGCAAAATGTTCGGCGCGTAGGCTTCGCCGCCCTTGTGGGCAATCGCGCGCACATCGAGCCGATATTCGCTTGTCTGCTTCTGCGGCCCGTGACACGCATAGCACGACCGCTGCAAGATCGGCTGCACGTCGCGGACGAAATCGACCTTCCGCTTCTCGGCAGGAACGGGTGCGGGCGCAGCGTCAATCGCCGGTGAGGCCGTCGGCTCGTCCCCGACCGACGGCAAGGCGACGAGCATACCGCCAGCACAGAGAACGGCGACCGCCGCGATCGTGCGTCGAAAACTTCGCATGGCGTTCATCGTATTCCCATCGTCGAAGCGCAAGCGGACTTCTCCGACGATGCCGCATACAGCGCCGCGATCTCGGCGGCATAATGCCGCGCGATTTCGCCGCGCCGCAGCTTGAGCGTCGGCGTCAGTTCGCCGCTCTCGATGCTGAACGGCCGCTCGACGATCGCGAACCGCCGGACTTGTTCGTGGTGCGACACGCAGGCCAGGCGCCGCGCGATGCAATCGGCCAAAAGCGCTTTCGCGTCGCCGTTGGGATGCGACGTGACCAATGCTTGGGCGAGCGCGTCGCGATTGACTGCGAGCAGCGCGACCAGATAACTCCGCCCGTCGCCGACGACCATTGCCTGTTCGATGAGCGGGTCCTCGGTCAGCAGCGCTTCGAGCCGCACCGGCGCGATGTTCTTGCCCGAGGCGAGCACGATGAGCTCCTTCTTTCGCCCCGTAATGAACAGATAGCCGTCCTCGTCGATGCGGCCCAAATCGCCCGTATGAAACCAGCCGTCCTTGAGCACTTCCGCGGTCGCCTGTGGGCGATTCCAATAGCCCTGCATCACGTTCGGCCCGCGCGTAACGATCTCGCCGTCGTCGGCGATGCGAATTTCGACGTCGGCGATCGCGCGGCCCGCGGCCCCGAGCTTGTTGGCCTCGGGCGTGCACAGCGTCATCACCGGCGACGTTTCCGTGAGACCGTAACCCTGCATCAAAGGCAATCCGGCCGCGCGATACGCCTCGGCCACATGATTGGGCAGCGCCGCTCCGCCGCTGTTGCACAAACGCACGCGGCCGCCGAACGTCTCGGCGAGCGGCTTGCCCATCGCGTTCGCCGCGGCGAGGACTTTTTCATAAAAGTACGGCACCGCGTTGATCCCCGTCGGCCGCAAAGCCACGCAATCGGCCAGCGCCGTCTCGCGGCTGCGGGCGAGAGCGAACTGGTAGCCGCATGCGATCCAGCAATACAGGTCGCACGTCCGCGCATAAATATGGCTCAGCGGCAACAACCCGACGCGCAAGTCGTCGGCCGCAAAATCGAGCATTCCCAGCGTCGCGAGCGCATTCGTCGTCAGATTCCGCTGCGAGAGCATCACGCCCTTCGGCTCGCCCGTCGTGCCCGACGTGTAGATCAGCGTGGCCAGGTCGTCGGGCGTCACGTCCGCGACCGCCTCGCGATGCACTCGTTCCGCTTCCGCGCCGACGATACCGGTGGTCAGGTCGCTTAGCAAACGCACCGCCCGGTCGGGGATCGCGTCGCAGACCGGCTCGTAGGACCACACGTCGATCGCGTCGCACAGCGCCGGATCGCAGGCGAGCTTCTCCGCCTGCGCCGCGGTCGAAACCAGAACCACCCGCGCTCCGCAATCGCGAATCTGCTCCACGACCTGCGGCCCCGCGAGCGTCGCGTGGATCGGCACGTGAACGCCGCGAGCAAACTGGATCGCCAGGTCGGCAACGATCCACTCGGGCCGATTCTCGGCAACCTGAACCACCCGGTCGCCCGGCCGGACACCCAAACGGCGCAGCGCCGCGGCGAGCGTAAACACCTGATTGCCCAGTGCGCTCCATGTGACCGGCCGCCAGGTTACCGCCGCCGAGCGCTCCTCGGGCACAAACAACGCGGGCCGATCCCCACTCTCGGCCAACCGCCGCGTGAAGAGTTGCACCAGGGTCTCGCCGTCGACTCGCGTCATCGGTTTTGCCCTTTTCTCGACGGCATTAGGAAGGCCACGTCCGCTTCGCCGGCACGGCACTTCCAACGCCCTTTGCCGATGGGGACTTACGGTGATTTTCGTTGTCCGCCGGTGTGCCGTCAACTGTTTGCTCGGCCTTCAAACATTTTTTCGCCGGCGGCCAAATTGCAACGCAAGTTCCAATTGCTATTGA
Organism: Planctomycetota bacterium; assembly: GCA_003576845.1. Classification (GTDB taxonomy): domain Bacteria; phylum Planctomycetota; class Planctomycetia; order Pirellulales; family PLA5; genus PLA5. The sequence goes on from QEVJ01000071.1 coordinate 2,400, forward strand.
CTTTAGGCATAAAGTCGCAGACACTTCGCCGTCCGTGCGCGGGTCGTTTTTTGGGGCTGACCGGGGCCGTTTTCGGGAACTATGGCAAAACTGATATGTCAGTGATGCGTCACATCGCGACACCGTCGTTACCGCCAGATCGGAGCAAGCCGATCGTGCCAAGGGGCGCTTCACTCGCCCTCGTCGTATTGACCCTGGTTGTGCCCGGATGCCAGTTCTGGTCCGCCAAACCGCAACCTTGCCCGCCCAGCGCTCCCGGCGCCGCGGCATCGGGACCGAGCAACGCGATCTTCGTCCCCGCCATGGACCGCGAGGTGCTCTGGACCAACCTCGTCGATATGACCGACGACTACTTCCGCATCGACCGCGAGCAACGGGTGCATCAGATCGGCGATGTCTTGACCGAAGGCGCAATCGAAACGCAGCCCCTCATCGGCGCGACGTATTTCGAACCGCACCGCCGCGACGCAGCCAACGCCTACGAACGCACGCACGGCACGCTCCAAACCATCCGCCGCCGGGCATCCGTCCGCGTGATCCCGCAAGACGCCGGTTCGCTCGTCGAGATTTCGGTGCTCAAGGAACAGGAAGACCTGCCGCGTGCGATGCGGAGCACGGCCGGCGCGGCGACGTTTCGCAACGACGGCTCGCTCGAACGCCGCCTCGACGACCAGCCCGGCGGACTCGCCCGCTTGCAGTGGTATCCGATCGGCCGCGACATCGCGCTCGAGCAAACGATGCTCGACGACCTGCAAGATCGCCTCGGCCTTCCGCCGGGCCGCGCGGTGTTGACCGCAGCGACGCCCGACCCCGCGTCGGCGTACTACGAGCCGCGTGAGCTCGTCACGCCGCTACCCGCCGCCGAAGAAGTTTCCCCCGCCCCCGAAACCCGCCGCCTCGACGGCGATTGGCAAGCTCGGCCCTGACCGAAATCGCCTAGCCGCGTCGCCGGCAAATCGTATCTCGCCCGGCGTCGCCACCAAGCGCGGTTACGCGAAACGTTGCATCGCACGCCGCGTCGCCGTCCGCCGCATCTCGCGGGCGATCGACAAACCGCCGGTTGCATCGCCGTCGAGCACGGTGTCCACGGCGCGTGGCTCCGGCCGCCGCGCCCGCTCCGCCCGCAACCCTGCTATTCGCGGCGGCAGTTCCGATGCGGCGCGACGCGATGCGGATGCCACGGCAGCGGCCGCCGGCGAAGGCGCCGCCGATGCGGGCGCCGCCAGCGCCGCGCGGCCGAAGTTGCTGGCCAGAATCGCCGCGTCGGATCGTCCCACGGCGCCGTCGCCGTCGAGATCTCCTTGCGTGCGCAGCGCGCCGGCCGCCAGGCCAAAATGTGTTTGCAGAATCGCGAGGTCGACGAGGTCGACGCCGCCGTCCCCATTCACGTCGCCCGGCGCGTCGTCGCTCTGGCCCGGCGATCCGCCGGCGGCGCTGCTCGCCCGCCAACCGGTCGGCTGGCTCCAACGATCGAGCGGGCCGAACGGGTCGACGATCACCAGCGAGGGCCCGCCGCCGTCGGCCGCCGGATGCCAATCCGGATCGGCATCGTCGTATGCAAAGTCGTGAATCGTGCTGCCGTCCGGGTCGTCGAGCGTAATCGCCTCGCCGCCGTTGCTGAGATTGCCGGCGTATTGGCCTGCGATCGGAATGCCGCCGCCGTAGCGCTCGGCGAACGCTGCCGCATCCGAAACGAGCACGGCATATCCGCCCGGCGGCAAGCTCGCCGCGCCGAACTCGAACGCGATGCCGCTCGTGAACTTCACGCCCGCAAGCTGCAGCGTGGTCGTCGCGCTCGTGTTGTAAAGCTCGATGAACTCGAAGCGGTCGCCGTCGTCGAAGCCGGCGAGCAGTTCGTCCGGCGTCGGATCGCTCGGATGGTACATCACCTCGGTGATGCGCAGGAACTGTTGCGTCTCGGACGGCGTCGACGGCGTGTCGACCGACGCCACAACGACTTCGCTGCCGGCCGAATCGGATGCCGAAAGGACGATCGTTTCGCCGAAGTTGGAGATGTTGCCGCGATAGCCGCCGACGACTTGCAAGCTTTGATTCCCGCGCGGCCCGGCCGTGCGGGTCCGAAACGCCGCAACGTCCGCGGCGACGTATAGCGTCTCGCCCGTCGGAATCACGGTTCCCGCCGGGAAGGTGAACTCGACGCCGCCCGAAAGCCGCCAATGCGAGATGTCCACGGCGAACGCGTTCTGATTCACCAGCGCGATGTACTCTTCGTCCTGATTGCCGCCCGCCGGGTTGTAGTCGATCGCCCCGAACGCAATCGCCGGGAAGCCGGTCTGTTCACCGGGAATGCCGACCGAACCGCCCGTCGTCGGCGTGCCGTTGACGATCTCGGGCAGCAGCAGCATATCGCTGCTCGTGCCCACGCCGTTGGTCATGTCGTTGAGTCCGTGAATCGCGAGCACGTTCGTGCCCGTCACGAGAACGCCCGCAAACGCGGCGATGTTGAAATCGACGAATTGCAACGCCGCGCCGTCGTCGTGCAGCGCGGTCGAGGCCGAGTTCCATTGCGGCGACGCCGGGGCGTTCGCTTCGGCCACCTTCACGCCGTTGAGGTACGCCACGAAGCCGTCGTCGTATTTCATCCGCAGCTTGAGCTGCGTCAGCGCCGCGGGATTCGTCACCTCGAACGGAATGCGGATGTAGACCGAGTCGTTCTCGCTCGTGCCGTCGTTGTTCGCATCGATCAGCTTCGGCCAGTCGGCCGGATTCGGAAACTGCGTGCGCGAACGGAGATTCAAACCGAGCGACGAATTGTAAGTCGTGTCTTCGTCGTACCCCACGCCGCTCGTGCCGGAGAGCCACGTCGCATCGTCGAATGCCGGCTGCGTCCACGCCAAGCCCAAGCTGCCGTCGGTTGGCACATACGCTTTCGCCGCCGCGCCGCTGGCCAGAACCGTCGTCACGGGCGTCGGCTCACTGCTCTGCGAATGGGTCACGAACAGGTGCGTTCGCCGCGGCGCGAGGTATTCGTTTTCGAGCCGATCGACCGCTTGTTGAAGCGTGTAGGTCGCGCCGGGGAAGTGCGCGTTTGCGCCCCATCGGGCCTTGTCCAAGAGCACGTCCGGACCGAGCAGCGCCACCAGCTCATCGAGCCGCTTTTCGAAGTACCGCTGTTCGGCCGGAGTCGTGGCGGCGCCCAAAAACTGATCCATCAAGCTCCGCACGCGACGCAGAAACATTTCGCGCGTCCGCGGCGTGTTGACGATCGCGTCGAACAGATGGTTCTTTCGCCCATTGTACGGAAACGCCAGCGTGCCCAGGAACGGATGGCTCGTGTTGCCGGGCGGTGCGTCGCTCTGGGCGACGATCGTGTCCGTGTTCAGCGCGTTGGGCCCTAGCACGAGGTCCAAGTCCCACGGCAGCATCTCCCATTCGCCGTCGCCCTCCGTGTCGCGATAGATGTAGAAATTCTTGTCCGTCGCGTCGATGTTCTGCAGGATCACGTCGACGGCCATGAAGTTGACCATCGCCGAGATATCGACATTGTCGAAAATGAACCGTTCCAGCGCCGTGCCGCTCTGTGCCAGGCCGTTGATGAGCGCTTGCAAGTCGGAAAAATCCTCGTCCTTGCGGGTCTTCTTGTCGAAAACGCTCGCCGAACCGGTCAGACCGTTCGTCGGATTCGCCGACGCCTTGTAGAGCGCGCCGTCCGGGTCCATGTCGTATCGCCGCAAGAAATCGCGGTCCGGCTCTTCGACCCATAGGGCCAGGCTGAAGAACTGGCCGTTGTGCTCGATGCGCACCGGAAGCGTCATCGGCCCCTTGCCGCCCGAATCGTCGTGGAGTTCGTAAGCCAGAATCGCCCGCGAGTAAGACTTGTCCGTGTACGTCGCATTGAGATTGATTTCGTCTACGCGCGGCAGATCGGGCCGGAACCGAAAATGCTCGCCGTCGTTGAATTCGATCTTGTAGCTCTTTTTGGGCCAGTTTACCGCGGTCCCGCCACGAATCCGAATGAACACGTTGTCGTAAAACTCGCCGCTGTAGAAGAGCGACGCCCGCGTTCCCGTCCGCGTTTCCGCCGCCGCTTCGTTCTGAATGAACCGGTGTAGCACGGGCAACTGCGTGACGATCGCCGGATCGTCGATCACCGTGCCGAAATACTCGGGCGAACCGATCGGATCGGCGAACAGCGGCGCTCTGGTCGCCACGCCGCCGACATCCAGCGCCCGCACGGCATACCGCAACATCTCGCCCGGCGCGGCCACCGACGCGGGCAACAGGGCCGTGAACACACCATCTCCCGCCGTCGCGTCGCCGTGCGTGCCGTCGTCGAACATTGGCGTCGTCTGTTCCGCGTCGAACATCCGCCGATAGACCAGCGACACGGAACCCACCGCGTCGAGCGTCGGCAGCACGTCCGCCGTCACGCGAATCGGCCGCTCGGTGTCCGAACCCGCCTCGCCGACGAGTTCGGTCGCGATCAAAAAGTCGTCGTCGCTCGCCGAAACATTCAACGCATGAACCGCCAGCACGTTCGCACCGCTCTCCAAGAGATGCCGAAACTGCGATACGTCGATCTCCTCGAATTGCGTCGCGGCCGCGTTGGGATGCGCCGCGGTCGCCGCCGCATTCCACGGTACGCCCGACGATCCGCCGCCGGCCGGCGTCAAGCCATAGCCCGCCGAACCGGCCGCCACGTGCGACTGAAGCTGCTGCTGCGACAGCGCCACCCGCCAAATCGCAAACTCGTCGATCAGGCCGGAATACTGAAACGCGGCGTCCGAAATGCGAAAGTTCCCGAGCGTCAAGGGCGCGTTCCCGTTCGTCACGGCCACGTAGGGCGCGGTCGCCACCGCCACGCCGTTGATCCACGCCGTAATCGTGTTCGACAGCGCGCTTCCGGTCATTGCTACGTGCGACCACACGCCGGCGGGTAGCGAATTCGCCGGCAAGCCCGTCTGACCGTTGATGACCTGCGCGCCGTTGGCAAACAGGTCCAGCCCATTGTTCGCGTACCGAAACGACCAATGCCAACTCGTCGTGCCCGGAAACCACTTCGTAGCAAACCGCTCCCATTCGCCGGTGTTCACACCGTCGGGCATTACCCACGCTTCGATCGTCCAATCGCCGGCCAGGTCCAAGTCGTTCGAGTCGGCCGCGGTCAGCATCGCGGCCTGGCCAGACAGCCGGCTCAACCGCACGGCCTGCCCCACACGACCCGCTTGATACGAAGTCGCCACCGTCCCCGCCGCCGCCGTCGCGGTTAGAGTATCGACCGTCGCTCCCGAGTTGTTCGTAAACAGCGGTGCCTGATCGGCGAGCGTGTCGTCAAAGCTGTAATACGTCGCTAGACCCGAAGCCGGCGACAATCCTCCCACTCCCGGCACGTTCCGTGACGCGATCCGCTGGCCGTTCAAATACGCCGCGAACCCATCGTCGTATTTCACGCGAAGCTTGAGCCGCTCGATCTCCGCGGCATCGTCGAGCGAGAACTCGCTCCGCACATACACTGAAGCATTCGCGCCCTGCATCGTCCCCTGCACGTTCACACCGATCTGCGGACCGTAATCCCCCGTCAAATCGAACCCCACACCGCCACTGCCCGTCGTCCAACTCTCTCCGTGCGTCCCGGGCACGTAATCCGCTTCGGTCCATTCCAAGCCGAGCGCATCGCTCGTCGGCACATACGCTTGCACCGGCCCCGACGCGGACACGAGCGTGGTCGTCGTAACTCCCGAAGGCTCGAGAATCTCGTGCGCCACGTCGCGCACGATCGGTCCCAAGTCCGAAACGCCCGTGCCGTTCGGTCCGCCCGGCGTCGGCGTGGCGAAGTAGCGGTGCGAATTCGGATCCACGACGATGTCGGCCGACCGCAAGCCGGCGCGGATCAAGAGGTCCCGATCGCTCGCCGACGAATTGAGCGCGTGAATCGCCAGCACGTTCTCGCCGGGCTGCACCAGCGAGGCCAGCGGCGTAACGTCGATCGTCTCGACCGCGAGCGCGGCGATGTCGGCCCGATCGAGCGGCGCGGCCGAGTTCCATTCGAGTTCCGTGCTGCCGCCGACCGGCGTGAGCCCATAGCCGAGCGCCCCCGCCTGATAATGCGACATTACCTGCGACGGCGTAAGCGGCACGCTCCACATCGCCAGCTCGTCGAGCAAGCCGTTGAACTTGATCGTCGACAGCGCCGTGTTCGAATCGCCGACGCCGAGACCTTCGCTCGCCTGCGCTTTGATCGTGCCGTCGTAGGGCGTCGCCGCGACTTCCATGCCGTTGAGGTAAACGCGCAAAAAGCTCCCGTCGGCGACGCCGGCGATATGTTGCCACTGGTTGGCGACGACGGTTCCGCCGTTGGCGTTCGGCTCGGCGCCGCTCGTCTGACCGTGAAACAGGCTCACGGCGTTCGTGAAGCCGCTTTCGTTGCGAATGGCGAAGTGATACGAATGCAGCGCCGCCGCACCGCCCCAATTGAGCACCAGCCGCTGCCACGGGCCGTTCAAGTCGCTCGGGTTGATCCACGCCTCGATCGCATAGGCCGCCGGAAGCCGCACGTCGTCCGACGCGGGCGCGGCCAAATCGGTCGCGTCGCCGCCTTGCACGCCTACCGCCAGCGCCTGCCCCACGCGCCCCGCCACGTACCGCGCCGTGCCGCCCCGCGGCGCGAGATTGTCGGCAACGCTCCCGGAGTTGTTGACGAAATCTGCGGCCCGGTCTTGCGTCGTGCCGTCGAAGTTCCAATACGACACCAGACCCGTCGGCGGCGCGACGGCGCTCGAATGGGCGTTGCGGCTGGCGACCTCTTCGCCGTTGAGGTACGCGACGAAGCCGTCATCGTACTGCACGTCGAGCAACAGACTATCGACTTCCGTCGCGTCGTCGACCGTGAACTTCGTTCGCGTGTAGACGCCCGGGTTGACGCCGTGCATGGCGGCTTCGACGTCCGTGCCGATGAGCGAGTCGTAGTCGCTGTCCATATCGTAGCCGACGCCACCCGTCCCCGCCGTCCAAGTCGAATCGTCGAACGCGCCCGTCGTCCAATCGACTACCAGCGAACCGTCCGTGGGCACGTGCGCGCGGACCGGCCCATTTGCCGTCACGCGGATCGTTTCCGTGCTCGTCACACCCGCACCATACGCCACGTCGGCGACTTGTTGCGGATACGGATCGAAAACCGACGTCATCGTCTCGCCGTCGGGCTTCACCAGCGCGAGAAACTCACCCTCGCCCGAGAGGCGAAAGTTCGTATGCAACTCGTCGGGCGGCGGCGTGTTGTCCTCGGAAGCGAAGACGACGAGATAACCGCCCGGCGCGAGCACGGTCGAGGGAAAGCTCCATTTCGTCAGGTTCGCCTCGTTGTCGGTGAGGTGCCAGCCGGCAAGATCGACCGGCGCGTCGCTCGGGTTGTGAATCTCGATCCAGTCCGAAAACCGCCCCTCGCCGTCTTGAAGCGTCGAACTATTGATCGCCACGAACTCGCCGATCACCGGATCGGCGGCGAGCATCGTTCGCGCTTCGAGCCATTCGCAACCGAACGATCGGCGATGGTGACGCTTGGCATTCTGGGGTCCGCGGGCGGCAACACGTATCAGACGCAACGGCAGTCGGGCCATCGATTCCCTCGGGCGATTTGGAAGTGGGTGAAAGATTCCGGAGGTTACGCAAAGCGAGCGGTCGACGCCGGTCGACCGCTCGCCCGAGATTCCTCGTATTGCTCGTCGGCCCACGCGTCGCCTGCAGAGCGTCCATTGTCCTCGGTACCGTTACTTGCTGCGACCGCGGCGCACGCGACCCGCGGCGCCGCAACCGACGATCGCCATGGCCGCTAGCACCAGCGTCGTCGGCTCGGGCACGGGCGCGCCGAACCCGTTCAAACCGCTCTGGTACTGATACCGAATCTGGTCCGGCGTCAGCGGCACGGACCAGATCGCCAGGTCGTCGAGCAACCCGTTGAACTTGATTGTCGATAGCGCCGTATCCGAGTCGCCGACGCCGAGGCCTTCGGCAAGCGCCGTCTTGATCGTGCCGTCGTAGGGCACGGCCGCCACCGGTTCGCCGTTGAGATACACGCGCAGTGCGCTGCCATCGGCCACGCCGGCGATGTGCTGCCACTGGTTGGCCACGACCGTGCCGCCGTTGGCGTTCGGTTCCGCGCCGTTCGTCTGGCCGTGGAACAGGCTCACCGCGTTGCTAAACCCGGACTCATTGCGGATCGCAAAGTGATACGCATGCGCATCGGCCGTCCCGCCCCAGTTCAGCACCAAGCGCTGCCAAGGGCCGGAAAGATCCGAAGGATTGACCCACGCTTCGATCGTATACGTCGCGGGGAGATTCACGTCGCCCGACACGACGGCGGACAGATCGGTTGTGTCTCCCGGTCCAACCCCGATGCGGAGCGCCCCGCCGATTTGGCCCGGCTCGTAATTCGCCGAGCCGCCTCGCGGAGTCAGGTTATCGGTCGCGACGCCTACGTTCGCCGGAAAGTTGCTCGCCTCGTCGTCGGTCGTCCCGTCGAACGTCCAGTAACTAACGAGCCCCGTCGTGGGCGGCGGCGCCGTCGTCGGCAAGGGCGGCGGCGGAACGATCGCCGCGCGCGACTGCAAATACGCGTCGTCGACTGCTGCATTGTGAATCTGCGCGTCGTCGATGAGCCCGGTGAACTGCAAACCGTTCGGCGCGGCCGTGGCGAAGTTGCCGAAGTTCATGTTTCCGCCGCCGGCAATCGGGGCAACGTAATTGCCGGTCACAACGTGCGCGCCGTTGATGTACCCGCGAACCTGATTCGCGCTGCTATCGCCGACGAGCGCCACGTGCGACCAGCGTTCCAGGGGCACGGTGTTCGCCGGCAAACCGTTGAGCGCGCTGACGACCGGGCCGGCGCCGTTGAGAAACAGATCGAGTCCGTTGTTCGGATGCCGAAAGGCCCAATGCCAGTCGGTGCTGCCTTCGCCCCACTTGGTCCAAAGGCGGTCCCATTCGCCCGTGTTCTGAAGGTCCGGCTTGACGTACGCTTCGAGCGTCCAGTTGGGAGCGAGATTGAGGTCCGCGGAACTCGGCGCTTGCAGCGCGAACGCAGACCCCGTCGCAAAATCGAGCCGCACCGCGTCGCCGATCAGTCCCGGCTCGTAGCTCTCGCCTCCCGCTCCGCCGACGATGCGGGCGAGCAGATTGTCGGCATTCGCGCCGGCCGGCGCGGTGTCCGTCAACGTGCCGTCAAACGCATACCGCGTCACCACGTCCGCCGGGGCAACCGACGCCCAGAACAGCGCCAGAGCGCTCGCCGCGCCGATCCGCATACATTGTTTCGATTGCATTAGCGTGACTCCCGAATTGGCCCAACGAGTGAACGACCTTCTAACGCACGGCGCGCCGTCCGGTTCCGCGCGATACCGCGCGATACCGCGCGGCAGCAGCGCGCGTCGCCGAGCGCGACACGGCCTACAGGCTAAATCGCGGCGCAGGCAAAGTCAAACGCCGTCGCCTGCAAGTTCGTCCGCAAGTTGCACGCTTTCGGCATCGGCCCTCGATTAACCGTTTGACGGCATCGCGGGGGCGGTGTACGTCCCCGCTTGAAAAACGGTTCGTTTGCCGGAGCGAGATTTGGCTGGAAATCCGCAGGCCGACTGCCGCGCCGAATGGATGGCCCAACCGGCAAAGCCGCCGCAATTCGTTCCGTCGCTGCCCAACTGCGGCCTCAAACTTTGCGCCGCCCGAAAGGTCGCGGCGCGTCGCTCGGCCTGGGCAGACTTTGCCGCGTGCGCAAAGACCTCTCGGCACGTCGAGCGGGCGGTGCAGTCAAGACCTAAGTCCTTAAGACGCACCGGGTTTCCGAAAATCCTAACATAGTCCGCGCGTTCGTGGCACCGATCAAGCGGAGTAGATGGGCCGCACGTCCTGCACCCTTCGCTTGCGGGATTTCTCGCGGGCACGACCCGGCGCGACCCACGTTTATCCAACGGATTGTCCGCTCGCGACACGGAGTGTCCGAGCACACTTGGTTTCATTGGAAGGAGCCATCTCATGCGACAGCGTTGTTGGTGGCGAACTTTGGCCCTCTCGGCCTCGTTCGCGTTCACGGGCGGCCTCACCGCTGCCCAAGCTCAAGAGTCGTACGGCGAAGCCTATGCCGAACCGGCGCCCGTCTCGGCCTCGGAAAGCTCGGCGGAACTCCGTGCGATTCTCGCCCGGCTCGACGCACAGGAACGCGAGCTCAACTCGCTCCGTTCGCTCGTCAACCAGACGCCGGCCAAAGAGGCCTCGCTCTCGGCCGACGCCGCCGCGGACACCGCTGCCGACGGGCCGTGCAAGAAGGTCGACATCGTCTCGAAGCCGAGCTTCGCCGTGTTCGGTCGGTTGTTCTTCGACCATATCATGTACGAAGACGATCCGGCACTCGTCGCCGCGACCGGCGTCGACCGCCTGAACGAAACCGGCTTCAACACCGCCCGCCTCGGCGGCAAGGGCACGGTTTACGAAAACGTAATCGGTCAGGTCGAAGTCGAGTTCGAGGGCTCCGAAGTCGACTACAAGGACGTGTTCATCGAAGTGACGAATGCACCGGCCCTCGGTACGGTCAAAGTTGGTCACTTCAAGGAACCGTTCTCGTTGGAAGAATTGACCAGCAGCCGGTTCATCACGTTCATGAACCGCTCGCTTCCACACAGCGCGTTCGTGCCTTCGCGTAACTTTGGTTTGCAGGCTTCGAACTACATTATGGAGAACGACAACTGGTCGTGGTTCGCGGGTGCTTTCCGCAACGACAGTCCCGACAACCCGACCGGCCGCGCCAGCCATATCGGCGACGAAGGGGATTGGTGCTTCACGGGCCGCGTGGCCGGTTGCTTGTTCTACGACGAACCGTCGCAAGGCCGTTATCTGGTCCACGTCGGCGCGGCCTTCAGCCATCGGGACGACTTGACTGTCGTCTCATTCGCCCAGCGTCCGGAACTCGGCTCGCAAGCCGGATACCTGACGAGCACGCACACGGGTGACGACGACTGGAACCTCGTCGGTCTCGAATCGGCGATCGTTTGGGGTCAAGCCTCGCTACAAGCAGAGTTCTACGGCGCGGATACCGACAACCTGGACGAGAACAACGGCGGCTACGTCGAAGCGTCGTACTTCCTCACCGGCGAAAACCGCGTGTACAAGAAGGACTCCAAGGCCTTCGACCGCGTCAAGCCGCTCGAAGACTTCTTTCGCGTCAGCACTGCCGACGGCGTCTGCATGGGCCGCGGGGCCTGGCAGCTCAAAGCCCGCTACTCCTGGGTCGACCTGAACTCCGGACTCGCCGGCATCCGTGGTTACATGGACGGGTTTAGCGCCGGCGCAAACTGGTACTGGAATCCGTACACCCGCATGATGTTCGACTACGTGCACGAAGACGTGGACCTGCTCTCCGGCGTCGTCGGCAACAATGATCTGTTCGGCATGCGGTTCCAGTTCGACTTCTAAACCGGCAACGGTTTGATGGGCGATGCTCGTGAGAACCGTTCCCGCGAACCTCTGACTTCGCCTATGACATAAACGTTCGAAAACTTGACCCAGCCGCGCGGCTGGCGACCGGTCACACGCTTTGTCGCCGCGCGGAAACATGGAGGAATACTTATCATGCGACAGTTTGGATTGTTCCTGTCCACGGCGATGCTCGGCTTGCTGGTGCAAGCCGCGCAAGCCGGCGACTGCGGTTGCGCGGCTTCGGCCGGTGGCTGCGGTTCGTGCAACGACTGCTGCGACCCGTGCGGCGGATGCTGCGACGGCTGCGGCAACGGCAAACGCTGCGAACTCAAGATCGGCACGAAGAAGATCAAGGTCACGTGCTACGGCTGCGAGTGCAAGGAAACTTGCTTGCCCGGCCCGAGCCGCAAGGGCTGCACGCACTGCGAAGAGCTTTGCGGCAACTGCGGCGCGTGCGGCTGCGATTGCGAATGCGGCCACAAGCCGGCGTGCAAAGTCCGTTGGACCGACTGGTGCCCGAGCCCGTGCGCCAAGATGTACAACGTCAAAAAGCTCGTGAAGTACGAAGCCGAAAAGGAAGTTCCGGACTACAAGTGGGTCGTCGTCGACTGCTGTGCGGAAGGCGCCGCTCCCGCTCCGGCCAAGGCCGGCGGCGGCGAAGACAAGCCCCCGATGCCTCCGGTTCCGACCCCGGCCAGCACCACGACACAGCGCCGCAAGATTACGCGGCCGGCCCCGGCGAACGCTCGCGTCGGCGACACGTTCCCGCTGACCGACGTCGAAATCAAGCAGATCGAAGCCCAGATCCAGCAAGCCAGCCACGTCGCCACGACCGCCCGCACGGCCGCCAGGCCCGTCGCCAAGCTTGCCCCGGCCAAGGCTGCTCCGGTGAAGGTCGCTCCGGCCAAGACGGTTCGCCCCGTCTCCGCCGAGGTCGTCGCCACCGATGTCCCCTGGTCGCTGTTCGGAAACTAGTTGTATCCGCGCCACGTAGGACGGACTTCAAGTCCGTCCTACGTTGGCGCCGCTCAACGCGACCACTTGGTAGGTCAGGACAAGCGGCGATCGACCCAACTCTGCAAACCCGCTCTCCCCGCGCCGTCCTGACTCGCCCGCCAAAGCGGTCAATGCCGCGCTACGGTTCGCACTCGCTGGACGCGAATCGCACGGGACATCTCGTCCCAGGGCCCGCTGGACGCCGGCCGGTCCGCACTGCCGAGAACCGCATCCACCGCGGTTCGGGCCAAACGCCGTCTCGCCCGAGCGGCCAGACCCGAATCCGTGTCCACGAAGGTCGCCCGAACGCTCGTCCGCACGGCGGACGCAGCCGCCGCGGGCGGCGCGTCGAGATCGCCGTCGGACCGCTTTGCCCCTGCCGCGAGCCCTAAGTGGTTCCGCAGCAAGATCAAGTCGCGAAGTCCAACCGTCCCGTCGGCGTTCAGGTCGCCGGACAGGGCATCGACGTCGCCCGGCGAACCGCCCGTTTCGCGGCTCGCGCGCCAAGCCGTCGCCTGGCCCCAGTTCCCAGGGTCCGTGAGCGGGTCGACGATGACCAGCGACCAGCCTTGTCCGTCCGCCGCGGTCGGCCAAGGCGCCGCGTCGTCGTAGGCGAAATCGAGCACCGTCGCCGCGCCTGCATCGAGCAACAGTAGCTGCTCGCCGGCGTTCGACAGTCGATCGTCCTCCGGCAACGAGCCATACACGCCGACGACCCGCGGCCCGCTGCCGTACCGATTGACGAATGCCGCGGCGTTCCGTACGACGACGGCATATTCGCCGGGAGCGAGCGTCGCATCGCCGAGCGTCACACGCACGCCGCCGTCGATCCGCATTCCGTCGAGCGAAACGGGTTCGTCCCCCGTGTTCACCAGCTCGATGTACTCGAATTCGTCCTTGTCGAACGCCGTGTTGCCGCCGGGCGACCGCGCGAGCTCTTCCGCCGTCTGCGCCGCAGGGTGATACATCAGTTCGCTGATCCGCACCGGCGACGGCAGCGAGAACGACGCGGTCGACAGCGCGCTCCATTCGCCGGCAAGCCACGCCCGAGCTTTCACCGGACCGGTCGCTCCCAAGCTGAACGGTTCCGCGTAGATACCGGCGCTCGGCGAAACCGCCCCGCCCGGCAACCGCGGGTCGGTCCCGTCGGTCGTGTAATAGAGCGTGCTCGCGGCCGGCGACGTGGCGACTTCGCGGCCGACGAGTTCCGGCAGGACGAGCATCCGCTGCCCGAATCGCGATTCGTTGTAGCCGTGAATCGCCAGCACGTGCGTTCCCGGCGCGAGCGACGCGAGGACGTGCGAAATGTCGTGTTCCTCGAACGACCGGGTCAGGGCGTTGTCGCGCAAGCCCGCGAAATCGCCGACGGGATTCCCCGCGGGCGTGTTGCCGCTGCGCGCCACTTCGACGCCGTCGATATAGGCGATGAAGCCGTCGTTGTACTTCATCCGCAGCCAAAGCTCGTCGAACGCTTGGTCGGCGGCGATCGCAAACGTCGTCCGCACGAACACCGACGACGACAGACCATACATTTGCGTTCGCACGTCCGTGCTGACGAGCGACGAGACGGAATAAACGTGCGACGGCTGCAGTTCGTAGCCCACACCGCTCGTGCCCTGTTGCCAAGCCGCGTCGTTGTAGCCGAGTTGCGTCCAGCTTGTGCCGAGCGCGTCGCTCGTCGGCACGAAGGCCCGCTTGGCCGAGCCTGCCGCGACGAGCATCGTATCGGTAAAGGACTCATCCGGTGGTGCGACGAGCGAAATCGGCGTTCCTGGATCGACCCGCCCGCCGTGTGGCGAGAACGCCGGTGCCGCGACGGAGGGATACAGTGCCCCGGGAATCAAATTGCCCGGCAGGGTGGGATTCTCGCGCTGGTCGATCTTGAGCTGGTCGAGAAATATCCGCTCGCGGGCCGCAAAGAACCGCGCTCGGATGTTCTCGACGGCATAGGCCCAGTCAGTTTGCGTAAACGGTGGCTCGCGCTGCGCGTCTCCCCAGCGGGCCGACTCGGCGACGATCGGTAGCTCCACCTGTTCCGCCCGCGAGTTCCATCGTGCGAGGATCGCCTCTTGCGACAGCGCTCCGCCCGGCGACAAGTGCATCTGCACGCGGTCGGCAAATCGCAGCCGGTACTCCTCGTGGGCCATCAGGTCTTGATGCACCCATTGCGGGTTGCTGTAGACGAGCAGGTTCTGGTTCGAGTGAATGAACGGACCGGTGCGATCGGTGCTCAAGTCGCCGATGTTGTGGTTCGAGAACATCGTCTGCTCGGCATCGTGAATGAAGAACCGGAAGCCTTCATCGCCCGTGCGGTTGCGGATCGCGTACCAGTTGTTCGAGCGGTTGTTGCCGAACGGCACGGAGAGCGACGCATCCTCGTCCCCCGTGTAGAAAATGATCGTCATGTAGTCGATCAAGTTGTCGACGTCGAGCAGCACCGGATACGCCGGATTCCGCGTGCCGTCGGGATTGAGACCTTGCAGACGATAGTACGCATCGGGATCGGTCCGCACGCTGCGGGCCAACTGCCACATCGTTTCCCACGCCACCATCGTGCCGTCCGTCGCTTCCGTCTGATACAGCGGGCTGCCCGTGCTCTTGATGACGTCGTAATCCCGCTTGTCGCCGCCGAAATACGTTTCGCCGAACGACGCTTCGGGCCGCTCTTGCGTCTGGTAAAGCCCCCAATACACGCCGTTGATGTAGAGGTGATAGAAACGGCTCCGCGTGTACGGCTGGCCCATCGCCGCTTGCGTGTCGCGCGAGAAGACGTCGTGAATCATCGTCATCTCGCGGCTGCGCTGATAGGCCCACGAGTCGTTCTGATCTGTCCGCAGGTCGAACGTGTCGAATTCGCTCGCGCCTTCGTCGCCAAAGAGCGGATATTCGAGCTTGCTTTCGCCGTATTCCGCTCGGAAGAACAAGCGAAAGGCGTGCTTGGGATTGGCCGGCGTGCGGCTGAATCCGCCGCGAATCCGCAGACCGGCATCCGCCTGAAACCCGATTTGCCCATCGGGATAGATCAGTTCGACCGACGTCGGCCGCTCGAACGCTTCGCCGTGCTGCGTGGCGTTGACGTAAATGCCCGTCGCCGGGTCGAAGAGGTTGTCGCGATCGGTGACGATCGAAAAGGACGGGATCGCGGTCAGTGCCGACCTGAGTTGCGGTCCCCACACGGGATCGTTCACGACCTGGGGATCCATCCCGTAGTTGAACACCTGGTTGTTCGGACCGGTTCCTGCGGCGGGCCAACCCGGCGGTGCTTGTCCGGTCGGCGATTGTGTAAGCACGTCGTCGAGGAAGATGAATGTGCTCGTGGCGATGCTCAACGGGGCGTAGCCATCGACAAACGTCGCCGCCCGCACGGTCGTCGTGCGGTCGACCAACGGCCGCACTTGCGCGTCGTAGTGCGTTGCCGCGGGATTCGTGGGCGCCGGGACGCTGCCGTCGGTCGTGTAGTAGATCGGTGCGTCCCAGATCAGCGATTGGATGCCGAGTGCGAAGGCTTCACTCGCCTCGTAGAACCCGTGCTCGTGGTCGAACGACGGCTCCGGCGCGAAACCGAGCACGCCTTCGCCGTTCATCGAGCCGGGCGTGGGCGACAGGAAAAATCGCCGCTCGTTCAAGTCTGGCTCGCCGGCGATGAACTCGACGCCGTAAGAAGCCGTTTGGTGTTGTGCAGGAAACGGCAGGGCATCGACGGTCTGTCCGCCGGCGTCGGAAAGCAGGACCACTTCGCCCTCTTCGTCGAGCGCGAAGTTGGTATGGAATTCCGCGCCCGCGACGGAGCGATCCTTACCGGAGGCGAAAATGACGAGAAACGCCCCGGCATCGAGCGTTGTACCCTGAGGAAAGGACCATTTTGCCGGCGCCGCCGCGTTGTCCGAAAGGGTCCAGCCCGAAAGATCGACGGGCGTTGCGGCGGGGTTGTAGATCTCGATCCAGTCGCCGAAGTCGCCGTCCTGGTCGGCGAGCGTCGTATTCGCCGCGGCGGAGATTTCCGTAACGCAAACCGTGCCCGCGCTGAGCGCCAGGCGCGGTTCGAGCCGTTCGCCCGCGGCAAGCGCAGGACGGCGGCGGAGCGGCGGCATTTGGCGACGAGACATTCGCGCGAATCGCGGCGCCGGCTTTCGAAGGGCACGGCGCGTGGACGAGACGAGAACCGATGGGCATTTCCCGCGGGCGTTGTACGAGAAATCATCCTTCAGTCTACGCACGCGCCGCGTTCCAAGCCAACGAAATGGCCGCCGCACCGGCTCCCAGATCGGCCGGCGCCCAACAAAAAAGCCCCGGCAGGTTTGCCGAGGCTTGTGAGTTTCGAGATCTACCGACGCAGCTTACCGCCGCCAGGCCCCCGTATTGCGTCCCTGTGCCCGTGGCGAGGCATACGCCGCCCAACGGGCGACGAGCGTTTCGAGCGATGCGTCGAGGGTCGTTTCGAACTCGGCCAGGGCGGCTGGCCGCACGTGGAGGCCCTCGCCGGAACCTGCGTCCAAGACGAGCAATTCGCCGGCGACGGACAATTCGGGGTTGGCGGTAGGTTCGTTCATGGCGGGACCCTCGGGTGCTGAAGCAGGTCCTCCAGCAAATCTGTTGCCGCACTCGGCCCGGACGCCACTTTTCGCGTCCAGGTCTCTATCAGTTTATCCGTTTTCTGCGGATTTTTGCCGCCTTTTGGTGCGGCCATTTTTCGCAGTCGGGATACTTTGCACAACTTTCCATTCGCCCGGCGACTGCCATTCTTGGCGATTCCTGCGCCTCAATCGACACGTCCGGTTCAATTCCGGTTCGCATTGCTCTTCCTATGCCGATTATCGAGGGACGCCGCCCATCGGTTGCGGGGAATCTGAGCGGTCCAGGACGATTGGCAGACTATACCGACACGTTCGATGCGCGTTCTGCGGTTTATTCCGGGCATAGGGATGCGCGGTTGCACACTCGGCGTGTGCGGGCCGGCCACCGCGTGCGTCGCCTCTGCGCAAAACAACAACCGCACGTCGATTTGCCGCAACAACGGCGTCCCGGAAAAGCTAAAGTTCCCTGGCGCGAGATGGCGTCAAA
Source organism: Planctomycetota bacterium (assembly GCA_003576845.1). Lineage (GTDB taxonomy): Bacteria > Planctomycetota > Planctomycetia > Pirellulales > PLA5 > PLA5. Next base: position 19,875 of record QEVJ01000071.1, read on the forward strand.
ACTCCCGTTTGCGCCGGTCCGCCAACCGCGGTCGACCGGCGACACGGACGCCCGGTGTGGGCGGTGGGACCGATCCCGATGCGCATTCTCCACAAGCTACTGCTGGTCGTCGCGATGCCCGTGGCCATGATCTGGGTCGTCGGGCTGGCCGCGATCCGGGTCGGCGAGGACAGCTTGCGGGCGTCGATCGAAGCATCGGCGGCGGCGCAAACCCAAGCGGTCATGGACGAAATCGACCGCGCCATGCATGGCCACGTCGCCGAATGGCAGGCGTACGTTCGCGGCTACCTGGTGCAGCAAACGCTCGCCGACTCGAATCGCGAGTTCGACGCCCTCGGCGAACGGCAACGCGTTATCGACGCACGCGACGAGGCGTGGGTCCAAACGCCGGCCGAACCGGCAACGGGGCTTATCCGCGAATTGCTCGAAAACCGCTTGTCGAACGACCTGCGCGTCCGCGTCGCCCGGCTGCGCGAAGGGCACGGCTATGCCCTCTACGGGGAAGTCTTCCTGACGAATCGCTTCGGCGCGAATGCGGCCATGACGGGCCGGACCTCCGACTATCGCCAGGACGACGAAATCTGGTGGCAAGAGGCGATGCGCAACGGCTCGTATGTGGGCGACGTTAACTTCGACGACAGCGCCCAGGTCTACTCCGTGGACATTTGCGTGCGGGTCGACGATGCCGAAGGACAGATGCTGGGCGTGCTCAAAGCCGTGCTCAACATCAAGGAAGTGACCGAGATCATCGACAAGCGAACGGCCGGTTACGACGACTCGCGAACGTTGACGCTTTACACGCTCGATCGCCGCGTGATTCGCCGCGGCAACGTCGACTTGCCGCCGCTCGCCGACGCCTCCGCGGAGTTTGCCGGGCTCGACCTCGCACCCGGCGGCGATTCGACCGTCGAACGGCAGGAGTCGCAAACGGGCGTGACCAAGCTGACGTCGTATGCGCTGTCGAAGGGTTTCGGCCGGTTTGCCAGCTTGGGCTGGATCGTAGTTTGCGACCAGGACGCGGCCGACGCCCTCGCCCCCATCGAATCGCTCAGCGTCTGGATTTATCTGGCTGCCAATGCCGCCACGATCATCGCCGCGGCCGTTGCCGGAGGCGGTGCCTGGAATGTAGGGCGGCGGTTGTGTCGCCTCAACGATGCCGCCCGGCTAATCGGGACGGGCGAAGTGGGCACGCGGGTCGCCGTCGACGGCCGCGACGAGATCGCCGATCTGGCGGATAGTTTCAACGACATGTCGCGGCGGTTGGACGAGTTTTCGGTCTCGCTTATGCGGGCGAACACGGAATTGGCCGAAAAGAATTGGGAGCTTACGTCGTATGCCAACCATCTGGAGCGGGCCCAGGCCCGGCTAAAAGACCAAGCCGAAGCACTCTCGATCACCACCGAAACGCTTCGCCGCGCGCAGGCCGAGGCCTCGGCCGAGGAACTTGCGCTCGCCGTCGAGGAACCCGAACTCGCCGACGCCGTGCAGACGATCCACCGCAACGGCCGGCATCTGCTCGAACTGATCAACGACATCCTCGATCTGTCGCGGATCGAAGCCGGCAAACTCGCCGTGGAACGCGTGGCCGTTTCCCCGGCGCAAATCGTGCGCGAAGTGGCGTCGCTCATGCGAGTGAAAGCCGACGCCAAGGGACTGCCGCTGGAGGTCGAGTTCCGCGGACCGATTCCGCGTCAAATCCAGTCCGACCCGACGCGGCTCCGCCAGATTCTCATCAATCTCGTCGGCAATGCGATTAAGTTCACGCAATCGGGATGCATACGAATCTTAACGCGGCTCGTGCCCGATTTCGAAGGCGTGCACCGACTGCGGTTCGACGTGGTCGACACCGGAGTCGGCATTCCGAGCGAGGCCATGGAACAGCTTTTCGAGCCGTTCGCACAAGCCGACAACACCACCACCCGGCGGTTCGGCGGCACGGGGCTCGGCCTCGCGATCAGCCGGCGGCTCGCCGAGATGCTCCACGGCGAGATTCTCGTCGACTCGACCGTCGGCCGCGGTAGCACGTTCTCGCTCGTCGTCGATCCGGGACCGTGCGACGTGGCGGCGTGCGAAGCGGCGACCGAGGTCGAGAATCTGCCGCCAAAACCATCCGAACCGCACGACGGCGGGGCAACCGGTTCGCGGCACGAGCCACGCCGCATCGAGGCCCGCGTGCTCCTGGCCGAAGACGGCGTCGACAATCGGCGGTTGATCTCGTTCGTGCTTCGCAAGGCGGGCGTCGATGTGACACTGACCGACAATGGCCGGGCAGCCGTCGATCTCGCACTGGCCGCAGTCGAGGAAGGCGTGCCGTTCGACGTGATCTTGATGGACATGCAGATGCCGGTGCTCGACGGTTACACCGCCGCGCGGCAGCTTCGGACGCGGGGATACGAAGGCCCGATCGTCGCGCTGACCGCGCACGCGATGACCGGCGATCGTGAGAAATGCCTGGAAGCGGGCTGCGACGATTATGCGACAAAGCCGATCGAGCGCGCCAAACTGCTCGAACTTATCGCCCGATACGCCCGCAACGAGCAGCCGAGCGAACGCTAACCGTCCACGACGATCACCCGCCAATCGCCCGGGCCGTGAACGCCGGTCGTCAGTTGCAACTCGATGTCGCCGGTCTTGCTCGGTCCGGTGATGAACGTGAGATTACTCGGCACCTTATGCGGCGCCCCCGCGGTGGTCCCCGCTTCGTCGAGCGCCGCAAACAGGTCGAACAAGTCGGGCAGAATCTGCCGCCGTTCGAGAATCGCCACGTGACACGGCGGGGCAAGGCTGGCGAGCCTCGGCTGCTCGGGCCGTGCGAACATGGCCAGCGTGCCGGTTTCCGCAATGCCGTAGTCGGCGCTCGTGATGCCGATGTCCGCCGTGAGAATCGTCGCCCGTCGCGTGTCGCGCGGCATCTTGGCGAGTGCCCCCGGATCGAGCGCCGCCACGCTCAACTCGGCAAGCAAGCCGGCCAGCCCGAGCCGATCGAGGACATCGTGTCGCCAGACAAACGCCGATTCTGCTCGTCGAGCGCGCAGCACCTTCGCCAATTCCGCCCGTGCTTCGTCGAAGCTGCGCACGACCACCGCCGTGCCGCCGACCGCGTTCGCTTCCGCCGCAAACCGCGCACAAAGATCGTCGCCTCCGCCGACATATCCGGTCGTCGGCGTCACTTCGCCGCGCGGCTCAATGCGATACGCACGCCCGGCCTGCGTGGCGTCGCGAACTCGGGCTAAGTAAGCTTCACGGGACATGGATTGGGGCTGGGGATTGGGGATTGGGGAATACGCATTTGCGGCTCAAGCGTGGTCGAAGGGTTCTTTTGAAGCTGGCGATGCTCCTTCCCCAGCCCCCAGCCCCCAGTCCCCAGCCCCTGCGCTCCACCAATCTCGAAATCTTCGTTCCGCCGGCGCCGGGAAGTCGCGCGTTCGCGTCCAGCCGCCGAGACCGCCCGGAAGCTTCGTGAGCCAACGTGTCGATCGTTTGAGCCTGCCGAGCGTTCGCGTCGCCAGCCACGTGCCGGCCCGATATAGTCGCGGGCTGCGCATCGCGCGGGCCCAGATGCCATACGCCCACCGTTCCACGCGGCCGAGCGCCCGCGGCTCGTGGTGAAGTTGTTCGCGAAGCCGGATCAGCATCTCGGGAATCTGGATTTTCACCGGACACGCCGCCTGGCAGGCGCCGCACAAGCTCGATGCGTGCGGCAAGTGGTGATTCTGCGAAAGGCCATCGTAAAGCGGCGTGAGCACCGCGCCGATCGGACCGGAATACGTGCCGCCGTAGGCGTGACCGCCGACGTTGCGATAGATCGGGCAGGCATTCAAGCACGCCCCGCAGCGGATGCAAAACAGGCTCTCGCGGAGCGGCCCGCCGAGAATGCGGCTCCGCCCGTTGTCGAGAATTACCAGATGAAACTCTTCCGGCCCGTCGAGTTCGCCCATTCGCCGCGGACCCGTGATGAGCGACGTGTAAACCGACAGCTTCTGCCCCGTCGCGCCGCGGGCGAGCACCTTGAGAAACACCGGCAAATCGGCGAGCCGCGGGATCACCTTTTCCATTCCCATGATCGCGATGTGCACGCGCGGCAGGGCGGTCGTGAACCGGGCGTTGCCTTCGTTCGAGACGAGCACGATCGTGCCCGTCTCGGCGACGGCGAAGTTTACGCCGGTAATGCCAGCGTCTGCTTCCGCGAACTTCGACCGCAGCGCCCGGCGAGCGAACCGGGTGAGTTCCTCGCGGTCGGAGGAAAGCGTTTCGCCCGCCACGGGGCTGAGCACTTCGGCGACTTGTTTCGCGTTGAGGTGCAGCGCCGGGCCGACGATGTGCGACGGGCGGTGCCCCGCCACTTGAATGATGTACTCGCCGAAGTCGGTCTCGACCGTTTCGATGCCCGCCTCGACCAGCGCCGGGTTGAGGTGGATCTCTTCGGTCGTCATCGACTTGCTCTTGACGATCTTTTTGGCCCCGCACTGCCGGAGGATGCCGAGAATCGCCTCGCGGGCGGCCGCACCGTCGTCGCACCAGTGCACCCGCCCGCCGAGCCGCGTCACCGAGCGTTCGAGCGTTTCCAGATGCTTGTCCAAGTCGGCGAGCGTCGCGTCCTTGATGCGGCGGGCCCGTTCGCGCGTCGCGGCCGAATCGGCGAAATCTTCCCACGCTTCACGGTTCCGCACGCCGAGCGTATCGGCGAGCCGGCCCAACACGCCCTGCAACTGCGCATCCGCCATCGCATCGGCCGCGGCGTCGCGGAACTCGTGGTGCTCGTGTTGGAGGTATGCGAGTTTCACGCGGGGCGAGAGGTTGGAGGTTGGAGGTTAGAACTCAGGTTTTCTTGGCGGCTAGTTTTTCTTCTGCGGCGCTGGCTCGCAAGTAGTTGGGGGCAAGCGACCAAAGGTCTTCGCGCTGGCCGGCTTGAAACTTGCGCCAGGCGAGTTGGCCGACCGGGGCGGCGCGGGGTTGCCAGTGTTCTTCGCCGACGACTTCGACGCCGGGCGGTACCTGTTCGCGCCAGCGACGCACGCCGGGACCGGAAATGACTGTGCCCCGGGAAAGGCTGGCAATCCACGTCGCTCCGTCGACGATTCGCGGCGCGGTCGTTTCCCGCCAGACGCTCGCGTCGGCCGCGTCGCGCTGCCACTGGGCGACAAACAACTCGCCTCGTTGAGCGTCGAGCGCCGGCCAGACGCTCGCGACCTGCGGCGGCGACTGGGCGGCGATAGCGGCGAGCGTGTCGATGCCCAAGACGGCCGCTCCCGTCGCATAGGCAAGCGTTTTGGCGGTCGTCACGCCGACCCGCAGGCCGGTAAACGAGCCGGGGCCGACGGTCACGGCAATCAACTCGACCTCCCCCGGTTTCCAGCCGACCTCGCCGAGCAATTCGGCGATGCCGGGTGCAAGCGACTGGGCACTCCGGCTTCCGGGGGCAAGTTCGCGCTCCGTGAGAACCCTTTCGCCCACGAGCGCGGCGACCGAGCCGGAAAGGCCCGTCGTTTCGAGCGCCAGGATGCGGAGGACGGCGGACATGCGGAGAGTGGACAAGGGACAGTTGGAGGAGTCCGCCGAGGAAGTCGCTGGGACTTCCGACGATCCGACGACGAGCCTCGGAAGTCTTGCGACTTCCGCTATGAGCCGTGGTATCTGGCCACAGCTTCGACGAAAACAGTCGTCGCGGCAAGGCGGCCTCCCCCCGTAATGCGCCATTAGAAACGACCCATGCCATTGGGTGGTACCGCGTTCCGCGCGGTTCGGCTTGGTGTACGAGCCAAATTGTGCAAGAATCGCGGCGATCGATCGTGAAGCCGCGATTCCAACCACCGCCTCCCGCACCATGCTCGTCGGCGTTCCTCGCGAAACCCATCCCAACGAGCGCCGCGTGGCCCTGACGCCGGGCGTGCTGGCCGCGCTCGCCAAGTGCGGCCTGAGCGTCGTAGTCGAAGCCGGCGCGGGCGAATTAGCCGGGTTTCGCGACGCGGAGTATGCCGAAAAAGGCGCGAAGCTCGGTTCGCGCGCCGAAGCCCTCGCCGCCGACATCGTGGTTCAAGTCCGTTCGGCCGGAGCCAATCTCAAAGCCGGTGCAAGCGACCTGGCGGCATTTCGCCCCGGCCAGTCCGTCGTCGGCCTATGCGACCCGCTCGGCGAACCCAAAGGCATCGCCGACGCAGCCGCCCGCGGCGTCAACCTCTTCGCCCTCGAAATGGTCCCGCGGATCACCCGGGCCCAGTCGATGGACGTGCTTTCGTCGATGGCAACGGTGGCCGGCTATCGGGCCGTGCTGATCGCGGCGATGACCGTGCCCAAGATGTTCCCGATGATGATGACCGCGGCGGGGACGCTCGCGGCGGCCAAGGTGCTGATCCTCGGCGCGGGCGTGGCCGGATTGCAGGCCATCGCCACGGCCCGACGGCTCGGCGCGGTCGTGCAGGCTTATGACGTGCGCGCCGCGGTGAAAGAGCAGATACAGAGCCTCGGCGCGAAGTTCGTCGAGCTTCCGCTGGAAACGGGCCAGGCCGAAGACAAAGGCGGCTATGCGAAAGCGCTCGGCGAGGAGTTTTATCGCAAGCAGCGCGAACTGCTCGGCGACGTGGTCGCGACGAGCGACGTCGTGATCGCCACGGCCGCGATTCCCGGCGTGCGATCGCCGCTCCTGGTCACGCGCGAAGCCGTCGAGCGGATGCCGGGCGGTTCGGTGATCGTCGATCTGGCGGCGGAACGCGGCGGCAATTGCGAACTGACCAAGGCCGACGAAACGGTCGTGTACGGCGGCGTCACGATCCTCGGCCCCACGAACCTGCCGAGCGAAGTGCCGCACGATGCGAGCCTGATGTTCGGCAAGAACGCGGCGACACTGCTCGCCCACATTGTCAAAGACGGCAAGGTGCGGCTCGATGCCGACGACGAAATCATCCACGAAACGCTCGCGGCCAAAGGAGGCGAAGTCGTGCATCCGCGGATTCGCGAGAAGCTCGGACTCGCCCCGCGCGGTTGAGCGGGTCCGCTTTTTACCGCAGAGGCCGCGGAGGACGCGCAGAGGGCGCCGACTGGTTTTCGGCCACAACTTAGTAATTCATTGAAACACGGAGACGCGGACGCACGGAGAGAATGCAGGAGGCAAAATGAAAAAGTGCAGAGTAACTGCGGATGCTCCGTTTCCAGCATTCTTTAAACGGGTTCTTGCCATTTGCCCGGTGCTTTTCGTGATTTAGCACTTTCGTGATTGGCACAGAATCTTCCCACGGAATAATGATTCGAAGCGTTAGGGGTACTGGAAAGCCGAGGCTTGAGGGACGCAGATGAATGGTCGACGAAGGCGATTCTGGCGGGGCGCGGTTGTCGCGGGTTGTGCTATCGGTTTGTGTGGATCGTTTGCAGCAAATTCGATCCACGCGCAAACCGACGAGTACGATCTGTCGGTCGAAGACCTCAAGCCGGTCGTAGCGACCACCGGCGACGAGCAGACGGATGCCGTGACGGCGAAACCACAGAAAGAATATGCCCGAACGACGGAAATGGAGCGGTCCGAAGATACGGAGTCGAGCGGCGACGGCATCGACCGGTTAATTACTTACCTCACGATCTTCGTCCTCGCCATCTTCGTCGGCTTCGAGGTTATCACCAAAGTCCCGCCGACGTTGCATACGCCGCTGATGTCCGGCTCGAACGCGATCAGCGGCATTACCATCATCGGCGCGATTCTGGCCGGCGTGGCGGGGGACGTCTCGGGCCGCGAGTTTTTGGCCGGCGGTCTCGCGTTTGCCGCCGCCGCGCTCGCCATGATCAACGTCGTCGGCGGGTTTGCCGTCACCAATCGCATGCTTCAGATGTTTCGCAAGAAGGACCGCGCGTGATGCCTGGCGTTTCGAGTCTTCCCGTGGCGGTGTCCGCGGTCCGGTTTTCCGGCGTGTCGATCGACACGTGGTGCAATTTGGCCTACCTGGTCGCGTCGGTGCTCTTCATCCTCGGCCTCAAGGGACTCGGCCATCCCAAGCGGGCGGTCCGCGGCAACTGGCTCGGGGCGCTCGGTATGGCGCTCGCCATCGGCGTCACGCTCTGGAAGCTCTACACGTACAACCGCATGCCGCTCTTCTGGGCCGTGCTCGTCGGCATGGGCGTTGGCTCGCTGGTCGGCTGGCTGCTCGCGGTGCGCGTGAAGATGACGGGCATGCCGCAAATGGTGGCCCTGCTCAACGGCTTTGGCGGATTGGCGTCCGTACTCGTCGCCGGCGCCGACGTGGCGACCAGCCTGCAGCCTTCGCTGCAAGGCAACATCGCCGTCGCGCTGTCCGGCTTGATCGGCGCGGTCACGTTTACGGGCAGCGTGCTCGCGTATGCCAAGCTGGAAGAGTATAAGTTCCTCAAAAAACTCGCCGCGCTGCCGGGGAAGCAAGTGTTCAACGTCGTTTGTGGTGCCGTGGCGATTGCACTTTCCGTCTGGCTCGTCGTCGAAAGCCAGACCCGCGATCATCCCGAGCAGTACGACTACATCTACACGATCTTGTGCGTGGTGTCCGCCGTGCTCGGCGTGGGCCTGGTGCTGCCGATCGGCGGGGCCGATATGCCCGTCGTCATCGCGCTGCTTAACTCCTACTCGGGCCTCGCCGCCGCCGCGACCGGTTTCGTCATCGACAACGACGTGCTGATCATTGCCGGCGCCTTGGTCGGCGCCTCGGGCATCATCTTGACGCAGATCATGTGCAAGGCGATGAACCGCTCGCTCATGAATGTGCTGCTCGGTTTGATGGACTCCGGCGGATCCGCGGCCGACGCCGACAGCGTTTATGCCGGCAAGATCAAGAGCACCACCGCCGACGAAATCGCGATGATCTGCGACGGAGCGCGGCGGGTCGTCATCGTGCCCGGCTATGGCTTGGCCGTCGCCCAGGCTCAGCACGCCGTGCGCGAGTTGACCAGCGTGCTCGAAGCCCGCGGCACGGAAGTGCTCTTCGCGATTCACCCCGTCGCCGGCCGGATGCCGGGGCACATGAACGTCTTGCTCGCCGAAGCGGAAATCCCCTACGACAAGCTCAAGGAGATGGACGAGATCAACCCGCAGTTCGCCGAGACCGACGTGGCGATCGTCATCGGGGCGAACGACGTGGTGAATCCGGTCGCGCGGATCGATCCCAAGAGTCCGATTGCGGGCATGCCGATTCTCGACGTCGACAAAGCCCGCACGGTAATCATGGTCAAGCGGAGTTTGAGCCCCGGCTTTGCCGGCATTCCCAATCCGCTCTTCGCCGCCGACAACTGCCTGATGTACTTCGCCGACGGCAAACAGGCCGTGCTCGACATCGTCACGGCGATCAAGTCGGGGTGAGCCGCGGCGTATGATTCCGCAGGCGATTGTCTTGTGCAGCGTCAGTTCTTCGGCTTGAACAACCGTGGCGCAAGATCGTACAGCGCATACCGCCAGGTTTGCCACTCGTGGGCAAATCCATTGGCATCGCGAAAGTCCACGTTCTTGATGCCGGATTGCTGCAGCTTGGCGTGGAGATCGCGGGCGCTCTCGTGAATTCGAGCGTCCATGCCAACCGTGCCCGAGTGAAGGTAGAGCAGGTCGACTTTCTGATCGAACACAGCGGGGTCGGCAAACGCGCCGCCGTAAGCGGTCTTGGGATCGACCGCACGAGCTCCACTGAAGGAGGCAACCGCCGAGAACGTATCCAAGTGGGTCAGCCCAATTTGCAGTGCTTGACCGCCTCCCATCGAGAGTCCCGCGATGGCGCGATGTTCCCGATCCGCGTACGTGCGGAATGTGGCGTCGATCGTGGGGATCAAATCTTTAAGGACCACGTCCTCGAAGGCGCCGCCGTCGCCGCGCCGTCTTTCGCCGGGCTGCGGGGACTCGCCCGCTCTCGTCGCGTAACCTTTCTCCATGACGACGATCATCGGCACGGATTTGCCGGCAGCGATCAGGTTATCGAGAACGAAATTGGCGTGTCCTTGCCGCGTCCAACCCGTTTCGTCTTCGCCGCCGCCATGTTGCAAGTAAAGTGTCGGAAATCGTAGTTGCGGATCGGCGTCGTAGCCTGGCGGCGTATACACCTGGACGCGGCGCGTCTTGCCGGTCACCTGCGATTTGTACCAGCACGAACGGACTTCGCCGTGGGGCACGTCCTTGACGTGATAGAAATCGACGCCTGCTTCGGGAATCTCGATCCCGCTCGTCGGCTTGCCCGTGCCGAAGAACGTGTCGCTGCCCGGATCGTTGACTTGCACACCATCGACGAGCAGCCCGTAGTAATGGAAGCCGGGTACGATCGGCGGGGAGGTAAAGGTCCAAAGGCCATCGTCGCCGCGCTGCATGTCCCAGGGGCCGCCGGCGCCCAGTCCGTAATTGGTAAACACTTGCACCTTCGTGGCCTCCGGGGCCTTGAGCCGGAAGGTAACGCGCCGATCGGGATGAACACGCGGGAAAAGGGCATTGCCGACGTTCGTGGATGCCGGTTGCGATTCGTCGCCGTCCAATGGCGGCTCCTTCTTCTCTGGCGGCGCTGCGTCGGACTTTTTTTCCGTAGCACTCTCTTCCTTTGCCGCGTCGCGGAAGAGCAACTGCGCGAAGTGGTACAGGTCGCTCTTCCAAACCTTGAAGTCGTGTCCGCCGCCGGGAATGACGCGGTAGATGTGTGGGACGTGCTCTTCTTCGAGCATTTTGTGGACGCCCTCGCTGATGCGGAACAGGCCGTCGCCGTCGCCGCACGCGACATAGAGCAGCCGTAGCTTCTTTGCTGCTTCGGCGTGGTCCTCGATGAGCTCGGCGGGGCGTTTGGTATTCGGCGCGGACGAAAACCCACCGACCCAGGCGAACGTGTCGAGGTTGTTGAGTCCGAAGTTGAGCGACTGTCCGCCGCCCATCGACAAGCCGGCCAGCGCACGCGACTCGCGGTCCGACTTCGCGGAATACTTCTTCTCGACGAACGGGATGAGATCGGTGAGCAGGTCCTTCTCGAACGCGGCGAACGCCGGCGACTGTTTCGGGATCGGGTCGCGCCGGGTGATGTCCTTCGCCGCCCGGCCGTTCGGCAAGACGACGATCATGGGGACGATCTTCTTGTCGGCATAGAGGTTGTCGAGGACGATTTCGGCCGCTCCGCCCCGCGTCCACTCGTGCTCGTCGCCGCCGATGCCGTGGAGCAGATACAGGACGGGATACTTCTGGTCCGCAGCGTAACCCGGCGGCGTGTAGACTTGCGCTTTTCGCGCGGCGCCGACTGTGGTGGACTCATACTCGACCGTTTCCAGCTTGCCGCGCTCGATCCCGTCGCGGCGCGTGTCGAAGCCGGCGGGCGGCGCCGGAAATCTCTCGTCGCCCGCCCATGCAACGTTTTGTGCCGTCGCGAAGGCCAGCGCGGAACAGACGAAAAGCGAAACGCTGCGCGTTCTCATGGCTCGACCTCGTGAGAGTTGAAGGAAGGTGGTTGGCCGACGGAGATGGATGCTTCGTTCAGGGCTGTCGCGATTCGATTCAGGAGTTGGACGAGCAACGGCGCTTCGCCCGGATTGAGCGCGTCGAACATCTGCGATCGGATGGGTTCGCCTGCCGCCCAGAGTTTTCGAAACTTGCGTTTTCCTGCGGCCGTCAGCGCGACGGTCCGTGCGCGCGCGTCCGTCGGATGGCCTTCACGTTTGACCAGTCCAAGTCGTTCCAATAGGACGAGCATCGCCCTGACCGTGCTCGGATCGGACGACATCCGGCGGGCAAGTTCCCGCTGAGTCAACGCGTCACCCCGGGCGAGCGTCGCCAGTAGGACGAACTGGTCGGCGGTGATGCCCTGCGCCGCGAAGGCGGCGTCCGAGCAGCGGTGAAGCGCCAAATACGCGGCGCGAAGCGCGATCGGAATATCGCTCTTGCTGCCCACGAATGCCTTGGCTGAAATCGTGCGTATACGCATGAATGCGAAGATAGCCCGGCGGCAGGCCCCACGCAAGAGGCTGACTGACGGCCGCTTGCCCCGTCGGGTCACTGTTGCTCGGTATGCACGGCTTCGGCGACTTCGCTCGGCTCGACGTGAATCAGGACGCCGGTCAGATTGGCGAATTCGGCCCGCAACGCGGCTTTTACTTGTCCCGCGAGGGCGTGGGCGACGCGGACGGAGAGGTCCGGGTCGACGTGCAAGTGCATGTCGACGTGATAGCCCGACCCGCTCTTGCGGACGAAGACCTTTTCGACGTCGGCGACGCCCTCGATGCCGCGAGCGGCGGCGGCGACCTGCTCGGCCATTTCGTGGGCGGCCGCGTCGAGCAGTTCGCGCAGCGCGGGGCGAATCAGCCGCGTCGCCGTGATCAAAATGATGCCGCTCGCGAGCATGGCTGCCGCTTCGTCCGCGAGCACGAGCGTCGGAACGTCGAACGCGGCCGGTCCCCAGACAGCAACCGTCACGCCGACGAACGCAGCCGCGGAGGTAATCGCGTCCGAACGATGATGCCAGGCGTCAGCCCGAGCGGCGTCGGAATCGAATGCGTCCGCGCCGCGCATCACGAACCGAAACAGCAACTCCTTGACGAGCACGACGGCCACGAGCACCGCGAGCGTCCAAGGGGCGGGCGCTTCGTGCGGCGTGACGATCTCGTGAAACGACTTGGCGACGATATACAGCGCCGCGACGACGAGCAACGCCCCCACCGCCAGCGCCGCGAGCGCCTCGGCCTTGCCGTAACCGTAGGGATGGTCTTTGTCCGGCGGTTTGGCCGCCACGCGCAGCGCTTGCCACACGAGGACCGAGCCGATCGTATCGGCGAGCGACTCGACGGCATCGGCCACAAGCGCGCTCGATCGGCCCCACGTCCCGGCGGCGAGCTTGACTAGCGCCAGCGCAACGCTGGTCGCGAAGCCGATCGTCGTGTTTCGCTGCAAGTGCGACTGGGGCATGAAAGCCATCTTACCTGCGGCGCGCGGCAGGCAGTAGGCCGAGGTCAGCAGGGGCACTCAATGCGAGAATTGAGCGACAAATCGCTAGCCCCGCGCGAGTCGCCGCAGGGCCGCGATGCCGCGGTCGATCGTTTCGTCGCTCGCGGCGTAGGAAACGCGGAAGTGCGTGTCGCGGCCGCTGAAGATGTTGCCGGGAATGACGAGGAGTTGCTCGTCTTGGATTGCGCGGGCCACGAACTCGCTCCCCGTGCCGCGGGGCGCTTTGGGAAAGGCATAAAATGCCCCGCCGGGCCGCTGCACTTCGTACACGTCGCGAATGCCGTCGATGAACCGGTCGCGCTTCCGGCGGTAGTCGGCGATGTACGAGTCGATGCCGACGTCCATCGCGGTCGCCGCCGCCCATTGCGCCGGTTGCGGGGCACAGACGAACGTGTATTGCTGGAGCTTGATCATCGTGTCGATGACGGCGGCGGGACCGTGGGCATAGCCGACGCGCCAACCGGTCATCGCGTGCGATTTGGAAAAGCCGTCGATCACGAGCGTCTGGTCGTTGTACTTGGCAGGCGTCGAGAACGAAGCGTCGTAGCAGAACGGGCGGTAGATTTCGTCGCTGATGAGGCACACGCTCTTCTCGGTCGCAAGCGCGGCGAGTGCCCGCACCTCCGCTTCGCTCGCGACGTAGCCCGTCGGATTCGCAGGGCTGTTCAAAAGAATCGCCTTCGTGCGCGGCGTGATGGCGGCCCGCACGCGGTCGACGTCGATGGCGAACGTGGGATAGGTGTCGATCACCACCGGCTTGCCGGCGACGAGTTCCAACAGCGGCACGTACATGACGAAGTACGGATCGAACAGGATCACCTCGTCGCCCGGATTGACGAGGGCCATCATCGCCATGACGAGCGCCCCGCTCGTACCACTCGTGACGAACACCTGGCGGTCGCGATGACCGTATTCCTTGTCGATCTGGGCTTGGAGCTTGTCGCGCAGCACCGGCATCCCTTGCGACGGCGAATAACCGTTCTTTCCGCTCTCGATCGCGTCGATCGCGGCGCGGCGAACTTCCGCCGGAACGTCGAAATCGGGCTGGCCGATCGACAGATTGATCGGGTTCGTGAGCGACCGAGCCAGCTCGAACACCCTGCGGATGCCCGAGCTGTCGAAGCGTTGGGTGCGGTCGGCGATCCAGGGATGCATCGGCAGGAGTCGGGGGTCAGGAGTCGGGGATCAGGGTGCGTCGGCCGGGGCATCGTAGCGGACGCGCGACGGGGCGTCGAGGTTCGCTAGATGTTGCTCACCAGCCGCCAGAGAACGACGCTGCCGTGGCCGAGGGTCGAAACGGTGGGCAGCAACAGCGTCCAGAAGAGCCGCCGGAGCTTGACGGGCTGGACCTGGCCGAGCTCGTCAACTTGCGGACGATACGGCAGATGGGCGAGCAGCGTCGCGTCGCCGGGATTGGCGGGGTTGTACAGCAGCGGCTGCTGAGCCGCGGCGAGCGTTTCGGTCAGATGCGTCGAAGCCGTCGCTTCGTAGACGTTTCCGTCCGCGGCCGGGAACTCGTAGAAATACTTCATCACCGTTCGATTGTTGATCTTCACGTTCGTGGCTTCCTCGCGGACGCGCGTCCCCACGGCGGGCATGCCGTCGGCCAAGAGCCGGGCCGCGCCCCGCCCGCGGCGAAAGCCGACGGACATGAAGATCAGGCCGACGAGCGGGAAAATCGTCACGAACAGCACCCATATCGGCATCGGCGCGCTGCCGGCTCCCCGAATTCGCGAGACATCCGGGTTTCCCGCGGGGTATTCGATCGTCGTTTTCGATTTGGGCCCGAGACCACCGTCGGTCGTGTACGACGTGCCGCTTCGCTCCACGCCGCCGACGGTGAACCGATAGTCGACGCGATGCACGGACCGCTTGTTGACCTTGAAGCTGAGTTCTTCCGTAGCCGCGACGACGCCGGGCGCGGTTTCGACGTCGCTCGCGAAGAAGTAAATCGACTCGTAGTCGGCGTTGGCGGCGAAGACCCAATAAAAGATCATGCCGAAACCGAAGAACAACCAGCCAAACTGGTTGTAGAACCCGCCGAACCAGAGGCCCAGGCGCAGCGAAACGGGCACGAACCGCGGCGGCTGCGGCAGGAGCGCGAGCGGCGGTTCGGCGGGCGTCGCGGCGTCGCCTACCGCGTCCACGGGGGCGGCATTGGGCGCGTCGAACGGGCCATCGTTTGCAGCGTCGGAGTCCATCGCCTTTCCTTCAATCGTCGTAAACCCGTTTGCCGTAGTGTTCCGCGAGCCGCGCAATCGCGTCCGCCACGTGTTCTTCGATACTCGCTTCGGCAACCTTGCCTTCGTCGGCCAGGATTTTCGCCAGCCGCCGCAGCCAGCGGCGCGTCAACCGCGGATGGTAGAGCAGCATCAGGCGGCGTTCAACCAGGTCGGCGAGGTTCGTGGCCCATTCGCGACGGATCGACCAGCGCGCGAGGTCTTCCGGAATTTCGCCGCGCGGCGGCAACGCTCCAAATTGGGCGGCGATCGCGTCGTCGTCGCACGCTCTCAGCGGCCGCTCGCGGGTCGAAATCTGCCGGGAGCGGCCGAGTTTGTCGAGCACGCGGTCGGCCACGATTTCCGCGAGTACCCGACAAGTCGTCAGTTTGCCGCCGATGACCGACAGCACGGGCGGCGCGCCGGATTCGCCTGGCTTGTGGTCGACGATCGCGTGCCGCCGCGTGACGCCCGCCGTGCTGGCGGCATCGCTTCGCGGCAACGGGCGGACGCCGGCGTAGTGAAAGTCGATATCGCCGCGGGCGAACCCGAGGGCGGGAAAGATACCGGCGACCGTCGCGACGAGGTAGTCGAGCTCCGCGTCCGTGGCGACGGCCGTTTCCGGCGGGGCATCGAACGGAATGTCGGTCGTGCCCACGAGCACCGCATCGCCCAGCGGCAGCACGAACACGGGCCGGCCGTCGGCGGCTTCGGCGTAGATTCCGCGGCCGCCGAGGGCCTCGATCAATCTCGCGTGGCGTGTGACGAAGTGGCTTCCCTTGGTCGGGCCCATGAGCCGCGGCGATTCGATGGCCAAGTCGGCGAGCGCTCGATCGACCGACGCGCCGGTGGCGTTCACGATAATGTCGGGTTCGATGATCCGCGATGCGGCAGAACCAACGGCGGCAACACCGGCGTCCATCGGCACGATCTCGACTTGCGCTCCCGACCGCCACGCGCGATGGTACGTGAGCACCTCGAACGGCGCGCCGCTCGCCTCGGCCGCCGCGCGAGCGTCGTGCAGCAGCGCGATCGTGAAGCGTTCCGGGAATTCGACCTGCGCGTCCCAATACGCGCAAAGCCAGCGATAGGTCGCCGCATCGACTGGGGGCGTGCCCGGCTCGCCGACGCAGTGCGCGGAATGCTTGGGCAGCGTTTCGTCGCGGGCGTAACGGTCGTAAAGCCACAGACCCATCCGCACAAGCCATACACCGCGCGGGCCGGTCGCCTTCGCGCCCAGCCGCCCGCCGGTGAGGAACCGCAGCGCCGCCGAGGTCCAACCGCCGCCGCGCGAAGCGACGGGAATCATCAACTCCAGCGGCCGCACGTGGTCCTTCGCCAGCCGCAACAGCCGCCCGCGCTCCGCGAGCGATTCGCGCACGAGGTCGAATTCGCCGAACTCGAGATACCGCAGCCCGCCGTGGATGAGGCGCGAAGAATACGCGGTCGCTCCGGACGCGATGTCGCCGCGATCGACGAGCGTCACGCCGACGCCGTTGAGGACCAAATCGCGGGCAATCGCGGAGCCGTTGATGCCGCCGCCGAGCACCAAGACATGCGGCGCGGCGACGGACATGAGCGGCTCGGCAAACGCGATGGCAAGGGTATAGGCAACGGCGACGAATCGGCACGAACGTGCCGAATGGCCGCAGCGATGCGTCCCGTATTCTACCGCCGCAATGCCCGCGCGACACGGGCGGTTCGCAAGGTTTGTGCCCCGTCGTTCGCCGCGAGACCGATCGCGGAATCGACGGCGTTCGGTGCAGCCGACCGCGCGACACGACGCGACGCGGATCGGGCGGCGCGCGCGGCGACGACGGCCGAGCCGGCATCGGACGCGCTCGCGGCTCCGGCGGTGTCTTCGCGCCGGGTATCCCGCGTCGCCGCGATGGATTGTCGCGGAGCGATCGCGCCGCCGCCGGATACCACGAGCGCGCTCGACGCCGAGGCCGCGAGCGAGCCGCCGCCGAAGTTCCGCACGAGCATCGACAAGTCGGCAACCGTGACCATGCCGTCGCCGGTGAAGTCGCCGTCGCCCCAGCCGCCCGGCGAACCCAAGTTCTGCCGCACGGTAAATACGTCGGTGAGCCCCATGCGGCCGTCGAGGTTGGCGTCGCCGAAGCTCGCGCCGATCAGCGTGGTCACCAGATACGTCCGGTCGCTCGCGTCGAGCGTGCCGCTGCCGTCGAGGTCGAAGTGCGCATCGTACGTTCCGGCGCTCAGAGCGAACGTCAGGGCGTCGATGTCCGCCGGCGTTACCGTGCCGTCGCCGTCGCAATCGCCGGGGAGCGGCGTCGTGTTCGCGCTGCCGGGAGTTCCGCCCGGCGTCTGGCTCGCCATCCAGTTGGAGATCTGGTTGCCGTAAACGTTCGGACTGATGCGCTCGAGCGAGGCGCCGCCGCCGTCGGCCGCGGTCGGCCACGGCGCGGTGTCGTCGTAATTCACGCGGTCGACGAGGAATTCTTTCCGTTGGTTGCGGCCATCCTCGCGTTTGATTTCGTCGTCGTTGCGCACGAGTTCGATTTCGCCGCCACCGTTGGGCAGGTCGCCGAACCACGGTCCCGCGACGATAACCTCCAGTCCGAGGTTGTGCTGCAAGCGGAACTCGCTCGGCGAGATGCTCGTCACGACCGCCCGGCCTCCGGCGGGCAGCACGGTTCCCTGAGCGAACGTGAATTGAACGGCGCCGGCGAGCCGCCATTCGAACCCCGGTTGGCCCAAATCGACGGGCGTCGCGGAGGTATTGACCAATTCGACGAATTCGACGCCGCTGGCCTGGTTGTACATGATCTCGGAAATGACGACGGGGCCGACGCGCGGCCCGCTGTTCTCCGCGCCGAACGTCGTCGTCTGCTGCGGGAGCATGTCGACCACGCCGGCCACGTTTTCATAGCGCCCAAACGACACGCCGACCTCGGTTCCGCCGAACGTGACCGATTCGGCGTAGCCCGCCATCGCGCCGTATTCGTCTCCCGCAACGAGGTGCAACGTTTCGCCGAAGCTGCTCAAGCCGAATACGCCGAAATCGCTCTCACGGCTGAGGACCAAATAGCCGTTCGCCGGCACGACGGTTCCGCCGGGGATGCGATATCGCGTCAGGTAGATCAGCGGCGAGATTTCGCTGTTCGAGTCGCCGAGATACCAGCCGCCGATGTCGATATCGGCATTCGTCGTGTTCCGCAGTTCGATCAGGTCGTTGAACCCGTCGTCGCTTTTGGTGAGCACTTCGTTGATCAGGATCGCGCCGGGGTTCGGCGTCGTTCCCGGATCGGGCCGGCCCGGCGAACCGGCGAGGTTGCTGCTCGGCCGCCACGTGCTCCGCTGCTCCCACAGTTCCGGAGCGATCGTGTCGTCGATGACCGAAAGCGTCCAAGGCATCGTCTCGCGGTCCATCAAGACGAACCAGTCGTCGTCGTACTCGAAACTCAGCACGGTCTGGCCAAGGCCGTCGATGAGCGTCAGGCGTTCCTGACGGTTGATGTCGCCGGAGTACAGCCCCAGCACGTTGATCTGCGTCACGTCGGTGCGGCCCGAGAGCAACTCGTAATCGCCGACAATAACGCCGTATTCGCCGGGGAACAGGCTCGTCAGGCCCATCGAGAAGTCGTAGCGGATGCCCTTGGTGAACTGGACTCCGGCAAGGTCGATCGGCTCTGCGCCAACGTTGCGGACTTCGACGAACTCGGAGTTCGAATGGCCGACGAAGCCGACCTCCGTCACGCGGAGGTTCGCTTTGACGTCGGTGGAAAGCGGCCCGAGGTACACGCCGACGTCCTGCGACGAGTCGGTTTGTCCCGCGAAGATCGGCAGCGGCGCGGTCAAGCCGGACCCGCGATTGACGTCGCTGTCGGCCAGATCGTCGCCGCCTTGATTCATCGGGCTGAGCGTGCCTGCCGGCGGCGTGAACCGCAGCAAGTACCCGCCCGGCGCGACGTTCGCGATCGTGTAGTTGCCCGCGGCGTCGGTCGTCGCCGCGCCCACGAATGCGCCTTCCGGAGTCAAGAGCTGAACGCCGACGCCGGCGAGCGGCTGTTCGCCGGATTCGCGGACGCCGTTGCCGTTAGCGTCGTTCCAGGCGGAGCCGGCAACGGCCGTCGCGGCGGTGGTTCCGCGCAGCCCGAAATCGCGCGTGACGATCGCATTCGACGCCAGCGCGAATGCCGCGGTGCGGCCCGTGACCGGATTGGCGCCGGCCGTGACGGTCGTGCCGTCGGGCCGCGCAATCTCGACGATGTAGGCTCGCGGCAAGAGGTCGGCGAAAACATACGTGCCGTCGGCCTGCGTCCGCACCGCGGTAACGAGCGTGCCGTCCTCGCGGAGCAAGCGGACTTCGGTCGCGGGCGTTAGCGCTTCTCCGCCGGATCGTATTCCGTCGCCGTCGGCGTCGTCAAAAACGACGCCGCGAATGCTGGCGCGATAGAACAATCCGCCGTCGAAATCGAGCAGGTTCGCGCCCGCTTCCACAACGAACGCGGGCGTGACGCCGCTGGTGGGCTGAAAGTCGCTGTCGAGGCTCGCGTCCACGTTCGACTGCCGCGGGGCGCTGAGCGCCTCGTTGTTGACGACGTACGGCGAATAGCTGAAGGTCGTCAACCCGAGCTGATAGCGAGCGGGTGGAAGTCCGTCGAACCGGTAGTTGCCTTCGGCGTCGGTCGTGACGCGCGGGCCGTAGTTGTACCAACCTTCCCGCGCGCTCGTGACGATTCCCACCTGGCGCCCGGCGATGCCCGGTTCACCGGGGTCTTGACTGCCGTTGGCATTGAGATCGTGCCAGAGCCGGCCGCCGACGGAAAGCGGCGCGTCGGTCGAGATGTGCACGTGGGATTCCACCGTTTCGCCGCCAAGGTGAAACGTGGGCGTGCGCAAGGTTTGCGCATCGAACAGCACCCCGCCCATCGACGATGCGACGGTAGCGTTTCCCAAAGGCTCGACGCGGAGGTAATAGTCTCCTTGAGGCACTTCGGCAAACGTGTAGAGGCCCGTTTCTTTGGTCGTGAACTCGGCGTATTCGTTGCCTGCAGCCGTGTGGAGCGTAAACTTGATGCCGCCTAGCGGAATCATCTCTTGGACTCCGTTGATCGTACCGACGTACGTCGCCGAACCTTCGATTCGCCCGGGCTGCCAGACGCCCACGTCGACGTTCGTCGCGGACTGGCCGTCGGATAGCGTCACCACCGACGTAAACCCAGTCGCCGGGTTGACGTCGTTGTCGAGCGCTTCGTCGGACGTGCGATTGAGCGGGCTGTAGCGATAGGCGGCATTGTCGCGGAGAAGGGCGTCTCCCAGCGAGATGACGTAGTCTCCGGCGGGCAGCCCACCGATGGAATACTGACCGCCCGAAATCGGCGTGGAGGCGACCGGTCCCGACGCCAAGCCGCTCGCTGTGTAGAGCAGCACGGTGAAGCCGTCGACCGACGCCGTTTCGCTTGCATCGCGGACGCCGTCGCTGTTCGCATCGAGCCACACGGCGCCGCCGATCGACGCGGAGAGGACCTGCCGAGCTTCGAGCGGTTCGAAACCGCCACGGTGCGGCCGACGCGACGTAGTCCGATCCGTACGCGGAAGTTTTGCTGCGAGCGAGAACATGTCTTCGTCCCCTTGCGCTAAGAAGGCCGGAAGGTCGTGCGGTTGTATTCGAAAGCCGGCCGCGTTCGACCCGCTTCACCATCTGCGCAAGGCAAGGCGACGTACACACCTGCCGAACGCGGACGGCGCCGCGGCGACGGACGCGGAAAGCGATCTTCTTCAACGTGCCGGCAGGTGCGAAATCAAACCGACGAGGGCGACGCAAGATTCAGAGGACCACGCACGCGCGGCAAGGCGATATCATCGGCGACGAATATTTCGAGAAAGGTTGCCGTCAGCTTCCCGCGCGGAATAGGTGGTGTCAATAGATTTTTTTGGTTTGGGCGGAATGCGAAGCCGTGCCGACGATGTTCCGCGGCCCGTTGGAAGCCGTCGGCAGGAATCGGCAGACTTTGCCGTTAGAGTTCGCGAACATCGAGCGGATGGGCGGCCATGAACGCTTGCGCTTCTTTGGCCGTGAAAACGCCATCGGTAGCGCTCACCGAGCGGACGCAACTGGCCCCGATGGCGCTGCCCCAACGCAGGCACTCCCGTTCGTCGCCGCCGGCGAGCAGGCCCATGATAAACCCGGCGTCGAAGGCGTCGCCGGAGCCGGTTCCGCCGACGTAGTCGATCGGGTAGACGCCCGACAGAAGCCGCACGCGGTCGTTAACGAGGATCGAGCCGGCGCCGCCGCATGTGACGACCACGGTTCTCGCCCCGGCGGCGCGGAACTGCTCCGCCTGAGCGACGGGATCGGGCTTGCCCGTGATCAGCCGGGCTTCGTCTTCGTTGGGCAGGAACACGTCGGTTTCGGCCAAGAGCGGCGCGAGACGCTCCCACGGAGTGCCGCGGCCGATGCCCTCGCCGGCGACCACCACGTCGAGCACCGTCTTGACGCCCGCCGCTCGGGCCGCGTGGAATAGGGCCACCATCCGCTCGTTTTCGAGCGCCGGGGCGAACAGATAACCGCCGAGGTACAGCACTTTGGCTTGTCGCACGGCATCGAGCGGAATCTGCTCGGGCACGAACGCCGCGTTCGCGCCGAGCGTGGTGATGAACCGCCGGTCTTCGCCGGCGACGTTGATGATGAGCGAGCAACTCGTGCCGCAATCGTCGCGGGTGACGATGCCAGCCACATCCACGCCGGCCTTGGCGAGCGACTCGACGACGAACCCGCCCAAGGGATCGCCACCTACCGCCCCGAACACGCCGACCCGCTTGCCGAGCCGCGTCAAATCGACGGACACGTTGGCCGCGCAGCCGCCGATCGAAAACGGCATGGCGTCGCAAAGAACAAGCTCGCCCGCCCGCGGCAGCCGCGCAATCGGCGTGGTCAAATGATCGGCAACCAGAATTCCGGCGCTAACGACGTCGAAGGGCATGCTGGCCTAGGGCAATGGGCAAATAAAACCCGCGGCCAAACGCGCCGCGATGCTTTGCCCATGATAGTCGCGCGGCGGATAGCTGCCCATTGCTTCGCTGACCCTGGCCTCTTCGGGCGTTGGCGGCTGGACGGCCTTACTTCCGCTCATACGTCCCCACCGTCACGGCCTCCGCCAACGTTTGCCCGGCAATCGCGCGCCGCACGGCGCTCGCATCGGCGCCGGGTGGCACACCCGCGGCGGCGTCGAGCGCGTACAGGTGAAACCGATAGTGGTGAATGCCGTGTCGGGGCGGCGGCGCTGGGCCGCGGTAGCCGATCGTTTTTCCGGTTTTCCACGAGTTACGCCCTTCCGTGCCAGGCATTTCGTCTTGCCGAGAGACGCCCTCAGCAAAGCGGCGGATGTCGGCGGGAATGCCGTACACGACCCAATGAACCCACGGCATCGGCGTCGGCGCGTCAGGATCGTCGCATACCAGCGCAAATTCCTTCGTCCCGACAGGCACTTCATCCCATTCCAGCGGCGGAGAAATGTCCGCGCCGTCCCCCGTGTATGCTCTGGGAATCGCACAGCCAAGATCAAACGCCGTCGATCGTATTCGCATGACCAACCTCCCTCGCGCGCACGCGTTCGCCAGAATCTGTCACTTACCGGGCATTCCGGGCGGTCGCGTCGCCGGTTCGACCAGGCGATCCTCGACCTCCACGGACACACCCTGCTGCAACATTCGCACCGCGACAACGAGAAAAGTGCGCCGCTTGCGTTGTAGGATCGTGCCTTCGATGCCTTCCAACGGGCCTTTTCGCACCCGCACCCATTCGCCGGGCGCCAGCCGTGTCTCGACCGTCAACGGTTCTCCACAGTCGATCAACGTCTGCACGCGGGCCAAGTCTGAGCAAAGCGCGTCGCCGTCAGGAACCGGTAACACCGAGCATACCCGGTTGGTCTTAAGGCTCAGCTCGCGGTCCCGATGGTCGCCGTAGACGAATACATAACAAGGAAACACCGGAACGAATGCGCAAACGGGACGACCGCGCCCGGAAACCGAGCGCGCTACGAGCGGCAAGTAATGCGCGACTTCCTGTGCGCGAAGCGCGCGGGCCAGCGCTTTTTCTTGCCTCGATTTCGTATACACGATCCACCAACGGCGGCCACTGGTCGTGCGCCCCAGGTCGTCCAGCAAGTTGACCGGGTACACCGCGGGCTCGGGTGGGAGTATGGGCATTGTCGTAAGCCAAACGTGAGGTCAATCATGATGCCTCCCTGGTTGTCTTCACGGCGTTCCGTCGTGGCGTGCATCCAATGCCCGCCGCCGCCAAGACGACAATCTCCATTCCCGTCAAACCTGTGCCGTGAGCGTCGGCTCGACGATCTTGCTGAGATTCGACAGTTCGCTTGCGCACAAGGCCAGCATGTCGTCGAACGAGACAATGCCCACGAGTACGTCGTTCTTGTCGACGATCGGCAAGCGGCGAATCTGGTGCTGGGCCATCAACTGCGTGGCGTTGAAGATGCCCTGATCCTCTCGAATCGTGATCGGCGGCTGCGACATGATGCGGCTGACCGAGGATTCCGGCGCCGCTTCGCCACCGCACAATCGGATGGCGATGTCGCGGTCCGTGACCAATCCCTTGACCTGTTTTCCCTCCGCGACGACGGCCGCGCCCACGTTGTGGTCGCGCATTTTCCACATGGCAGTGACGATCGTGTCGTCGGGTTCGACGGTCACGACGTTGCTGCGGAATTGTTCGCCAAGATGCATGACGTATCTCCTTCTTTTGAGACAGATGAACGCCCGGTTCCAAACGAGAGAAAGGCCACCCACCGCGCCGCGGACACGTGCGCCGCCGCGCGTCTTTCGAGCGGCGCTACGTCTTGACCTTGATCTTGCGGGACTTCGCTTCGTCGGTTTTTTCCATCGTGATGGTAAGCACGCCGTCGCGATACTGCGCGTCGACCTTGTCTTCCTTCACGGCAGCCGGCAGTGTAGTGCTCCGCGAGAACTTGCCGTAGCGCCGCTCGATGCGGTGATACGTCTTGCCTTTCTCTTCCTTCTCCTCCTTGCGCTCGCCGCTGACCGTAAGCAGATTGCCGTTCACCTGCACGTCGATGTCGGCCGCTTGAATGCCGGGAAGATCCATTTTCACTTCGATCGTCTTGTCGGTTTCCGAGACGTCGGCGGCGGGCACGACTTGCCCCGCCCAGACGTCCTCGCCTTCGCCCCAGGCGCCGGAGATCAAATCTTCCATCTCTTGTCGCAGCGTTGAGAGAGGTCCGCGACGAAACCAAGGACGAATCGCTCGTAGCGGCGATGCGGTCAGTGTTCCTGCCATGATCTTTCTCCTTGCACATAGGAAAATGGTTCAGGCGATGCCTAACTGAGTTTCGAAGCGAGTCCGACACCGGCCGTCGCCCTAGTCGAGGCTTCACGGTGCAAGCGGCGTGCCACGCGCCGGCTTTCCGCAGCGTCGTGGATGGTCGCGCGAATCTCGGCCAGCGAGCAGGGCTTCGTCATGTAGGCGTTCGCGCCGGAGGCGAATGCCTGTTCGCGGCGGGCGGGGTCGGCGCGGCCCGATAGGACCACGATCGCCACATCGGGATCGGCGAGGCGCAACGCCTCCACCGCTTCACAGCCATCGCGACCGCGCACGGACCCGTCGATCAGCGCAACGTTGAACGCGCCGCGAGAAAACGCCTCCATGCAGTGCGTCAGACTGGTGCACGTCATGACGGTGAAACCACAGCCCACGAGGAAGTCGCCCAAAATCTCACTGAAATCTTCGTCGTCGTCGACGAGCAACACACGCAGCGAACTCGACATATCAGCTACACTCCACGACGTACGGGGACTGCTCGTTGTCCGAACTCGAATAGTACGACTCCACACTGCGGTCGGCGCTGCTCGCCGTAGGCGATTGCTTGCAAAGTGATACGCCGGGCGGGAGTTGAATCGACATTTCCACCATGTCGGGTTTTGTCCGCACGATAACGATCTCGATGTTCCCACCGATGCGAATGCGTTCGCCGGGCAGGCAGATGACCTTGGACATGGCTTTTCTCCTTTGGGCAGGAAACGGGCGGTGGTGCAAGTGTCGCCGCGGGCTAATCGACGTCGGGATCGGTGAAGCGGAGGCCCCGATTCACACCGGCGGCATCGTCCGTTGGCCAGTTGTCGAATGCCGGCAACTCGCTGCGGCGAATCGGGATTTCGCGTGGACAGGCGATGCCGACGCGAATCCGGCCGCCCGCGTTTTCACAAACGGTTATCACGATGTTCGAGCCGATCTGAATCGACTCACCGACTCTGCGGGAAAGAACCAACATGAGGCGTCTCCGTATGAATCCGTTCGACTGGTAACTCAGTTCAGGTCTGGGGCTTGAAAGAACTACCGTCAGTCTGTGGCCGACGAGCAAACGCGGAGGCAGTTCTCGACTCGCGACACTTCGTCGATCCCCCGCACTATCGTTTGCGCGAGTTGCTTGAGGTGATAGGTCGCAACGACGCCGCTCAGCGTCAGGACGCCGTCGGCATAGCTGCACGACACGCGACGCATCGCCGCGAACCGAGCCGCGCGCAACCGCTGTTCGGCCAGCGCCGCGACAATTCGGAAATCGGTCGCAGAAAACTCGTCGCACGTCGCGAAACGAGCGGTGGACAAAGCTTGTGCAAGCATGGACACCTCCGGGGAACAAAGCGTGAAAGAACACGCCCGGCAAGACATTCCGGGAAGCGTCCGAAGCGGCGGACGCACAAGCGGCAGGCCCAAAGCCCGCAAGACCACAGCGACAAAAAAAGCCCGCCAGCGCTCTCGATTGCACCGAAGGGCGTCGTTTGCCTGTCTCAAATGGCCCGTCACGAACCATTCGACAAGAGCAATTTATTCCCGGTCGACCGATTCGTCAATCCGGACAAATTCGATTTCGTTAGATTTTCTCGTCAGGCAAACTTTTTGGAAATGCGTCGCTCGTGCCTCGCCATTTCGTCGCCGTAAACCTCGGTTTTGCCGCAAAAGCGCTCGTCGATGGACCGATTCGCGCGGGGAGTGTGCGATCCGGCACAGGTCGGGTGGGCACGGGAGTCATTGTTCGGCTACCTCGCACCGTGCTGCACGAAAACTCGCCGACTTTTTTGCTGTACCAAACGATTCCAGTCCGCGGGCGTCGCCTATATAGTAAAAGACGATTGAACGCCTCGCGATGGGACGTTCAAAGCCAAAGCTCACGCAAGCTCACGAGACCCGCCGCCTGGTCCGTGGGCTTTTTTGTTGCGGCGATGCGTAGCGACCCGTCCCATGAACCCCGACATTGTCTATCAACGCTTTCTGGCGATTCGCTCGTACATCGGCTGGGACGAACATGACGAACGTCGGATTCGTGCCGTCGCCCCGATTCTGGAACCCTGTTTTGCGGGTCTGGTCGACGATTTCTATGCGGAAATCGACAAACACCCGGACGCCCGCCGAGTTATTACCGGCGGCGACGCCCAGGTTGCCCGCCTGAAACAGTTGCTGAATCAGTGGCTGTGGGAATTGTTCTACGGCGAGTACGATTCGAACTACGTGATGCGGCGCTGGCGGGTCGGCCTGCGGCACGTTCAGATCGGCCTTGAGCAGACTTACGTGAACGCGGCCATGTCGCGGCTCCGCGGCGGCCTGCTGTTGTATGGAGCCACCCACCACGCGGGCGATCAGGCCGAAGTGCTGGCCACGCGCATGTCGGTCAACCGGCTCGTCGACTGCGACCTGGCGATCATCGAAGACGCCTACCAAACGGAGTTCATGGCGCGTCAGCAACGCACGGAGCGGCTGGCGGTCATTGGCCAGGTTTCCGGCGGCGTTGCACACGAACTTCGCAACCCGCTGAATGTCATCAAGACGTCGATCTACTACTTGCGAACCGCAACGACGGTAGCGCCGGAAAAAATGAACGCGCATTTGGAGCGAATCGACCGTCAGGCGACGCTCGCCGACCAGGTCATCACGGCTCTGCACGACTTCGCTCGGCTGCCGGAGCCGGTCGTCCAGCCGGTCCCTCCCCGGCGACTTTTCGAATCGGTCATCGCGTCGCTCTCTCTGCCGGGAAACGTCGAGGTGAGCATGGATTGTGCCGCTGGCCCTGGCGCGGTACGCGCGGACGAGCGGCAAATGGCGATCGTGCTGTCCAATCTCGCCCGAAATGCTTGCGATGCCATGCCTGAGGGTGGTAAGCTAACCCTCTCCGCGACCGTTGCGGAAGGCGAAGCGCAATTGTCCGTTAGTGATACGGGCAAGGGTATTGCACGGAGCGCACTGCCGAAGGTCATGGAACCGTTGTTCTCGACCAAGGCCCGAGGGCTCGGCCTCGGCTTGGCGATCGCCAAGGCGATCGTCGAGAAACACCGCGGTCGGATCGCCGCGGAAAGCGAATTGGGCAGAGGAAGCAGGTTTACGATTGTCTTGCCGATCGCCGTCGGCGACGCGAGTGATGGGAGCGCGTGATGGTGAATTCAGGGCTCCACTTGCTCATCGTCGACGACGAGCCGGACATCTGTGCGAACTTGAGCGACATCTTCGCCGACCTCGGGTACGAGGTCGATGCCGCCCATAACGGCGCCGACGCGCTCGCGCTCATCGAGCGCAAGTTTTACGACGTCGCGCTGCTCGACTTGAAAATGCCCGGAATGGACGGAGTGGAGTTGTACCACCGGCTGCGCGAAGCGTCGGCCGGCACGGTGGCGATCATCGTAACGGCGTATGCGAGCACGGAGTCCGCTCGATCCGTGTTGTCGGCTGGCGCTTGGCAGATCGTCTCGAAGCCGGTGGACTTTTCGCATCTCTTGAATCTGGTGCGCGACGCGTTGGACCAGCCCTTGCTGCTGCTTGTCGACGACGACAAAGACCTTTGCCAATCGTTGTGGGACGTTCTGCGTCAGCAAGGCATCCGTTGTTCCCTCGCGCATAGCGTCGAAGAAGCCTGCGAAGTTCTGGCGAAGCGTGCGTTCCCGGTGGTGCTTGTCGACATGAAGTTGCCCGGCGGCAACGGTTGCGACGTGGTCGATGCCGCCAAGGCGGTCGACGAGGCGACGCGGATCGTCCTCATCACCGGCTACCGCCAAGAGGCGAGCGAGCAGGTGCGGCGCGCGCTGGAGCGCGGGGCGCATGCGGTCTGCTTCAAGCCGCTGGATATCGACAGCCTCTTGGGAACCCTGAGAACCCTTGTGGGAAAGTGAACACGCATGGCGAATGACTCGCCAACGCTGTTGTCTGTCGCTGTGGAGACGTGCCCGCGCATACTCGTGATCGAGGACGACGCCGACGCGCGCGAAAACCTGACCGACCTTTTGGAGTTGGATGGCTTCGAGGTCGATGGCGCCGCGACGGCGCGGGAAGCGCTCGCCAATCCCAGGTTGAAGCAATATGCGGCCATCGTGCTCGATCGGCGGCTGCCGGATGCGGTCGCCGAAGACTTGCTGCCGGACCTGCGGTCGCTCGCCCCCGATGTGGGAGTCATCGTCGTTACTGCATTCGCGGAAGTATCGGGAATCATCCAGGCGATGCGCGGCGGCGCCGCCGACTATATCTTCAAGCCCGTCGATGCCGAGTTCCTCCGGGCGAGCGTTGCCCGCCTCGTCGAGCGGCGATCATTGCAGCAACTCGTCCGACGCAGCGAGTCGGCGCGGCTCGCGCTCATGGAGTCGGTGCCGTGCATCGTGCTATCGCTCAAGGCCGACGGCCGCATCGCGTACTTCAACGAGTTTGCCGCGGAATTGCTCGGCACGCTGCCGAGCGACGCAATCGGACAGCCTTTTGGCGACATGTTGAAGCCCGAACTGCAGGAAGGCGGCGGTCGTCAACGAGTGCGATACGATCCGCTCGTCCACGGCCGGATGCACGACGTCGAAGCGGTCATCTACTGCCGCGACGGTTCCGAGCGGTGGACGATATGGAATTGGAGCGCCGTCGAGGATGCGGATGGAAACGTATTGCTCGGCGTCGCTCAAGACATTACCGCCCGCAAGGCAGCTGAGGAACGGGCCCTGCAGAACGAGCGGCTCGCCGCCATCGGACAGACGATGGCCGGGCTGGTTCACGAAAGCCGCAACGCCCTGCAGCGTTCCAAAGCCTGTTTGGAGATGTTAACGCACGAGGTGGACGACCGGCCGAATGCGCTCAAGCTGCTCTCTCGCGTGCAGCGCGCTCAGGACGACTTGCACCGTTTGTTCGAAGAAGTCCGCGAATACGCGGCGCCGCTGCGGCTCGATATCAAACCGACCGACGTGCCTGTGATTTGGCGCGAGTCCTGGGAGCAACTCGCCGCGCGACGCGGTGGGCACAACGTCGCGCTCATCGAGCGGCTCGATCCTAAGGATGCTGTTATCCCGGTCGACCGGTTCGCCTTGGGGCAGGTGTTCCGCAACGTTTTCGAGAATGCGATCGACGTCTCGCCCGCCGACGGCGAGGTTTCCATCGAAATGGCCGCCGATTCGCTCTCTGGCACGGACGCCGTCCGCATTTCGATTCACGACCAGGGCCCCGGTTTTTCCGAAGAGCAGAAGAAACGCATCTTCGAACCGTTTTTCACCACCAAAACCAAGGGCACGGGCCTCGGCATGGCGATTTGCCAACGCATCGTCGAAGCTCATGGCGGCCGGATCGCCGTCGAATCCAACGGCGCCGGCGCGGAGATTGCCATTCGTTTACCGCGAGGAAAACCATGAGCGAGAAACTACGCATTGCCGTGGCCGACGACGAGCCCGACATGCGCGACTTTTTCGAATGCGTCCTGCCGCAATGCGGGCACCAGGTCGTCGCCGTGGCGGAAACCGGCGCCCAACTCGTCGAGCTTTGCCGCAAGGTGCGGCCCGATCTGGTCATCACCGACATCAAGATGCCGGACATGGACGGCATCGCCGCGAGCGACGCCATCTGCGCCGAGCGGCCCGTTCCCGTGATTCTCGTCTCCGCCTACCACGACCCGCAACTGATCGACCGCGCGACGTCGGATCATGTGATGGCGTATCTCGTCAAACCGATCGGCGAGGCCGACCTCGAACCGGCGATCGCTGTCGCCGTGCGGCGGTTTCAACAGTTCGAAGCCGTGCGGCGCGAGGCTTCCGATCTGCGTCAAGCGCTGGCCGACCGCAAGGTCATCGAGCAAGCCAAAGGCATCTTGATGAAAACGACGGGCGCGGACGAAAAGGACGCGTTTCGACGCCTGCAGGAACTGGCCGCCGAGCGCAACCAGAAGCTGGTCGAAGCCTCCCAAGCCGTCATCGCGATGGAAAAGGCGTTCCGTCCCGCCGGTGTGTAGAGCGTTTTCGGTAATAACCTGGACGCCACGAAGCGGTTCGCCTAGGTGCTACACGTTACCGCGGTGCAACGCGCCCAGTCGCAAATCACCCCCCCTCTTAGAAAACAACCTGTCCCGCAAACCGTGTCCAGCACCTCCGGCCGAAGGGTGCAGGACGGGGTTTGCTATCCTGTGGAATGCGGTTTGCCGGGCTTGCGGAAGCCGGTTTGGCGGGTGGCGCGGCGGCGTCAGAAGTCATCGAGCGGTTTCGTGTCGC
>QEVJ01000071.1:50505-64512 GCA_003576845.1 Planctomycetota bacterium
CGCCAGAATTTTTCCGTGCCCTTCATGCGGCGGTTGATTCGTTTCATTTTGGACTCGCCCAGCACCGTGGTCAGCGGAAAGCCGACGCGGCGCCGGCCTTGAGAAAACAACCCGAATTCCTTTGCAAACCCTGTCCTGCACCCCGCGCCCCGCCATCGGGTGAACCCCACTTGACGCCCCGTGTCTCATACCGGTATACACGGGCTTGATTCGGCTTGCTTGCCGCTATCGGCTGTCGGGCACGTCAACCTCGTCGGCGGCGTGTGTTTTTCGGTCCGACTGCTTCACGTTGTGCGGCCCCGTCGTCTAGCGGTCTAGGACACCGGCCTTTCACGCCGGCAACACGGGTTCGAGTCCCGTCGGGGTCACTAAACACTTGTGCACTACTTCGCAAAGGCTCGCATTCCCCGGAAATTCCGGGCTTTTCTCATGCGAGTCCGGTAACGCTTGCGGCTCGCCGCCAGTCCCCGCGTGCGCGTGCTGCGCCGCATTCTGCGCCGCTTCATCGGTTGGCTTCGCCGGATCGGCCGCCGGCCAGACCGCCTCGCGGAAATGGTCGTCGGTCACTTGCAGGTAATGCTTCGCCGCCACGCGCTGGCTGTTGCCGATCCAGTTGCAAACGACGTGGAGCGGGAAGGCTTGGGCAAGCTCGGTTTCCCGTGTCGCCCGAAGGTTTTGGAACAGCTTCGGCCACGGTGTCAGGCCAGCACGTGCGATGATCCGCTCCAACTGGGTCCGCAGATTGGCAGTTGCCGAACGATATCGGGTAATCAAGAATTCGGTCCCTTCTCCGGCCGCGTCCCAGGCTTGTTCCAAATAGGGCCGCAACTCCGGGAAGATCGGAATGACGCGCGAATCGCGCCCCTCGAAATGCTCCGTCTTGGGCGAGCGAATCCGCATTCGGTTCCGCTCCCAATCTACGTCGCCCCACCGCAGGCCAAGGTGTTCCGACGGGCAGCGTAGCCCCCCGAACCGCGACAACGCGAAGATCAACCGCCACTCCGCATCGGGGCAGGCTTCCAACACCCGCGCCGCTTCCTCCCGCGTGACGAAGTAATCCCGCGCCCGATTCGCTTGGACGGAACAGCCCTTCATGTCCGCGAACGGGTTTTCTCGAATCAGCCGCTTTCGGAGCGCCGCGCGGAAAAACTGCTTCGCTCGCCCGCATCGTCGGCGGACTGTGTTCTCGCCGAGTTCCCGCAGTAGGCTCCGCCGGAATTCGTCGGCGTCGCCGGGCGAAATGTCGGCCAGCGCCTTGTCCGCTCCGAAGAACGCAATCAGATTCTTTCGAGCATCGTGCAGGTGGCGCGTTGTCGAAGACTTCACGTCGATCCGGCCGGCAATGTACTCGTTCAGAAACGGCCCCAGCGCCACCGTCGGTGTCGCGTTGCGCGGAGCGACTAGCCCGACGGCCGCCAGCTTCGCGTGCAAGTCATCGCCAATGTCGCCGAGCCAAGCCGCGGTTCGCGATTCGAGCGGTTGACCGGATCGTTTGGCGATCAACAGTTCTTCGACGTGGCGAGCAATGCCCTCCGCTTTACGCAGGCTCATCGACCCCAAGCGAATCGGCCGCCGCTTGCCGTCAGTATCGACGAATTGAATCCGCCGGCGTCCGCCGGGATCGTTTGCAATGCTCGCCATCGTCAATCATCCTTTCGGCGTCGCCGCCGCTTACGTTTTACGATTGTCAATCTGTCGGCCGACGGCTCGCCCACGAGCGCCACGCCGCAACCCATCGCCGCCAAGAGTCGGTCGACCGAATCGAGCGTCAACGAACGCTGGCCCAACAGGAACCGGGAAACCTGGCTCGGGTCAACGCCGGCATGAATCCCCAGTTGATTCGACGATGCGCCCGACTGGCGAATCGCCTCGCGTATCACTTCGGATAAGGTTTGCTTGTTCATGCCGCTATCTTATCCGCGTTCGCTATTCATGTCAAATAACAGTGCCGTCAATCGACACTATCGGCATTCCGGCGGTTCGTCGTCCGCGGCATCATCCGCCGCCGCTTCGGCCAGCGCGTCGTTCAGCCTGTCGATTTCGTCCGCCGTCAAAGCATCGACTCGCCGCGGTGGTTCGTCGTCGGCCGGTTGTCCTAATCTAACCCGTCGCCGCTCGTGTTCGCGTCGTTCGTCGGCATAGTTGCGCCACTCGTTGCGCTCCGGCAAGTTGACGAGGACGACGCGCTCGCCGCCCATCGGTTCGGGCAAGCACTCCGCACACGTCACCGCGCCCGCCGCGTCGCGCCAGCCCATCGCCGAGCCACAAGCCGCGCACGCCTCCGCCAACGGGGCAGCCCGCTGGGGGCCTTGCTCCTGGGCAGGATGTTCGTCGCCACGCGAGCGGAGCCGCCTCGCGATGTCCAAGTACGCCCCCATTGCCAACCCTCGCATAGTACGCGGTAAACGCGATTAACGCTGTAACGCCCTACCTTCCCGCGTTTACGGCGTTTTTCGCGTAGTCCGACTACCGAACAAACCAAACCTCCGCCGGCCGTCCGCCCGTGTCCGTCATCTTCTCGCATCGGGCAAGTTGTTCGTGAAACAGCACCCCGAGCGCCCGTTCGATTTCCGGCGCCGGCTTGTTGCGGCCGAAGTGATTGCGAATCTCGTCGCGGCTCATGCCCTTGGGGGCTTGCCGTCGCAGCGCCGCAAGAATCTCATCCGCCGTGGCATCGCCCAGCGCCCGGCCGAACGCATACGCGGCCGACGCCTCCGCGTACTCCCACACCGCCAACGCCGCCGTCAAATGCTCCAGGCGAATCGTGTCGGAGCAATCGAGGAGCGCGTACACAAGCGCCAGCCGCATTACCTGCGCTTCCGCCCGAGACGTGATCGCCCCCAGCAAACCCGGCTTGCCGCCGCTCAGATCGGCGTAGACGGCGTGCCACAGTTCGCGTGCGGCATCATCGCGGCGTACCTCGCCGGTCGACTTGGCGAATTGAACCGCCTCGCGCAACCGCCATTCGTACTCGCTCAGGTCCAGCGTGTTGGCCGTGCCGCCGTCGGGCAGGAACTTCGACCGCCGGGCGCAGAACCACAGGAACCGGTTCGCCAGCCCGTTCGCCATTTCCGTTTCCGTAATCAACCGCCGCAGTTCATCCCGCGTGATGTGGCCGATGATGCTGATATGCGCGCCCGTCGCCTTGGTCGGCGAATTCTTCGTCAGTGTCCGCAAGTCGCCGCTATCCCACGCCTGCCGGATGATGGCCGAAAGGATGTTCCGCTCGCGGAGCATTTGCTTGAGCACCGATGAGAATTCGCTTTCGACCACGAGCAATCGTTTATCCTTGACGCCCGCATCGGCCTCGACTTCCTCATATCCGACGATGGGTGCCTTGGGGCCTTTGCCGTCGCGTTGCGGAACGCGCTTGAAGGTCGGGTCGCGGACGGCGTGAATCAGCCCCTCGCCGCTCGATAACCCGCTCAACACATGCTCGTCCGCCCACGCCCGGTCGACGCCGCGGACCAGTCGCTTCATCTGGCCGGCTGACGAACCCTTCCGCGCCTTGGAGGTCGTCCCGACCAAACAAATGTCGAGATTGCCGAAGTGGCGATCGGCTTCGGCGCGGAAGAACGCGGTCCTACCGATGACGTTCCCAACGGCGGTCAACGTCTGCGCGATGAGCGCCACCGCGTCCGACTCGGTATGCGGCGCGATGGCGCGAACGAATTCGCCAACCAGGCCGTGATAGGCTTCGTCGCCGAGCGGTGCCGGCCACTCGTCCGTTTCATCGAACGCCTTGCCCTGTC
Source organism: Planctomycetota bacterium (assembly GCA_003576845.1). Taxonomy (GTDB): domain Bacteria; phylum Planctomycetota; class Planctomycetia; order Pirellulales; family PLA5; genus PLA5. The sequence continues at coordinate 54,258 of QEVJ01000071.1, forward strand.
CGTCGCCGGTTGCGCCATGTACCGCGTCGACACGCGACGGCCGTCGGTCCCGCCAACCCGGCTCAACCGCATCGCGCAGCTCGTGCCACCCTTTGCCGGCGCACGAGTTGTGCTTGCACGCCGCTCCGATGACGCCATTCGTCCGCCGACTGATATGCGCGCACCCTCCCGTGTGGCTCGCATCCCACGCGCAGACTGGCAACACCCAGACTTCACCGTCGCTCGTTCGCTTCAATCGGGCGTCGGGGCAATGCTCGGCAATCCAAGCTTCCAAGTCGAACGAACCGTGCCCGCTCGCCGCTTGCCCGTTGCCGCTCGGGTGCCCGGTCGTCGGCTTTGTCGCTTCGTTCGCCAGCGCTTCCAGCAATTCGACGGGCACAACCTTGACCACGGCTGGCGCGTCGATGATGCTCGCCATCCGGTGCGGCCGCTCGGGCGTATCGTCGCCCTTGCAACACAGCGTCCCCGGCAGCTTGTCGATTCGCGCCGCGTTGTGGACGGTCGTGTCAATCGACAGCCCGTTGCCGCTGTAGCGCGCCGCGAGCGTTTCGACGCATCGCTTGACTAGTCCGCCGTCATCGGCGGGCAAGTCAATCGCGTAGTTCAACCGCCCGCCGTTGCCGCTGTCCTCATAGAGCGGCTCGGGCCAGCCTTCCGCCGACAATTCCGCGCGCATCTTCGCCGCAAGGTCCAGCGCCGCCCGATGCTCGCCGTCCGTCGCCGAGATATTGGCGGGCCGGTCCGCGTCCACGTCGACAATCAGCCACACCCGCCGCACGATATCCGTATTGGCCGTGCCGTCGCCGGTCTTCCCGCGCTTCAGCTTGTTGAATGCCCGATGATGCAGCTTCGGGTTGACGGGGTTCGCCGTGATGTACTGCCCCTTGGCCGAGCGGACTCGCGACAGTTCCTTGATGAGCGCGTCGGCGCTATCGAAGAATCCGTACACGATGCCTTCGCGGCGGTCGTCATCGAGCGTGGCGTCGACGGCGCGGTACTCGAAAATCGTTCCCAGCTTGACGCGCTTTGCGATGGCCTGCTTGACCTTCACCGGGTCGAATAATGGTTTGCGGCTGCTATAATGCACGTGTTCATCTCCTAAAGCCCGTCGGTATCGCTCGCCAGCGCCGGCGGGTTTTTTGTTGGGGTTCGGGAAGTGCGCAGAGGATTGGGGCATGGCGCGACTAATTAGCTCTTGGCCGAGTCGATGAACGCCAGCAAGTCGCGCGGGTCGTACTTGACGAGCCGATTGATGCGGACCGCCTTGACGCGGCCTTCGTCAGTCAAGGTCCACAAGGTTCGCGCGCTAATGCCGAGCCGGCGGGCCGCTTCCCGCGAGTCCAGCAACAGCGGGGCGTCGACGGTCAGGTTCGGTAGAGTGATTCGGTGCGACATGTTCGGGTAGCTCCGTTTCGAGCCGAGCCGCAGCGTGCGGCCAACAGTTCACCGCGACTTGCGGCGAACTACCCTAGCGCCAGCGTTCAATCTCCGGCCCGCTGAACGCGCAAGAAAACGCCCACGTCGCGCCGAAGCGCAAGCGTGGGCAGCATTTAGCGAGAGTCGGAAAATCGGCGAAGTGTTCAATCTCGCCGTTGAACGATTGAACGCGCGGGCATTGCCCCCTTAGAACAATATGTCGGCGCGCCGCGTTGTGGGCGTTTTCGGCTGCCTGCGTGCCTTTGCGCTAGAAGTGCGTTCTGGCAAAACCAGCGTATGAAGGGTGTAGCCATCGCCCGATGTCGTGGCAACTCGGCGAAGGAAATAGAACGGGGCTAGCCGCAGTTTTCGCTGGGTGGTTCCTGGGTTCGGCTTGCGCATTGGATAGCCTCGATAATTGGCATTACAAACTTGGCGATCTTCCCGTTGCGGGGCGGATCAAACGCAATTTGTTCAGCGCCATGCCGCTGTTCCGCCTCAAGAAACTTTGCGAACGCTTCCGCAGTCCTGATCGTCAGCACCTGCACTCTTCCGCCGCCGCCATCTTCTACGAACCTTTCCAGTAGGTCGTGGTCCGTGAATGCGACTACGGACTGCTTTCCGTCGATTGGCACACAAAGCGTGCCCTGTCGCCTAATCCTTCCATCGTCCCCTTGCGATGCACCGCAAACTATGAACATGATTGGATAGTCAAATACGAATCCTCCCATCATGGTCGCTCCCAGCTTGACATCGCAGCCGAGAGGCATACCATACACGTAACAAACCGGCATGGTTCTCGGCTCAGAGAATCACGTTGCGGCCCGTCCGGCGGCAAACTGGACGGGCCGTTTTCATGCCCTTATTGTGGCGTCTGGGCGCCTGCGGTCAACAGATCGTCGATGCTCCAAACGTCGTCGGTCAGGCCAGCCGCATCGCGGGCGTCGCCTTGTCGAGGGCTTAAGTGCTTGCGGGTAAAGTGGTACCAAGCCGCGATAGTGGACAACATCGCCACGCGATGCTTGGCCAACGCACCGAGCCATCAATCCTCGTCCGCGTCGTGATCGTCTTCGCGGCCAAGGTAAAGGTCGTCGCGGAGTGAATTGCGGAACTCGCGCGGCGGAGAATCACCGTTCAGTTCCCGCAACTTGTCGAGAATCCGTTTGTGGGCACACGCTACCTTGTATCGGTCGTGGCCATTCTCTCCCTTGTCGTCCCCCCAGTGTTTGTTGAAGAAATTCGTGGCCGAACCCGGTATTACGTCCGCTATCCTGGCGAGTTCACGAACACCAACGGCCGCCCAGTTGCCCACGGTACCTGCGCCGTATTGATGCCACGTCAACAAGGCACCAAGCAGATTCGTTTGCGCGCCCCCCGGCGAGGTCGACTTCTTTCGCCCTTTCCCACCCAAGTCCGGAACAATATCAGCATCGCGGCCGCGGCTCTCGTTTCGCCGCTTCTGGGCCGCGTCGACATTGCGGTGGACACGTATCAGCACGTCGGCCCAATTCAGCGGCATTAGGTCCGTCGCGCCACGTTGGACACGTGCTGACCTATCCAGAACGTCGAGGAACACATTAGACCCGCCCGGCATGTCACCTTCGGGGCACATGACTAGGAACCCCGCGACTCCCTCTCGGTCAAACGCCTGCAATGCCCTGCCGTGAAGTTCCGGCAAATCCAGCCTGCCGATTAGATTTGCGGTCGCGTCGCTCTCCATTCTGCGAAGACAGTAAGCCAAATCCAGCAGACGGTTCATCGTGTCCCGCAAGTCGCTATCCAGCACAGGCTTTCGCGATGCGGAAGATTTTTGATTCTTGGGCGCGTTGGGAGATGACGAACGTGGCGATGCAACCATCTTTGCCCATCCCTGCGCGAGTAGAGCGGGCCGCTGTTTACGTTGCGGCCCGTTACCGCCATTCTACGCCCCGCTCGCCCCTGCGAAAAGTTGCATCGGCACGCTAGTCGAACTACGCTACATGCTCATTGGCGATTCCTCCCTCGCTCAACAGGTGTGACGATGCGTCAAAGCCTATTCGGCTCGCGTATGCCGGTCGTTTTCGCAGTCGCCTTCGCTACGCTGATTGCAACCGGATTCATCTTGCCAGAAGTCGCTCGCGCCATCGACCTTATGCCCGGCGATATCATTATCGCAGGCGCGGGCGGCGTTTCGCGAATCGACCGCACAACGGGGCAACGCGAGATGTTCGCGAACTTTGGTGGCGAACGTGGCGCGGGCGGCCTAGTGATGAATGCCAACGGCGACCTTTACGCCGTGAGCGCCGGCCCTGACTCGTCGGCAGTTTATCGCATAGACCCAGCGAACGGCGCGCTTACTACCGTTGCCTCGTTTGGCGGAACGGGCCGCGACATAGAATTCGACTCCACCGGAAACCTCCTCGTCGTAATCGGCCAAGATTCCGGACTCGGCGGCAGCGTCAGAAAGGTTGACGTTTCAACCGGGCAAGTCACAGATTACGGCGCGGGCGGCGCGGGCGCGTTTTACGACATCATTGTCGAGTCGGATGATTCACTTCTCGTTGGCGAAGTCGGCGGAGTGTCGCGATTCAATCTCGACACGCGGACGAAAACGCTACTGTGCGCAATGAACGGCGGTGCCGGGGGCATTACGCCCGCTGGCGATGGCGCGTTCTACGTCTCGACCTTGGGCGCGCAGGTCGGCCGACTCACGCTCGATACGTGCGACTTCGACATCATCGGGGCGGGCGGAGGCACAGGAACTAACATCATCGTGGACAACGACGGTTCGCTGCTCGCTGGTGTCCGCGGTCAGTTCAACTTTGGCGAATTGCGACGATTCAATGTCGCGGGAGGCGGCTTTACGTCGCTTTCCGCGGGAGGCTGGGCAGTAAACGACATACTTGTCGTACCTGTTCCGGAACCAACCGGCACGGCATATATGATCGTGGTGAGCACGCTGATTCTCTTATCTGCTACTTGCCGGCGTTGTCCCCGCCGCGATTCGTTTGCACAAGCCGGACGCTAAGCTCGGGCCGCAAGTCTTTCATTCGCGCGGCAACTAAACGCGACGCGCCGGAGTCTGGCAGTTCGACGGCCTTCAAGCCGGCCATCTTTTCGAGCACTTGCGTAAGTTCATCGGCAACAACCGTGCCCTCCTGAATGCTCAGAAAGCGAAGCACTATTAGCCTCGGCAAGTGCCCGTACCCGTCGCTCGGAAAATGCGAGACCGTGAGCCGAGTGAGCTTTGGCAGCGCGCTCAATGCCTCGATATCCGTTGCCTTACTGCTGCCAAAGATCGACACCGATTCCAAGCGAGGCAGTTCTTCGAGGAAAGTGGCATTGCGGATATACCAGTTGATGCGGAAGCGAATCCATAGCACGCCCCGAAATGCTCCAAGATGTTCGCGAATGCCCGCGAAGTTAGCCAGAGCCGTGGACGATGACGATTTCGGCACGTCGAGGTTCAACCCAACGATTTGGAACGGTCGTTCGGGAAGCGGCTTGCCTGAGGAGACGGAATAGACCAGCTTGTCCGCGTCGAGCAATTCGACGGCTCCGCCTACCTGTAGAACCCATTGTGCGGCCGCTCGCACGGCGACGGAGTCTGTTCCGTTGTCAATCGAGCGACTCCCATCGGGAGCGCGGCCGGCGGCTTTCGCTTTGAGTCCCGCCAATTCGCGTTCGGCTGCTTCGGCCCGCTGCTTGTACCGTGTGGCCTCTGCCTCCATTGTTGGCCGCATGGCGTAGCCCACGAGTCCAGCCAACGTGACTAGAACGACCGTTAACGCAGCAGACAGATTGGGTCTCTCGTTCTGAGTTGAGGGCGATCGCGCTGGGTTTCCCGCACTCGCTGAAGATTCTCGCGCTAAGCCGGCGCGCTGCGTTGCCGACGTTCTCTGATGGTCAGAGGATTGCGAAGAAATCGCTACAGAATCCTCGGGACGCTCGTCAATCGCAGGTTGAGGAAGATCGGTGGGATGAGCCTCCCGAGATGGATTCCAGCTAGAACCGTTGCCAGCGATCAGCGACATTGCAAGTTGTTTGTTGATACGGTGCAAGTATCCGCACGCAGGACACGCGAGGTGGTATTGCTTATGTGTTGTTATCGTAGCCTTATCCGTAAACCACGATACGACCGGGATGCCTAACCCGATCCCTGCCTTGTTCCAGATCAATCGGAATTCAACGTAGTTGCAGCACGAAGGGCATTGGGCCGTTACGGGTTTGGCCGTCTCGTGGACGTGCAGATTTGCGTTTTTGAGCCACATTGCGCACCCACGTCCCTCGATGGTCGCCGCACGACCAATTGCTGCGCAGCCTCGACATCGAGTCTGTTTTCTTGAGGAACTGTTGCAGTCGTAAGCGTGGCAACGGAAGTTCCGATGCCGCGCGCTTGCTTATGACGTTACGCCGAGAATCATCCTCTCAGCGCCCGATTCACAAGAGATTAACTTTCGCCCGGAGTCCATAGCGGTTTCTCACCCAAACGTTGTAGGCTGCACCCGCCTCCGCCTCGTCATCGGTAAGCAATAGGTCAACGTTCGATTCGCCATCGTAACCGCGAGCGTACCACTTGCCGGACGGATGCCGCGTCACGCCACGGAAACGGCTCTGCTTGGTCCGCTTCGTCCACCGCTTCGGCGGTCGCACAGGTTCGAGTAGCGCCTTTTCCAAACTCCAGCCGCCAGTTATGCGAATCAAAACCGTGCCTCTGTCCGCGCCGATTTCATCAATCCATTGGGCGATAGGCTGCCGCCTCCCGCGCCAACTCACCGGGTGAGCGAGAATCTCGTCCAGGGCCTTGCGTGCCAACACGGTCATGCCTCCGAGCGTGCCCTTCACAAATCTTCGCACGTTCCGCACGCCAGAGCAAACCCTACGTCCCTGCGCCGCCGCAATTCACCCGCGTTGCGAGGCACCGCGAACCCATGCGTCAGAAACGGGTACTGCCCTCATCGTCGGATGCCTCTTGTTCACAAATCCCGCGCCGCTGACATGCTGGTATGCTGCGACCGTTCACAAACGGCAAATCACGTTCGCTCCCAAGCGGGGAGGTAATGCCGTCCAGAGGCCGCGTCGATTGGGGGCCGTCCCCCGGGGTGGCCCGGGTCGCTCCGCCCGTCGCCATCCAACATGCGCAACCCGCCGCCACGTCGCTCCGGTCCCGCTTCCCCGTCGTTTGCTCGCCGTATCGCCGCCGTTTCGCCTAAGGGGCGCAAGCGGCGCACGTGAGCATGTTGCGCTTCTTAGGCTCGCTTGCGCCGCTTCGTGCTCGCCCGCTCGTAGCCTGCCACGGCGTTCGCCACGATCGCCGGCGGTGGCAAGGCATCGGCCCGAGCGTTCAAGCACCCCGAGCGTCGCCGGCGTCGCCCGCGGCCCGCCTGACGATACCCAGCACGGCCGCCCGGTCGTCCGCCGACAAGCCCGGCCAAGCGGCGATGACGCTGGCCAAGTCGGCGTCGACCAACGCGGGGTGGAAATGGCCCGATTGTGCGCCGAGTGCGCCGGATTCTGCGCCGCCTTGTCCGGCAACCCCCGTCATTTCCGACGATTTCGCAGTATGTTCGAGTCCCGTCGGGGTCATTTTGCTTTCTCGCACGCTGCGGCAGGTCGAAGCACAGACCTGCAAATTCTCGGGGTTTTTCACCCTTTCCCCCACCGCTTGCGTGACCATGCTTCCCAGTGCGGCAGTGTGCTGCTGCGCATTTTGCTTCGCAAGTGCTTCGCTTTCTGCTGTGCGTTTCTCCTGCGGCAGGATGGGAATCGGCCCAGTTGGTGTGGTTGCCGCCCTCCGAACATGCTCGACCGTGACTTGAGCATAGTGTTCCATCGCCGTCTTCTGCGAATTCCCCATCCAATCGCATACGGCTTTGGCTGGATGAGCGCCGAGCAATTTCGTCTGCCGGGTGGCTCGACGATCATGAAATAGCTTCGGCCACGGTTCCAAACCGGCTCGCTTGATGATCCGCTTGAACTCCGTCCGCAAGTTCGCGTTCGACTTCCGGTATCGAGAAATGACGTATTTAGCGCCCGGTTCAGCGGCTTCACGGGCAGCTTCCAAGAACGGTCGAGGCTCCGGGAAGATCGGACAAACGCGGATGCCTGAATTGGCGTAGCGTTCTGTCTTTTTGGAGTGACCGATGAATGTTCCCGCTTCCCAGTCTACTTCGGACCACGGCAACGAAAGTAGCTCGGATGGAATACGCAGACCGCCGTAACGTGCAAGTGCAATAATGAGCCGCCATTCCACATCAGGGGGAATGACCGGACCTTCGCAGCGGATCGACTCGATTCGCGTTCGAATCGCTCGAGTCGATATGGTAGCCAAGCAACAGCGGTTTGTCGCCTTCCATTCGAAACGTGAACGGAGCAATCGGTTGCCGCGAGGCGACGACGATGACCACGAATCCACGCAGCTTGCCACATTCTGTTGTCCCAACTTGCCAGCGGCCCCGTAAAATCGTGACCCAAGCACCAGACATCCCCAGAATGGCCGCCTCGCGGGCGAAGTTTTCGGAACGCGCAGGTTGGGTTGGACATTGCAGCCGGCGAGGCAGACTTGCGTAAGCGACTCTGCTATTCTGTAAGGTGTCTTTCGAACGCGGCAAGCGCGACGGCGAAATGGCAAGCGGGCGACGCGGTGGCTTTGACCGGCTCGTCTTGGACTTGGCGGCGAGGAACGTCGAATGCAGCGGATTGGCATAGCGGTCTCGGTGTGGCTCTGCGTGGCGGCGTCGTGCCCGGCGGAGGAGAATCGGACGGAGCGGGCGGCGGTCGCGGTCGGTTCCGTGGCGAAGGACTTGTCGTTTACCGACATTCGGTATCTGCCGCGGTCGTTCGACGAACTCGGCGAGCGGAAGGCGCTCGTGGTCGCGTTCACGACGCTCGATTGCCCGCTGGTGCAGCGATATATGCCGCGGCTCAAGGAGTTCGACGCCGCGTATCGCGACCGGGGCGTGAAGTTCTTGACGCTCAACGTGGCCGAGGACGATCTGGTCGTCGACGTGGCGCATCAGGCCGTGAAATTCGACTTGCCGTTTGCGGTGGGCAAGGATTACGACGCGACGGTCGCTCAAGCGCTCGGCGCGACGCGAACGCCCGAAGTCGTGGTGCTCGACGCGGAGAATCGGATTCGTTATCGCGGGCGGATCGACGACGCGGTGCGGCTGACCGGCGTGCGGCCGAAGGCGACGCGCGACGATTTGAAGGAAGCGCTCGACGACGTGCTCGCGGGCCGCGAGGTTCGCGTGGCGACGACGCCGGTCGACGGGTGTTTGATCGACGTCCCGCGCAAAACGGCCGCGCGGGGCGAAAGCAAGCTGACGTTTCACGAGCATATCGCGCCGCTGTTGCAAAAGCATTGCCAGGACTGTCACCACGAGGGCGCAACGGCGCCGTTCGAGTTGATGAGCTATGGCGATGTGGTAAGTCGGGCCGACACGGTCGCCGAAGTCGTGCGCCAGGGCCGGATGCCGCCGTCGTTCGCCGCCAAGGAGCACGGTCACTTTACGAACGATCGGCGGATGGGCTACGTGGATCGGGCGAAGCTGCTGTCGTGGCTGGCGAGCGACCGCCGCGAAGGCGATCCGGCGAAAGCCCCGCCGCCGCGCACGTTTGCGAAAACGCGGTGGGCGATCGGCGAGCCGGACCTCGTCATTACGTCGGTCCGCAAGCACACGATTCCGGCCACCGGCTACGTGCCATACACCTACGACCTGTTGCCGTATATCTTCATGAACGACACGTGGGTGCAGAAGGTCGAGATTCTGCCGGCCAACAAGCGGGTCGTGCATCACTGCAACATGGGGGCGATTCACCTCGGCAAGATTGCCGGCGGCGAGAGGATCGACGGCGAGTCGGCGTTCATCACCGGCTACGTGCCGGGGGGCGAGCCGATGGTGCTCGACAACCACGTGGGGCTGATGATTCCCGCAGGCTCGATGCTTGTGCTGCAAATCCACTACGTCACGACCGGCGAGGAAGCGACGGACCGGATTTCCGTAGGCATCACCTACGCGAAAGAGCGGATCGACAAGCGTGCGCGGCATTTTCAGTGTACCACGAGCCGGTTCGAGATTCCGCCGGGCGCGGCCCATCATCCCGTGAAGGCCGCCCGCACGTTCGATTGCAACGCGACGGGCGTCGGCATGTTCGTCCACATGCACCTTCGCGGCAAGGACATGACGTATCGGGCAACGTATCCCGACGGCCGCGCAGAGACGCTGCTTTGCGTGCCGAACTACAATTTCGACTGGCAGATGGCGTATCGGTGGGAGGTTGGCAAGCAGAAGTTCCCCAAAGGCACGCGCGTCGAGTGCACGGCGCATTACGACAACTCGGCGTTCAACCCGTTCAATCCCGACCCAAAGAAAGCGGTGCGTCACGGGCAGCAGACGTACGATGAGATGATGTTTGGGTTCTTGTTTTATACGGATGACGATGAGAAGTTGGGGTTGAACATCAATCCGAGGAATGGGCGCGTGATTGAGTGAGATTAAGTTTTCGTAGGGTGGGCTGTGCCCACCGTTTCATCCGTTTCGTTGGGCATTGTGCCATCGTGGCGTTTGTTTCTCATTGGCAGTGGTTAAGAAGCGCGCCGGCTTTGCGACGTGGCGCGGCTTCTGCTCGGAGATTCCGGTGGGCCCAGCCCACCCTATCCCTGAAACGCGCCGGGTGGCAAGGGGTTGTGTTTTCGTTTTTGTCCTTGCCGCCTTTTTCCTGATGAACAGAGAAGAGGGGAAGGAGGTTGGGGGTCCGGGGCAGTGCTTTGTACTAGCATTTCGGTTGCTAGCATTTGTTTTATGCTGTGCTTAATAGGCGTGCCGTAGCGGCGTGTTGGCGGTTTGTCTTGTTCATG
>QEVJ01000246.1 GCA_003576845.1 Planctomycetota bacterium
TTGGTACTGTCTGTCGGATTGCCTATTTTCCGCTTTGATTGCAGGAGGTTTGGCCATGGAAGGTCGCGTTTGTCCGGAGGGGATGTCGGCTGAGCAGTTTGAGGAAGCCCGGCGTGTGTATGAGGTTACGCGCGGAGCGATGGAGGAGGAGGCGTGGCGGATGGCGTGTTTGATGGCGTCGAAGGAGAGCGGCCGGATGCTCGGCGACGCGGAGTTCGAGATGCGCACGATGCTGCATCGCATGGGGGCGAAGATGCTCGAAAGCGCCGTCAACGAACGGCGAAAAAAAGGGGCTACGACGGTAGTAGCATCGCTTGCTGCGGCGAGCGCGACGGCCAGCCCTGCCCGCACGCCGCGAAGTTCGTCGGCTGGCGGCCCAAGACGATCGTGAGTCTGTTCGGCCCGATCGTGCTGTTGCTGTCGTACGTGGGACCGCGTGCTAGGCCTGACGGACCGCGTCCTCACGCCGGCCGCGGCCCAACTCGTGGCGCAGGCCGGCGTGCTGGCCAGCTTCGGCGAAGCGAGCGAGCGGACGCTCAAGAGCATGGCCGGTCTGACGGTCAGCGAATCGACCGTCGAACGCACGACCGAAGAAGCCGGCGAGCGCGTGCGGCAACTGCGCGCCGCTGGCAATCCGCAAGGTCCGCGGCAATCGTGGGCGTGGCAGCGCGACGCCGAACACAAAACGTGCGCGTACATCAGCTTGGACCACACCGGCGTGCGACAACAAGGGCCCAACGGCGCGCACGCCGAAGGAAAGATGGCGCCCGTCGCGATGATCTACAATCCCAACAGCGAGCACGATCCGCTCAAGCCGACGCCTCGCCAAGTGCGGTATTTGTCGGGATTTTATTCACTCGACGCGATCGGTCGCCAGTTGCGCCGCGAGGCCGAAGCGGTCGGCATCATGCGGGCCGAGCGGCAAATCGCGCTATCCGACGGCGGCTCGGGTCTGGAAGAGGTGTTGAAGAAATTCTTCCCCAACGCGACGTGCATTCTCGATTTCTGGCATGCCAAGGAGCATCTGGTCGAACTCGTGCAAGCATTGCATCCGCACGACGAAGCGGCCCGCGAGACATGGCTCGACACGTGGTGCCATCGGCTCAAGCACGAAGGCGGCCGGGCGACACTGGCCGCGCTCGAATCGCTCGACCTCGCCGACGCTTCGCCGGCCGCGTGCGAGGTGCATCGCAAACAACTCACGTACTTCCGCAACCATTGCCACCGCATGGACTACCCGACCTATCTGGCCAAGGGCTGGCAAATCGGCAGCGGACCGGTCGAGTCGGGATGCAAAACGGTCATCGGCAACCGCCTCAAAGGCGGCGGCATGCGCTGGGGCGAAGCCGGCAGCGACGGCGTCGCCCACCTCCGCGGCGTATACCTCAGCGAACCCTCGTGCTGGCAAGCCCTCTGGCAAACCGCCGCCTGACCCCAAGCCACCTACAAATCTGACGCCTCTGGACTGGGGCGGCGAAATCGTTATTCTTCGCGCGATATTCGAGTTTGGCCGTACTTCGTCGCCGAGGTCGTCATGCGAATGCCGATTGCTCGCGGATCGTTGTTCGTGGCGGTTCTCGCGAGCTTTACCGCCGGTTGCCGCAATCAAGGAGCGCGGAGCGACCCGTTCATGCAGCGGCGGATCATCGCGCCGCCGCCGGCGGCAAGTTATGCTCCGCCCAGCGTTCAGGTTCCGGGCGCGACCGGCGTTCCGCCGTTGCAACCCGTGCCCGGTCCGCTCGGAAGCGCCGGCCAATGGTCTCCTGCCGCGGACGCCGCGAGCGGGAGTGCGGTTCGCCCGGCGAGCGCAACCGTCGACGTTCGGGGCGGAGGATCGCCAAGCGACACAGGCAGCGGCACCGTGCGGACTAGCCGGGACGGCTGGGCGCCCGCCGATAGGCCTGCATCGGCGCCGCCGGATCATAGTGCGTCGGGGCCGTCAGATTCACCACAATCGGATCAAGTGGCGTCATTGCCCGGGAATCGTGCATCGGACTCGCTCGATTGGGCTGCGCCGCGCGTGCGGTAGCGGCGGGTCGTCGGACGCGCGGCCACGAAAAGCTGTCCCGCCTTTGCGTGGGCGGTATACTTAAGGGTGCGCCTTCGCGCGGTGATCTCGCTCGTTGGCAGACCCGCCGCTACGTGCCGATGTTGTCGGCGAAGGGATTCGCCTCCTACAGTTTTGTTGCCGTAGGTTCGTTGCGGTTGGTTCGCTGCGACGGGCTCGCTCCCTATCCTATCTCGTCCGCACTCGATCTCGCGTCCAGGCAACACCCGGCATGTTGGAAACTCCCGCTCCTGCCCGCGAAACGGCCACTGCAGCGGCGCCGGCCGATCCGCAGACGCGTCCGATCGCGAGCGTCGATCTGAAATCGCGGCTCAAGTCGTTTGGCGGCTGGGCTCAGCGGCGGCGACTGCTTCGCTGGTCGGAGCTCGTCGATCGGATCAACGCGCTCGAGCCGGCGCTCAAGGCGCTCGACCATCACCAGCTTCGCAAGCAAAGTTTGGCGCTGAAATACCGGGCGAAGAGCAAGGAACCGCTCGACAAGCTCTTGCCCGAGGCGTTTGCCCTGGTTCGCGAGGCGGGGGTGCGAGCGCTGGGGATGCGGCACTTCGACGTGCAGATGCTCGGCGGGATTGCGATGTTCCATCGGTCTATCGCCGAGATGGAGACGGGCGAAGGCAAGACGCTCACCGCGACGCTGCCGTTGTATTTGCACAGTCTGGCGGGGCGAAGTTGCCATCTGGCGACGGTAAACGACTATCTCGCTCGCCGCGACGCGGAGTGGATGCGGCCCGTATACGAAATGCTCGGCGTGAGCGTGGGCGTGATCGAAACGGAAATGACGCAGCCGCAGCGGCGGAAGCAGTACGAATGCGACATTACCTACGGCACGGCGAAGGAGTTTGGCTTCGACTTCTTGCGCGACCGACTGCTCTTGCGGCGGATTTCCGAAGGCCAATCGGACTTCATCGCGTCGATGCTCGGCGAAAACCGCGGACAGGGCGGCGAGAAACCGGTGCAGCGCGACGCTTACTTCTGCCTGGTGGACGAAGCGGACAACATTCTGATCGACGACGCCCGCACGCCGCTCATCATCAGCGCGTTGCCTTCGGAAGAGCAGAAGATCGCGGTCGACTGCTACGCCTGGGCGGCGGAAGTCCAGGACCAGTTTCAAGAAGACGAGCACTACGAATACGACCACGAGAAGAAGAAGGTTGAGCTCAACGCGGCGGGCCGGCGGCTCGTGCGGCAGCTCGCCAAGCCCGATGCCATGGACCGCGTCGGCATGTATCACATCTACGAGTACATCGAGCGGGCGATCAAGGTCGGCCGCGAGTTCTATCTCGATCGGCACTACGTCGTCCGCGACGGCGAGATCGTGATCGTCGACGAATCGACGGGGCGGCTGGCGGAAGGACGCAAGTGGCGGGCAGGAATTCATCAGGCGGTCGAGGCGAAGCAGGGCGTCGAAGTCACGGTCGAAACGGGTCAGGCCGCGCGGATTACTGTGCAGGACTACTTTCTGCGGTACGAAAACCTGGGCGGCATGACGGGCACGGCGCGGACGAGCGCCCGCGAGCTCAAGAAGATATACAAGCTCAACGTAGTGTCGGTTCCGACGAACTTGCCGTCGCAGCGGGAGCGATTGCCCGACGCGGTGTTCGGCGCACAAGCGGCGAAGTGGGACGCGATCGCCAACGAGATTCGCGAGATTCACGCGCAGGGGCGGCCGATTCTGGTGGGCACGCGGACGATCGAGAAGTCGGAACTTCTGTCGCGCATGCTCGACGCGATCGGCATCGAGCATCACGTACTCAACGCGAATAAGATCGCCGAGGAAGCGGATATCGTGGCGCGGGGCGGTTTGCGGGGCCGCGTGACCGTTTCGACGAACATGGCCGGCCGCGGCACGGACATCAAGCTCGGTCCGGGCGTGGCGGAGCTAGGCGGGTTGCACGTGATTTGCACGGAGCTGCACGATTCGGCCCGCATCGACCGCCAGTTGATGGGGCGTTGCGCCCGGCAGGGCGATCCGGGGACGGTGCAGCAATTCATGGCGCTCGAAGACGACGTGTTCGAGAACGCCTATGGGCCGAAGAAGGCGGAACGGCGATTCAAGACGCGCGGCCGCAACAATCCGGGTTTGTTGTCGACGGACAGCAAGGCGTTCTACCGGGCGCAGCGGAAGGTCGAGCGGAAGCACTTCCGCGATCGCCGCATCTTGATGCACCACGAGAAGGAGCGGAAGAAGATGCAAGTGGCGATGGGGCAGGATCCGTATTTGGATACGGCGGGTGCGTAGGAAGTGGGCAGTGGATGGTGGGCAGTGGGCGGGCCAGTGGGCTAGTGGCCCAGTCAGGACATAGGTAGCGCGCGGAAGCTTGGCTGCGGAGAATCAAAGCGTCGGCAGACCGGGAGCGCGGGGGCGACTCTGGTCGGGGAATCCGAAGCGTTGAGCGCGTTTGACTTTGCGGTTGATTCGTGACGCGAGCAACCGTTCGCGGTCGCTGCGGTCCGTGGCATCGTCGAAAACCGCGTCGACCTGCGAAGCGCGAGCGATGCCGCGGGAGGCTGCGTTCGCAGCGGCAGTGGTTGGCGAGTCGGCAACGGCTGGGGACGCTGGCGCAGCGTCCGCTGCGGCCACGATCGCGGCGGGAGCGGCCGGAGATGCCGGAGGCGAGGGTGCTCCAGCGGGTAGCGACGTTGCGAGGGCGTTGCGGATGCGGATCAGGTCGACGATGTTGATAAGGCCATTGCCGTCGATGTCGCAGAGCGGATCGAATCCCTGGCTGCCGAACGACGAGAAGACGTGCTGCATTGCGGCGGCGAGGTCGGCCTCTGTGACCGTGCCGGATTGATTCACGTCGCCGGGCAGGACGGCAAACGAGAATAGGAAGTCCGCGCCGGTTGCGCCATCGCCCGAGGGAAAAGTGCTCGCGGCGTCGATCCACTCGCCATCGAGGCGATTGCCCGCCGCGTCAAGCGTCTGTTCGTTCTCGAGATCGACCAGTAGCCGATCGGCGGCAATCGGAACGGCCAGCGACCAGGTGATCGACTGGGCGGCGACGCCTTCGGCGACGCTGGGCGTAAGTGGATAGTCGGCGACGTTGACGCCGCTGAGCGACAAGGCCGTGGCCGTGATGGTTACCGGTTCGTCGAAGGAGAGCGTGATGCGGTCGATGCCGGCCAGCGGCAGCGGGAGGAGCTGCGTTGGGTCGCCGACGGGGATGTCGATCGGGTCGCCGTTCCACGCCGCGCCGCCGACGCGGACGCCGGTGACGCGCGGTCCGACGAGATCCGCGTCGCCGCGCCCTGGCGAACCGCCGTTCGGTCCGGCCTGCCAATTGGCGACGTCGTTGCCGTATGCGAGCAGCGTTTTGCGAACGAGCGAAGGGCCGTTGCCGTCGGCCGCAGTGGGCCAGGGGGCGCTTTCGTCGTAGCGCACGCGATCGATCGTATAGTACGGCACGAAGCCGGGCATTGTCGATTCGGGCGGTTCGGGCTTGCCTGGCCAGGACAGTTCGAGCATCTCACCCGCGTTCGACAGCGTCGGGTCGGGCGATACGCCGGTAAACGAGAAGATAGGGACGCTCGCGGGGACGTTGTTTGCCGCGCGGAATTCGGCCGGAATATCGTCGACGAGCAGGAGGTAGCCGCCGGGCGGCATCACGACGTTCGTGGGAAACGTGAACGAGATGCCCTGGGTGAACCGCCAGGTGTTGGTTGGTCGCACGGGATCAAAGAACGGAATCGTCTGGTTCGTCGGGTTGTGGAGCTCGATGAAGTCTTCACCCGCGTCGGGGTTGTACATGATTTCGGAGATGACGATCGGACCGACGACGGGGGGCGCGTTGGGTGCGTTGCGCGTAGGCTGCTGGGTGATGGCGAAGTCGACGGGACCGGCATCGAAACGCCGAT
>QEVJ01000072.1 GCA_003576845.1 Planctomycetota bacterium
GCGGGCCCGGATGGCGCTCAACGCCGAGTCGATCGCTTCGCCGGCGTTCGACCGGGCATCGGCGACGCGCTGGCGAACGATCTCGCGGACGCGAGCCTGCGCCCGCGGGGCCGCTTCCCGAGCGTCGAGCCGCGTGCGAACGTCGGTCAAGCGGGTGACCGCCTGATCGACCGCCCGAGCGTCCGGAGCGCGGGCCACGACGGCGGCCGCCGGCGAAGGCGGAGCGCTGCCGAGCCGGTTCCGCATCGCCATCACGTCGGCCAGGCTCACTCGGCCGTCGCCCGTGACGTCGCCCTGAGCATTCGTCGCGCCCGAGTCCAGGCCGAGGTTGCCGACGATGATCGCCAGGTCGCCGCGGTCGATGTCACCGTCGTCGTCGAGGTCGAACGACAGGCCCACGTTGATCGTCAGCGTGGCCGTGTCGGTGTCGCCGTCGCCGTCGATGATGGTGTACACGTAATTCACTTGGCCCTGGAAACCCGGGGCCGGATCGAAGGCAAAGGTACCGTCGCTACGGCGATCGGCTCCCGACGGATTGACCGCCAACCACGAAAGCGTCCCTTCCGGAAGCACGATCTGGTCGCCTACGGCCGCCGGATCCACCAGCACGTCGGTGGGAAGATCGCCGGGCGTGTCGTTGCCGAGTACGCCTTGAGCAGGGTCGATGACGAACAGTGTCGTGCCCGCGGGCGTGCTATACACGTCGTCGTTGGCAACCGGCGGCAGCGACGAGACGGTAATCGTAACCGTCGCCGGGGTGGTCTGGCCCGTCACCGTGTACTGGAACGTGTCGGTGCCGGTGAACCCGGCAGCCGGGGTGTAGGTGAACGTTCCGTTCGCGTTCAGGGTAAACGACTGGGCGTTCGCCGGACCCGCGCCGGACACAGCAGCGCCCGTGACCGGGTCGCCTTCCGGATCGAAGTCGTTGAACAGCACGCCCGCGCCCGGAGCGACCGCCAGCGACATGTCGAAGCCGGCGTCCGTGCTGCCATCGCCACTTTGATGGAGTTCCACAGCGATCGTGTTCATGCCATCGTGCAGAAGGCCAGCGGAAATTGGGATAATGCTCAGCGTATACGCGTCCTCATTGCCAGCGGCGCCGCCTGCACCGGCCGGGCCGTTATACGAAGCCGGGGTGAGCGATCCCACGTCGGCCGCAAAGTTATACCGAGCGACTTCCGTGCCGTTGATAAACACCACGGCAGCGTCGTCGGCCACAAATTCCGCGGCGAGCGCCGTAATGCCGGCTGCGGTCCCCGCCGCCAGGTTGAACGTCTTGCGGAAGAGATACGTGGCGTGCGTCAGCGCCGTGCCGCCGAGCGTCGTAACGGCGCTGCCCACCGGATTAAAGGCATTGATCGTGCCCTGTTCGAACGGGCCGTTCCCGGTCTTCCAAGTACCGATCAACGCGTCGCTCGTGGCCGTGTTGAACGCCACGGTATTCCACGCATTGCCCGTACCGTCGAGCGGATAATTCTCGGTGACTTCCAATTCGTCGAGATACGACCACGAAGAACCGCGAGCGATCAAACCCGCGCCGCTGGCGTTGAGCGACGTGCCGGCGAGAATCTGGTACTGGTCGTTGACCAATACCGGCGCGTCGTCGACCGGCGTGACGGTGATCGAGACCGTTGCCGCGTTGCTATCGGTGAACCCGTCGTTGGCCACGTAGTCAAAGCTGTCCGGGCCGTTATAGTTGGCGTTCGGCGTGTACGTAAATCCGCCGGGAACGGCCGCATCGACCGTCACCACGCCGTTGCTCGGCTGGCGGACGACGCGAATCGTCACCGGATCGAACACGTCGTTCGGATGGGTCGTATCGTTCGACAGCACGCCGACGCCGATGCCGCTCCCCTGCGGCACGTTCGCCCCGATGACTAGGGCAACGTCCTCCTGCGTCGTATACAACGGACCGGAGTCGTTGACGGCGACCACCGGACCATCGTCGACCGGCGTGAGCGTCACGGTCACCGTAACCGGCGCGGAAAGGTCCGTGCCGTCGGTCAAACGGTAGGTAAACGTATCCGTACCGGAACGCCCAGCAGCCGCGTTGAACGTGAACGTTCCATTCGGATTGAACGCGATCGTGCCGAGGTCGAAACCGGTCGTGTCGACGCTCGCCACGGTGACGGTGTCGCCGTCGGCGTCGCGCGGGTCGTTGCCCAGGAAGCCGACCCGGCTGCGAGCTTGGAGCCGCAAGTCGAAGCTCACGTCGCTGCTGCCCGCATTGACCTGATGCACCTCGACGGTGATCAGGTTGCCGGTTTGCTGGAGGTTCAAACCGGCGGTGCTGATGAAGTGCTGGAAGAACGTGGTTTCGCTGCCCGCATCCGCGGCGGCGAACGTCGTATTGTCGACCGGCCCCGTGGGCATGTTGTCGCGAACGACTTCAATGCCGTTGATGCGAACGATCGCCCCGTCGTCGCGGAGCAACTCGACGAGCAACGTCGATGGGACTGTGGCCGTCGTCAAGTCGAAGTTCTTGGCGAAGTAGTACGTGGTGTGTGCCGGGCCGTTGATCGGCGTCACTTCGTCGCCATCGCCGAAGCCAAGCTGCGCGTTGCCGGACGCCCAATTGGCGCCACCCACACCGGGATTGAAAGCCGGGTTCGAAATGTTCGCCGTCTGGTCGGTACCGTCGTCCAAATAGAACCACGCCGATCCCGCGTCGATCATCGGAGCGACCGTCGCGTCCATGAACAAGTCGAAACTGACGTCGGAGCTAGTCGCGCTCTGCTGATGCACCGAGACGGCAATCGTGGCTTCCTGATTCGCAACCAGGCCCAGACCCGCCGTGGAGACGATGTGTTCGAAGTACTGGGTCTCGCTCGTGGTATTACCGGCGGCGTAAACGAGGTTATTAACGGCCCCTGCCGGCATGTTGTCGCGGAGTACTTCAATGCCGTTGATGTACACCACAGCGCCGTCGTCGCGCTTGATGCCAATCCGCAGCAGGTTCGGAATCGCGTCCGGGATCGTGAACTTCTTGACAAAGTACGTCGCCGGATGGTCGGTCGGGGCATTGAGCAGCATCTGCTCGTCGCCGTCGCCGTAACCCAGTTCGGCCGGACCCGAGAACCAACCGGCGCCGAACGGATCGAACGCGCCGTTCGTCATGGCCGCCGTTTGGTCCGTCCCATCGTCCTTAAAGAACCACCGCTCGCCGCGGCTAATGTATTCCGTGCCCGCGCCGGGGTTCGTAATCGTAAACGATTGACCTTCCACCCCGAGGTACGTGTCGGCAACGCCGGTCGGCGGAACGTTGACGGCGGAAACGTTGATCGTCACCGTCGCCGAGGTACCTTCTTGCGTTGCCGAGTCGAGCAGGATGTACTCGAACGACGCCGTGCCGTTAAACTGCCGGTTCGTGGGAGTGTAGGTAAACTCGCCTGTGACCGGGTCGATCGTGACCGACCCCACGGGGCTGTTGTTCGTCGCCGCATTCGTATCGTAAACCAGGCCCGTCGTTCGTTGGGCCGCCACCGGATCGGGATCGGCGGTATTGTAGTAGTAGGTACGCAAATTCGCCGGTAAGTTTGGCGCTGTCGCCGAATCGTTACCGCGAGTGCCCGTGGGGCCACCGGTCACCAATAACTCCGCATCGACGCCCAAGTCGCTGCTCGTTGTGTTGTTCTGATGGACCTCAATGGCCAACAGGTTGTTGCCGTCCGGCGACAGTGTCACGCCGAGCGCCGCGAAGTTCAACGGAATATTGATGTAAAAGTCTTCCGTTTGCGTCGCGTCGTCGGCGAACGTGGTCGGCGTGATCGCCGTGGGCGCCGCCGGCAGGTTCTCGCGATGGATTTCGACATCGTTGAGATAGATAACACACCCGTCGTCGCACACGAAGTTCAACGAACCGGCTCCCTGGGCGGCCTGAGCCGGGGTCAGCGTAAACGGCCGACGGAAGAGCACCGTCGTTTCCGTCGCCGGCGGCGCGCTGATCGTCGTGCGCGTCGTGAACGCGTTGATGCCGCCAAAGCCAAGCGGCGCATTCGCGCCCGGCGCCGTCAATCCGTCCCAGCCGCCGGCGGCCGCTGGGTTATATCCGCGCGTGTACCACGGGCTTGCCTGACCTGCGTTCGGGTAGGCGTTCGTCGAGTTCAATAGCTCATCGTAATACTGCCAGCCGCCCGTCGACGCACGGGGGATTACCGCCTCCAATCCTGTCGCAAACCCTAAGCCCTCGACGGCGTTGTACGTGTCGTTGGCCGCCGTTACCGCCAGCATCGTCCGTTGTTCGAGGGCTTCCATTTGCAGCCCGAACTTGCGACGCGACACGACTCGGGCGGAACGCTGCTTTCGAGAGATGAGCTTCTTCATAAGGTTGTCTCTTCCGTAAACTGGGGACCTACAGTGTATGTACGAAAATCACGTGATGTGAACGAGCCGCAACGGGCTGCGGCGGGCACAACGATAAACGGGCTCTTTTCCGCGGACAGGGAAGCTTGCAGACAGGAACATCTGCGGACAGGGGAAAACCTGAACCGATTCTGCGGGTTGCAGCAAGTGGGCAAACGCTGGCGACCATTATGGCCGCCAAACGCTCCGCCGCCAGGGGCAGCATCGAAAACTCATCGAATCCACACGCCTTCCCGCGAAGTCCAAATCCCTTAGAAAATCCGCCGAAAAAGCCGCATTGCCTCGATGCGAATTCATGTCGCTCTACGGCGACCACTTCCTCAACCACAGCGTCAAGCAGACAGTCGCTCCTTCTCGCCTGCTCGGCGAGAAACGGTTGGGTGGAATAATCCGACATTAACGTTCCTGCGAGTATAACCGGCGCGAAAAAAGTTTCAAGCATTTCGGAAAAGAATATCAGTTTTTGCGTTTTGTGCTACCCGAAGGAAGGGTTCGCGCAAAGCAGGCAAGGCGATGGCGAGCGCCGACCGCACAAAATCCACCCGGGCGAGGAGCTTCGTTTGCCGCCGGGGCTGCCGTGACGTAGAGTTTCGTGGAAGACCGACCCGGCTTCGGATCGCTGGCGGCCCAGGCCCTTTTACGATCGGGGCCTCTTGCCGCGGCGAGCGAACGCCGGGCCCTGCACCTCTTGCCTCACTTCAACTTTTGCGTGGACGTGTGCCCCGATGAAACGCCTTCTCACCTTCTTACGCGCGGAGGACGGCCCAACTGCGGTAGAGTATGCCGTAATGCTCGCTTTGATCATTTTGGCTTGCTTTGCGTCGATTACGTCGCTCGTGAACGCCACGGCCGACAGCTATAACGACGCCTATACGAAAATGGACGCGGCAATCAACGGCGGCAGCTAACCGCCCGCGATTGCCCTCGCCCTCGCGTGAACTTACCGCGAAAAGGCGAGTCGCCAGGCCGAATCCGCGGAATGTCATGCGTGACGCGCGGCGGCGAGGCGACTCGCCTTTCGTGTTTTCGGGGGTCGGGGGTCGGGGGTAAGCGAGGATTCGGGATTCGAGGGTCGGGGGTCGCTTCGCGTCCGCCGCGTGTCTCCTGCCCACGCCCCGCGCCCCGCGCCCCACGCCCCGCGTCCCACACAAAAACTCGTCGTGACACTTTGCGCGTCGCCGCCGTATACTTTGGGCACCGAACGCCCGTTTTTTCCGGGCCGTAGTGCGTAGCGACGCCCTTTGTAGCGGCGCGGGCGCGGCAAAGCGACGGCGTTCCCAGCTTGCGGGTTGCTTCCCGCCCCCATTTGCCATGCTCAATGTGCATCTGCCCGATGGTAGCGTCCGATCTTTCGACCACAGCGTGAGTGTCCTGGAGGTGGCGGGCGACATTGGCCCGCGGCTGGCCAAGGCTGCCCTTGCCGGCGAAGTCGACGGCAAAGTCGTGGGCGTCGACTACAAGCTCCCCGCGTCCGGCGACGTGAAGCTCCGGATTCTCACCAACAAGAATCCCGAAGCCCTCGCCGTGATGCGGCATTCGTGCGCCCACGTGATGGCCCGGGCGGTGATGCGGCTCTTTCCGAACGTCCAGCTTGCGTTCGGCCCGACGACCGGGGCCGGGTTCTACTACGACATGGACCTGCCGCACGCCATCGGCGAGGCGGACTTTCCGGCCATCGAAGCCGAGATGCAGCGGATCATCCAGCTCGACGAGCCGTTCGAGCGGATCGAGGAACCGCGCGACAAGGCCGTCGCGATTTGTGCCGATCTCAAGCAGCCGCTCAAGGTCGAGCACATTCAGGAAGGTCTCGCCGATCACCAGACCCTGTCGTTCTATCGCCAGGGCGAGTTCATCGACCTCTGCCGCGGGCCGCACATTCCGTCGGCCGGCGCCATCGGCGCGTTCAAGCTGACCACCGTCGCGGGAGCGTATTGGAAAGGCGACGCCGAGAAGCAGCAGCTCCAACGGCTCTACGGCACCGCGTTCTTTTCGCAGGCCGACCTCGATGCGCACCTCAAGGTGCTCGAAGAAGCCAAGCGCCGCGACCACCGCGTGCTCGGCAAGCAGCTTGAGTTGTTCTCGATCAATCCGCTCGTCGGGCAAGGCTTGATTCTGTGGTTGCCGAAAGGTGCGACCATTCGCGGCAATCTCGAAGCGTTCGTCCGCGAAGAATTGCGGCTCCGCGGCTATCAGCCGGTTTACACCCCGAACATCGGCCGCATCGAGCTTTACAAGACGTCGGGCCATTTTCCGTATTACAAGGAAAGCCAGTTCACTCCCATCGAGCTTGAGGAAAACGAGCATTACCTGCTCAAGCCGATGAACTGCCCGCACCACATCATGATCTACAAGTCGCGGCCGCGGAGCTATCGCGAGCTTCCCGTGCGGCTGGCCGAGTTCGGCACCGTCTATCGCTACGAAAAGTCCGGCGAGCTGTCGGGCATGACCCGCGTCCGCGGTTTTACTCAAGACGATGCGCACATATTTTGCACTGAGGAACAGGTGGCGGGCGAGTTTCGTTCTTGCATTGAAATGACCCAAAAGGTGCTCGACTCGCTGGGGCTTAAGAACTATCGTGTGCGGCTCGGCTTTCGCGATCCGATGAGCGACAAATACGTCGGCAGCGAAGAAACCTGGCATCGCGCCCAGGCTTCGCTCGTCGAAGTGTGCAAGTCGCTCGGTATGGAGGCTCAGCCGGAGCCGGGCGAAGCGGCTTTTTATGGTCCGAAGGCGGATTTCGTCGTCGCCGACTGCCTCGGCCGCGAATGGCAACTCGGCACCGTGCAACTCGACTACAACCTGCCGAGCACCGAACGTTTCGGTCTCGAATACATCGGCCAGGACAACCAGCCGCACCGCCCGGTGATGATCCACCGCGCGCCGCTCGGCTCGTTCGAGCGATTCATGGGCGTGTTGATCGAGCATTTCGCCGGCGCATTTCCGCTGTGGCTCGCGGCGGAGCAAGCCCGCGTGCTGTCCGTAAGCGAGAAGTCGGAAGAGTACGGCAAGCAAGTGCTCGGCGAGCTGCTCGCGGCCAATTTTCGCGCCACCGGCGACTTCCGCGCCGAAAAGCTTGGCTCGAAGATCCGCGACGCCCAGCTTGAGTTGATCCCATACATGCTCGTCGTCGGCCCTCGCGACGCGGAGAACGGCACCGTCTCGCTCCGCGACCGAATCGACGGCGACCTGGGCGCAATGAGCGTGGCGGAGGCGATCGCGAAGCTGCAAGAGGAAGTGAAGACCCGGCGGGTGCGGCAGACGTTCAGTGCGGCGGCGCCGACAGCAGCGGAAACGGCGGCGGGCGAGGAGTATTAAGGTTGATTCCACGACTGTAGGAGGCGAATCCTTTCGCCGACTGGAGCTGGTTAGCGGTTCCGTCGGCGAAGGGATTCGCCTCCTACAGTGCTTGTGCTTGCGACACTTCTTAAGAACCGCCGCCGCTGCTCCAGATTGCCTCGGGCGATTGCAGCTCGCTGAGAAACTGCCGCACCTTTGCTTGAACCGTCCTCCGATGCCGCACGACGACGCGGTCGCCGAGCACGCGTAAATCGACGCCTGATTCCTTCCAACTATCCGGCTCGACGAGTTCGCAGATCGCCGCCGCTAGCTCCTTGGGGTCGAAACGCACTTCGCTACGTTTGAGATGCTCTTCGGCTTCCTTGGTCGTTGCTATTGTTCCCTCGGGCGGGCCGAGCCGATAGACGTGCGTTTCGATTTCGTCGTGCATGAGTGCCGAGCGGTCTTGCTTTACGCGCATCGTACGCAGCTTCTGCAACAGATCGGCCACGTCCCGCTGCACTTCGGCAGTGTTCGTAACGAACAGCACGTTCCACGGGTCGGCAGAGTAGAGATTTCCAGGGCCGCCAATGCCGTCCCATGTCGCGGGGCTAACCGTCGACGCGATGAGATCGACCATGTTTTCCCCAATCCAACCACGTTCATCGTCAAGCGATCCACGATCCAGGTCGTCCAGCGGATAAAGGTACGTCACCAACGCCTTGTAACTCGCCATCTCGGCGGTGGTGATAAACAAAACTTCATCGCGGACCGCGAAAGCCAACTCCTTTTCGTGCAAGAGTTTGCTCAAGGCGATGCGGAGCGGCACGTCCTTGGCCGTTCCATCGACTTTCGTGTCGAGGTCCACGCCGGCGTCAACGAGCGTCCGTTCATCTAGCAATGCATTCACTCCCGTCTCGGCTGCTACCATTTCAGCGAGCTTTTTGAGCGGCGTCGTCCGGCAATCGAAACTGACAGTTGCGTCGAGAGCCTTGTGAATGCGAACGGTGTTTTCATTTTCGGGTTCCATTTTCAATGGCGTGAAATCGCCTTGGCTTTGGCGTTCGCGAGCGATTCGTAATGCCGCGAGCACTAGTTGAGTCTGTTCGATGACCTCCGGCGGTTGGGTCAGCGTCAGCGTGCCGTCATATTCCTTGACGGGAGCAGGGCCAGAGGCCGCTTCCCAAGCCCCCGGGGCGGCCTGCGAAGTAAGCAGTTCGATAACCGACTCGTAGTTCACGATGCGCCGGCCGGATGAATCGAAGTCATCAATCAGGTCCGCAATCGGGAAAATCGCCGTGCGGAGGAAGGTCGCAGCCTTATCCGGGGACGTTATCATGAGCGACCCTTCCTTGACGACGTACGTAAGATCAACTCTGCGCAGCAAGATTTTCAGCGCCGACCGGAGCGTGATTTGCTTTACCGACAACGTGACCTTCGTGTCGAGTTCAATCCCCGCATCCTTCAATCCCGGACGATCGAGTTCGACTTTAAGGCCCGAAATCTCCCCAAGGCGCTTCTCGAATTCCGTCAGCGGCGTGTTGTCGAACGCAATTTCGACGTTCTTATCGAGCGCCCGTTCGACCGCCTCGCGCTGGGCCGTCTCTTCCGCCGATTCGCCGACGAACATCGGCTTGGGAATCGAATCCGCCTTCGGCACGGGAAGCAGCGGGCGCGGCGCGACGTGACGCGGCGATATTTGTCCGCTCGCCGTGTGGACTGCCGCGGTTGTCGCGATCGCAAAGCAACACGCGCGAAGAAACGGCGTACCTTTAGCCATGACGCTCTCCTCTCGTTCCAAAGAAGCCGCGAGCCACATCCCTGCTATCAGCGTAGGCTCCGTCGCCGCAAAACGTCAAGCGAACTGGAAAGGCACTCGTATTCCGCCCGAAACTCTTTTGGATGTTTCGCGCAATTACGAGCGCGGTTGACGCCAAGTGAAAGGCCGACGTTGACCGGCGAGATGCGGTGTTTGGCGATCGACGATGCTTCGACCAAAACGGCCGAATGCAAAAGGCTCTACGCGTTAAGTCCGCCGAACCGACGATCGCGGCGGGCGAAATCGCGGATCGCCGCACGCAGATCGGCGTCCGAAAACTCCGGCCAGCAGTGCTCCGTGACCCAGATTTCGGCGTAGCTGATCTGCCATAAGAGAAAATTGCTGATCCGCATCTCCCCGGCCGTGCGAATCAACAGATCGGGCTCGGGCATCCCGGCCGTATAGAGATAGTCGGCAATGGTTTGTTCGCTCAGCGCGGCGGGGTCGAGCTTGCCATCTCGCACCTTCGCGGCGATTCGCTTGACCGCGTCCAGAAGCTCCGCCCGCCCGCCGTAGTTGATCGCCAAGCACAGCCGCGTGCCGGTGTTCGTAGCGCTCAGCTCGATCGTCTTGTCGATCTCGCGGAGCGTGGCCTCGGGCAATCCGTCGCGGCGGCCGATCACCGCGACGCGGATGTTCTCGTCCATGATCGTCTTGCGCTCTTCGATCATGTACTGCTCGAGCAGGTGCATCAGGAATTCGAGCTCGTGCGGCGGCCGCTTCCAGTTTTCGCTCGACAGGCAATAGAGCGTCAACTGTTCGATGTGCAGTCGAGCGGCTTCTTCGACGGTCCGCCGAACGCTGGCCACGCCGCGGCGATGCCCTTCGATTCGCGGCAGCCCGCGGCGTTCGGCCCAACGCCCATTGCCGTCCATGATGATCGCGATGTGCCGCGGGCGGCGTTCGGCGGGAACGTCGGGCAAGGCGTCGGTCATTGCAGGTTCGCCGCGCGACATGATCGTCTTGACGATACGCGAACTCGTAGCGGAATTCGTTAGGATTCCGAGTCGGGCGAGAAAACCTCGGAAGTCTGGCGGCTTCCGCTACGGCATGGTTCACAGCTTGGCAAACATCGTCTGCTCGCGGTCCGGACCGACCGACACAACTTCCACCGGCCGGCCGACGAGTTGGCTGAGGCGGTCGAGGTATGCCCGCGCGTTGGCCGGCAAATCCTCGATTCGTCGCACGTCGGTGATTTCCTGCTTCCAGCCCTTGAGCGTTTCATACACTGGCTTGGCGCAGCGCAGGTCGTCGACGTGGCTGGGAAAGTTCGCGGTTCGCCGGCCGTTGATTTCATAGGCCGTGCAGACGTTGATCTCGTCCAGTTGGCTGAGCACGTCGAGCAGCATCACGGCGAGCGAATCGGCGCCGCTGAGCCGGGCCGTATAGCGGGCGGCCACCGCGTCGAACCAGCCGCACCGCCGCGGGCGCTTCGTCACCGTGCCGTATTCGTTGCCGCGGTCGCGGATGTGCTGTCCCGTGGCGTTGTCTTGTTCGGTGGGGAACGGCCCGCCGCCGACGCGCGTGCAATACGCCTTCACCACGCCGAGGACGCGGTTAACGTACCGAGCCGGAACACCCGCGCCGTTGCACACGCCTACGCCCGAGCTATTGCTGCTGGTGACGAACGGGAAGGTGCCGTGGTCGACGTCGAGCAGCGCCCCTTGGGCGCCCTCGAACAGCACGCGCTTGTTCCCTTCGAGCGCGTCCAAGAGCAGCGTCGTGGTGTCGGTGACGTGGGGCCGCAAACGCTCGGCATACCTGCGATATTCCGCCAGAATTTTTGCCGCATCGAGTTCCGCCACGTCGGCCAGTCCGGCGAGCACTTGCCGCTTGACGGCGACGATCCGCTCGACCCGCGGGCCGATCGAATCTCGATACAGATCGCCCAAGCGAACGGCATACGACCGGCCGACTTTGTCGCGATAGCAGGGACCGATGCCGCGCTGGGTCGTGCCGATGGCTTCGCCGTCGGCGGTCCCTTCGTTCATCGCGCGGTCTTCGATGAAGTGCCAGGGGAGAATGACGTGGGCCCGGTCGCTGATGAGGAGATTGGAGTCGATCTTGATGTTGCGCGCGAGAAGGCCGTCGATTTCCTGGATCAATGTCGGCGGATTGACGACGACGCCGCCGGCGATGACGCATTGAACGCGGGGGTTGAAGATTCCGCTGGGGATGAGCGAAAGCTTGTACTTCTCGCCCCCCGCGACGACGGTATGGCCCGCGTTTGCGCCCCCCTGATAGCGGACGACGAGGTCGTTGCGTTCGGTCAACAGATCGACCAGCTTGCCCTTGGCTTCGTCGCCCCATTGCAGACCGATCACGCACGTACCCGGCACGGAACACCTCGCTGGCGTGGGCCGCGGCGGAAAAGAGTCCCCCACTGCATGGGATGACCGCGGCCGATCAAACCTCTACTTTTACGTCGGCAAACGCCCACCCGTCAAGCCGCAGGTCAAGCACTTACATCAAGCCAGCAAGGGGCCATCCGCGTACAACGCATCGACGAGCAGCAACCGAATGCAGTCCGGTCCGCCCAGACGCAGCGCCTGTTCGACCAAGTCCCGCGTCGCGGCGGCTTCCTTTGCCTTTTTCCGAAGCCCGTTCCCAAGTTCCTCGCTCGTTATCCCGCCGTGAGCGTTGACGTCGGCCAGTACGCCAGTCGGCTGGACAACGGCGGCGAGAATGTCGCGTTAGCGTTGCCGTTGCCGTTCGATGGCAGGATCCAAGATTTCGCGTACGATGACGCGTGGTTCCCGAATACGGACGGCAGCGGATCGTTACTCGTGGCGATCAATCCGCTGGGCAACCGTAGCGATTGAGATTCGTCGGGGTTACTCCGGCTTGGCCTGTGGCCGCTAGACATAACTCTTGGGAGAACGGATCAAATGGACTCCGACCTGAGCGAACGGGCAACCAAGTACAGCGGCGCTCACCTTGAACCTGCGTCGGTCCGACGCCCCGACCGCTATACCTTTGGAAAAGGCGGGCTCGTGCGTGGCAGATCAAGGCTTCCGTGGCGCAAGCGGCTGCGAACCCGCTGCAAATGCGGAGTGGCGATGGCGTCGGACCATTGCGGCGGCGCGCCGGTCGATTGCTTGGCTCGAAAGACCACCAAAGTCGTAAATCGCCAATTCGTCGGCGAGTCCGCGGAAGTGGTTCTTGCCTTCCGGACGGGTTGCCCCGAGTAGCAGCGTGCCGACGCGAAACGTCGCGGAGAAACGTTGCCGCTCGAATCCGTCGGCGAGACGGCCGTCCCAGTACATGGTTGCGCGGTCGCTGACGCCGCGGACGCCGTCTCCGTAGAAAACGAAGAACAGATGATGCCAAAGCCGATCGGCGAGAACCGGTCCGCGGGCGGTGCGCGATGGGCGATTACCCGCTCCGATCAATGCCGACGAGTGGAGCGCGACTTCGTTGTCGGCACTGCCGGCAAAATCGAAGATGACGCTGGGATTGTTACTGGGAAATCCACGACGCGTGCTGCCAGGGTTCGTGTGCAGCACATATTGCGACGAAAAGCCGCCGTCGTCGCCGGCGTGGGCGAGCCACATCTCGAGCGCCCACGCGCTGGGCGGGCCGGCGTGTTGGATGCGGCCTTGAAAGACGCCTTCGTCGCGAAGGTCTGCGGCTTTCCCCAGCGCCAGCCCCGTCGCAAGTTCATCGTGCGTCGCGTGTGATGCGTTGCCGCCGGTAAGCTGCAGTGAATCGCCCTCGCGCACCTCGTCGCCGGTGCGAAAGCCGGCGAGCCGTTCGTCCATTCCGGCGCCACCGCCCGGCCAACGCAGGCGACGATGGGTTTTAGCGCGTCGGACTCTCGGGCAGCGGGCGGGTTCTCGCCGGTCCGCGGCGCGTCATTTTGCGACGCCAGGAACACGCGCAGCGGCACGATTGCCAGGCCGCCGATCACCACGGCAACCACCAACGTCGCCACGGAAACCGAAAGCGGCGTGGGCTTGGCGAAAAACGCGACCGTACGCGAGACGAAATCGGAAAGCACGCCCCAGGGCGCGACGGGCGGCGCGGATAGGCCATCGATGGGAAGCGGGGCGACGGTCGGTGGCTTGCTCGAACCCGCCGCTTCGCAGACCGGCGAGTCCCAAGCGAGCCAACCGTGAAGCGAAACGTACTCGACGTAGTCCGTGCGGGCCTCGACGTGCGTGCGAAGCAACGCGGCAAGCTCCTGCCCGGCGCTGGACGTGATTTGTCCGTCGACAAGTTGCGAGAGGAGCTCGCCGAAGCGCTCCTCATCGTGCTCGTCTCGAACGCCGGCGCGTTCGCCCAGCGCTACGGCGCGATTCCTATCGCCGGGCAGTACACCGGAAATCTCTCCCACGGCGGCGAAAGCCTCAAGCTCGAAGACGTCGACGGCGGGACGATCCACGACTTCGCTTATGACGATACGGGCGAAGGTTGGCATCCGTCGACCGACGGCGGCGGATTCTCGCTTACGATCGTCGACGCGACGCTTGCGGCCGACGCGTGGAACGTCGCGTCGTCGTGGCTGCCAAGCTACGGCGTCGGCGGCTCTCCCGGAGGAATCGACACGCTGCCCGGCGATTTCAATGGCGACTTGCAGGTGAACCTTGTCGACCTGGCGATTCTCCAAGCCCACCTTGGCACGACCAGTGGCGCCAGCGCGTCGCACGGCGACATCAACGGCGACGGCGCCGTCGATCGCCGCGACGTTTCTGCGTTTGCAAAATCGTACGGCAGCGGCGCCGAAGCTCTACCAGCGGCCGCGCCGGCGTCGTCGATCCGTGCGCAGGCCGCGGAAGCGCCCCGGCCAAAAGCAATCGTTCGCCGGTCGCAACCCCGCGCGGTCGATGCCCTCTTCGCCGCCGACAGCGTCGTGGACCTCGAATTGACGATTCGGCGAGCCTCGGTCGGCAGACGCGCACACCGCCGGTAGCGGCCGTTGCCATCCATATCGCCGGTCACAATGCCGAGAATCTCTTGCTCGGCCTATCTATTGGTTGCGCCGAACGCTGGCATACCTCAGTGCACCGAATGTCGCCCGCGGGATCGTGGCGAGCGGGATATCAGAATTGAAGCGACATCCTCGTCTAGCAGCGCTCGGTCTACCGATCGCGCACGAACCTTCGGCGGCGAAACCGCGTAAATCGCGCGGGCAGCCGTGCGTTCAGTCCTCGCCGGACTTTCGGGTCTCGTTGCGACGAGCGACAGCGCGACGGGCGACGAAGCCGACGTCGCCGAAGCCGCGCCAAAGTTGCTCGCCAGAATGCCAGCGTCGACGCGCGAAACGCGGCCGTCTCCGTTAAGGTCACCCATGGAGCGCGTCGCACCAACCGCTAAGCCGAGGTGTGCCTGCAGAATTGCCAAGTCAACGAGATCGACCCGACCGTCGCCGTTAATGTCTCCGGTAAGGTCCGGTGGCTCACTGCGGCCCGGCGAGCCGCCGACTTGCGAGCTCGGACGCCAGCCATCGCCGCGGCTCCAAGCGTCGAGCGATCCGTTCGCGTCGGCAACGACCAAAGAAAAGCCACCTCCGTCGGTAGTCGGGTGCCACAGCGGTCCGTCGTCGTCGAACGTGAACTGCTGAATGGTATTTCCTTCGGCATCGTCGATTTCGATGGTCTCTCCGGCGTTCGACAGGCCCGTGCCGGCCGCAAATTCGCCGGCAATCGGCAATCCGCCGCCGAACCGCAGTTCCATCGCGGCGGCATTTCGCACGACGAGCACGAACTCTCCCGGCGCCAGGCTCGTGACGGCCGAACCGGTGAATTCGAAATCGACTCCGTCTGCGAACCGCACGCCGGTCAAGTCAAGCGTTACCGCCTCCGTCCCGCTTGAGATGTTTCTTAGTTCGATATACTCGAAATCGTCCTGGTCGGCGTATCCGGCGGCGATTTCCGTGGCTGTCGCGTCGGCCGGGTGGTACATGATCTCGGTCACGCGGAGATACTTCTGAGCGTCGGTGGCGATTTCCGGCGTGGTGACGCTGGCGACGAGCGAGCCGTCCGCCGCCAGCACTTCGATCGTCTCGCCGCGATTGGAGATACGCCCGGAATAGCCGCCGACCACGATCCGCCCTTGTCCGCCGCTCGGGCCTTCGCTGCGGGCGCGAAACGCTTTGACGTCCGGCGACACGAAGATCGAACCGCCGGCGGGAATCACCGTGCCCGGCGCAAACGTGAACGCAACGCCGCCTTCGAGCCGCGACTGCGACAGGTCGACCGCCGTGGCGTTCGGATTGACCAGTTCGATGTACTCTTCGTCCTGATTTCCACTCGCCGGATTGACCTCGATGGCTCCGAATTCGATCGGTGGATTCGTCGCCTGGGCGTGCGGTATGCCGACCGAGTTCGTGTTCGGCGGCACGCCTTCGACCAACTCGGCCAACAGCAGCATGTCGCTGCTCGTTACGCCGGAGTTGATCGCGTGGAAGGCCAGCACGTTCGCGCCGGCGACGATCGCCGACGACGAGATTGCAATATCCTCGAACGCAACCGCCGCCGTGTCGGGGTGATTCGCGGCCGGCGTGTCGAAGGCCGCCGCGCCGGTCACATTCCGCCGCGCCACTTCGACGCCGTTGAGATAGGCCACGAAGCCGTCGTCGTACTTCACCCGCAGCGTCAGGTTCTCGATCTCGCCGAGGTCGCCGACTTCGAACGGCACGCGGATGAACACCGACGTGCATGTGGCGCACACGTCCTGCGGGCGGACCGCCGTGCGGAGCAGGTCCGCGTAATCGGCCGGTTGGTCCTCATACCCGATCCCGAACGGTCCCTGCGGCCAGGGCGTCGAGGGCGCAAAGCCGATTTGCGTCCACGACGTGCCCAGCCCGTTGTCGGTCGGCACGAAGTAGCTCGCCGTCGTCGCCCCGGGCGCGCCGGAGATCAGCGTCGTCAACTCGCCGCCGCCGCCGATCGCGTCGATGCTGTGTGTCTCATACAGGTGCACGCGGCGCTGAGCGAGGTAATTGGCCTTGATGGCGTCGATGGCCGTGGACAGATTCTGAAGCGTGCCGAAACCCGCCCCCCAACGGGCGAGATCGAGCGCCGCGTCGGCCGATAGTGTCGCCGCCAGTTCGTCGAACCGCGTTTCGAAATGCCGCTCGGCGACCGGCGTGTCGGGCGGCTGCAAGAACTCGTCCATCAGCGTTCTTAGCCGCCGCAGGAACATCTCGCGCAGCACCGGCGTGTCGAACACGGCGTCGAACAGGTTGTTCACGCCGCAGCAATTACGGTCGCTCGTACCAAACAGCGGATGGCCGATGTAGGCGCTGCCCGCCGTTGGCAGGTCGTTATTGCCCTGCACCAGATCGGTCGTGAGGCCCTGCAGGCCAAACGTGAGGTCCTTGTCCCATGGGAAAGCCTGCCACTGGCCGTCGCCGTTCGTGTCGCGGTAGAGATAATAGTTCTTGACGGTGCGGTCGAAGTCCTGGAACAACGTGCCCGCGGCGAGGTAATTGATTACCGCCGGAATATCGAAGTTGTCGAGCACGAACTCTGCCCGGTTGGGGTTGCCCAAGGCGAGTCCCGCGACCACGGCGGCCAGATCGGCGTTGCCCTCGTCGCGGCGGGTTTTCTTCTCCACGTTTGCGCTGGCCGATGTGATGCCGTTGAAGCTGACGAACTTGTACATCGCCCCGTCGGGATCGAAGCCCCGACGTTCGAGAAACTGGTCGTCGACCTGCTCGACCATCGTGGCGACGCTGAAGAACTCGCCGTTCCGCTCGACGCGAATGTTGAACGCATCCGGCGCCGGCACGCCGGCGGCGCGGTACGTCTCGAACGACAGCGGAGCGCGCACGAGCGCCTTGTCCTGGAACGTGCTGTTGACGTTGATCTCCTCCACCGGCGGCACGTCGGGGCTATAGCGGAAGAACCCGCCCTTGGGGAAGTCGAACTTGTACGGCTTTTTCGGATACGTCGTGGCCGTCGCGCCGCGCGTGCGGGCGAACACGTTGTCGTAGAACGCGCCGTCGTAGAACAAACTCGCCCGGCCGCCGATCTGGCTTGCGCTATCGACGCCGGCTGCCTGATCCGGCGCGACGAACCACTGTAGGATCGGCAATTGGCTCGTGACGTTCGGATCGGCGGCGACCGTGCCCAGATACTCGGCCGATTGATCCTGGCCCGCGCGATCGTCGAACAGCGGCCACCGCGAGTCGTTGCCGGCGGCATCGTCGGCTGTGACGTAATACCGAACCATTTCACCGGCGGCGAAGGCGCCGTGCGGAATCACCGCCGCGTAAACTCCGTCGCCAGCGACGGCATCGGCGCCCAGACCGTTGTCGGCCATCGGCACAACGACCTCGGCGGCGAACATCACGCGGTAATGCAGCGTCACGTTGCTCGCGGCGGATGCCAGCGGCGTCACACGCGAGGTAACAACGAGGTCTTCGTTCTCCTGCGGCACGTGCGGGCTGTGGCCGACATCGGAGAGTACTGGTCCGCGATCGTTCGCTCCCGTTCCGTTCGGTCCGCCCGGCGTGGGCGTCGCAAAGTACCGCTGCACGCTGCCGGCGGCGTCCAAATCAGCCGCAATCAGTTCCGGCAGCACGAAGAAGTCGCGATCGGCCGCCGAAGCATTCGCGGCGTGAACCGCCAGCACGTTGGTTTGGGCGCCACTGGCTGAGCCAGTGCCACCGACGAGCAGCGACAGATAGGCCGAGACGTCGATCTCCTCGACGGCGGTCGGCGAATGCGGCCCGCTGGCCGTGGCATTGAACGCGAGCGACTCGCCGGACGCCCCACCGACGCCGCGCCGCGCGATTTCGACGCCGTTGAGATACGCCACGAATCCGTCGTCGTACTGCATTCGCAGCGTCAGCCGGTCGAGCGACGACGGGTCGGCGACGGAAAACGGCACGCGCACCAGCGCCGTCGAGCCGATGCCGGCCATTTCGGCTTCGATGTCGGTGGCGATCAGGTCGTCGATTGTCGCGGCGGCGCCGGCGCCGGCCTGGTAATGCGCGGCAATCTCCGCGGCGGAAAGCGGGCGGTCGTACACGGCCACTTCGTCCATCAAGCCGTGCCAATTGAACCCGGTCGAGCCGCTGCCCGACCGCGACGCGCCGAGCTTTACATCGACAGCCCCGGCCGATGCGTCGCGCAGGACACTGCCCGCCGCGAATGAAAGTACGCTGCCGGCCACGCCGTCGATGTACGTGGTCAGTGTGGCACTGGCTGAGCCAGTGCTACCGGAGTCGAGCACGCCGACAACGTGATGCCACTGGCCGCGCGTCAATGCGACGGGAGCGACCGACGTGCGGAGCGTCGGCCCCGGCAGCGTGAAGCCGAAGAAACTCGCCACGTCGGCGCTGTTGACGTTCAACTCCCAACTGCCGACCCATCGCGAAGCGATGGCGTGCGTGGCGGTCGCGGCTGCCGCGTCGAGGTTCACCCACGCTTCGACCGTGATCGAATCGCCGGCGTGGAACGAACCCAGGTTGACATACGTGCCGCTGGCGCCGTCAAAGCGAGCGGCGCCGCCCATGTTCGACGCAGCGCTGGTTTGCCCAAGCGCGATGCCACCGGTGTACGTTCCCGGATTGCCGCCACTTGTCCCGGAATCCTCGGCCGCGGTCGCCGTAGACGATTCCTCGAATCGCCAGTAGTGCGTCGGCGCGTCGGCCAGCACGGCGTTCGCATACGGCTCGGTCGCGCCGGTGTCGAAGCCGATCGCCGTCGGCCCTTCCGCGCCGCGCGGCGAGGCGGGCCACGACGAGTCGTCGAACGCCGCCGAAGTCCACTGCGCATCAATGTCACCCGGCGACGTGGGTACGAGCACGCGAGCCGCGTCGCCGGGCGACACGAGCGAGATCGGCGCGATCGCCTCCGCGCGGCCGAACGAAACATCCGGGTACTGATTCCCAAACGGCCCGATCGACGAAACGATCGTTAATCCGTCCGGCTTCACAAGCGCGACATATTCCCCCTCCGCCGCCAACCGAAAGTCGGTGTGCAACTCGCCGCGGTTGCGGTCCTTGCCCGAGGCGAACACGACGAGGTATCCGCCGGGCGGAATCACGGTCGCCGAAGGAAACCGCCAGCCGGTCAAGTCGAGCGGATTGTCCGTGAGATAGGCGTTGTCGAGATCGACGGGAAACGGCCCGGCGTTGAACAGTTCGATCCAATCCGAGGCGTCGCCGTCTTCGTCGAGCAAGCCCACATCGCCGAGGGCGACCACTTCGTTGACGACGACGTGGTCGATGCGCCGAATGCCAGGCGAACCGGCCGTGTTCGTCGTGCTCGGCGTGGGATCGTTCAAATACGAGCCGCCGACCGCCGGGTCGATTGCGTTGGTATCGACCGCCGTTAGCCGCGGCACGAGGAGCAAGTCGTTGTCGGCGGCGTCGGCGTTGAGGGCATGGATCGCCAGTACGTTTTGGCCCACCGTGAGGCTGCCGAGGTGCGCCGATAGGTCGATCGTTTCGACGACCAGTCCCGTGCCGTCCGGCCGCAAGGTCGTCGCCGTCGCGTTCCAAGCCAGCGGACCGGCCGGAGCGTTGCGCCGCGCGACTTCGACGCCGTTCAGATACGCCAC
Source organism: Planctomycetota bacterium (assembly GCA_003576845.1). Classification (GTDB taxonomy): domain Bacteria; phylum Planctomycetota; class Planctomycetia; order Pirellulales; family PLA5; genus PLA5. Next base: position 19,973 of record QEVJ01000072.1, read on the forward strand.
GAAACCGTCGTCGTACTGCACGTCGAGCGCAAGCCGGTCGAAGCGAGCCGGATCGGCGATGTCGAACGTCGTGCGGACCAGCGCCGTCGCGTTGACGCCCGCCATTTGCGACTCGATGTCCGTTTCGATGACACCGGCGTAGTCGTCGCCCGTCGGGCCGCCCGCGCCGGCTCGATAATGGGCTTCGATCTCTTCGCTCGTGAGCGCCCGACCGTAGAACGCGACTTCGTCGATCAGTCCGGTCCAGTTGAAGCCGCTCGCGGCGCCGTCGCGCGTGGCGCCGATGAACATCGTCGTGCCCGCGTTTTGCAGCGCGCCGCCGATTGTCTCGCTCGTGCCCTGCACGCCGTCGAGATAGACCGTCGCGGTTCCGCCGGCGCCGTCGAACACGCCGACGAGGTGATGCCATGCGCCGCGGGTGAACGGTTGCGTGCCGGTAAGCACGAACGTGCCGCTGTTGTTGAAGGCCACGAAGTTGCCGACGCCGTCGCCCTGATTGACGTCGAGTTCGTAGCTGCCCGACCAGCGGGCGACCGCGGAGTGAAACGCCTTGTTCGCCGCCGGGTCGAGATTGACCCACGCCTCGACCGTAACCGAGTCGCCGACGTGAAACGGCGTGCCGAGATTGACGTACGTGCCGGCCGCGCCGTTGAACCGCGCCGCGCTTCCCATCGAGGTCGCGGCGCTCGCCTGGCCGAGCGTAATGCCGCCGGTATACGTGCCGGGCCGGTCACCGCTGGGACCGATGCCGATTTCGTCCCGCGCGGGCACTGCCGTGCTCGTTTCCTCGAAGCGGTAGTAATGCGTCGGTCCGTCGGCCAGCACGACCGCGGAGTAATTCGCCGCGGTGGGCGTCGTCTCGAAACCGACCGCCGCCGGACCGCTCGCGCCGCGCGGCGAAGCCGGCCACGCCGAGGCGTCGAACGCCGCCGCGTTCCAATCGGCCGGCATATCCGCCGGCTGTGTCGGCACGAGCACGACGGCTTCGTTCGTCGCGTCGACGAGTGGAATCGCAACGTCCGTTTCGCTTAGCCCGTAAGCGACGTCCTGAACCTGAATCGGATAGTTTGGACCGAACGTATGGGCGACCGACAAGTCCGGCCGCACGAGTGCGACGTACCCGCCGACGGCCGGTAGCGTGAAGTTCGTGTGCAGCGTCGCGCCGGCAGTGGCCCGATCCTTGAGCGACGCAAACACCAGCAAGTGTTGGCCCGCGGCGAGCGAAACCGCGGGCAGCGTCCACTTGTCGGCGTCGGCCGGATCGTTCGTCAGGTGCCAGCCGCCCAGGTCGACGGCGTCCGCACCCAGATTGCGCAACTCGATCCAGTCGGAGAACTGACCGTCCTCGTCGGCGATCGTCGTGCCGTTTTCCGCCATGAATTCCGCGATTACGACCTGTGCGTCGAGCATCTGCCGCGCTTCGAGCGACTCGATGCCGAGCGCCGAGCGTCGCGGTTTGCGTAAGGCCGAACGAGCGCTGCGCATCGTGAGTCTCCGCCGTTCCAAAAAGTCAGCGTCGGCCGAACCGCGAAGGTCAGGCCAAGCGCGGGTCGATCCAACGTGCGAGCGAAACAAAGTCCGCGCCGGCCTGGCGGACGATGCGAATCACGCATTTCTGTCAGGCCGGCGCGGTATTGGTCAAACGACGAGCTGGGTGTCGCTCGCCGCTTGGCCTGACCTATGGATGCTTCGCATGCGTCGCGCTACGAACATTGCCGTGCAGCCGATCAAAGCCAATGCGACGGTCGACGGCTCCGGAATCGGCGCGCCGACTACGTCGATCTCGCCGTAGAAATCGTGTACGCCGTCGCCGCCCGAACTGATGTCGAACAGCAAATGCCGATACACGCCGAGACTGCCGGTCGAGCTCGATATCTGCGCCGCGGTTTGTAGCGCAGGTCCGCCCGACACGTCGGCGATCTTGACCCAGTCGGCGTTGTTGGCCAGATTGCCGGCCGAGTCCGGGTTTTCCGCCGCGCTGCCCCAGACCGTGTAATTCTGCGCTCCGCGGTTTTGACAACACGCGGCGATTCCGGCGTAGGTCGCGATGCTCTCGACGTCGACGAGCGTGGGCATGGTCATCAGCCAACGCCCGCGCTGCGAGCCGTCGACGAACCAGGCTGCGTCGACGACGCCGTTCGGACCGTTGCCGCCCACGTCGCAGCAGTCGATGTCCTGGTCCATGATGACGCCGTCGTTGAGCCGCACGACGTCTCCCGAGTTCGGCGCCATCGGGTTCGGCGAACCCTGCGCAACGGCGATCGTCACGCCATTGCCGCTGTTCTGATCGGCATAGTCGGAATTGGACGGAGAGGGGATCGTCGGAAAGCTGCCGAACGCGGCGGGCAGGGCGAAATTCGGTTCGTTGTTGGTCTCGAACACCACGATGTCGCCCGGAACCGGCGGCGGAGGCGGCGGCGAACCGGCGTTGTAGTGCGCCGAGACTTGTGCGGGCGATAAGGCGTAGTTGTAAATCGCCACTTCGTCGATCGAGCCGTTGAAGTTGAAGCTCGATACCGTGCCGCTGCGCGTGCCGCCGATAAGAATGCGGTCCGGAACGGGACCGGCGTCTTGCAGTACGCCGCCAACCGCTTGGGTGGTTCCCTGCACACCGTCGAGAAACACCGTCACGTTGCCGGAGTCGAACACGCCGACCAGATGGTGCCACGCGTCGCGCGTGACGCCGGCGCCGCTTGCCGCAACGCCAAACGTGTTGGCGTCGTTGCGTACGACGAAATTGGCCAGCTCGCTGTTGGCCACGTCGAGTTCATAGCTGCCGTCCCAGCGTGCGACGGCGGCGTGGAACGTTCCCGCGGGTGCGGCGGACGACAGATTCACCCACGCTTCGACCGTTACGGAGTCGCCGGGGTGGAACAAGCCCAAGTCGACGAACGTGCCCGCGGCTCCGTCGAGCCGCATTGCGTTGCCGAGCGCGGGGTTGCTGCTGGGCAGGCCGAGGGTGATGCCACCGGTGTACGTGCCGTCGTTGAGCCCCGCGAACAAACCTTCGTTGACGGCGGGCGAAGCGGTCGACGCTTCTTCGAAGCGATAGTAATACAGCGGATTGTCGCCCTGCACGACTGCGTCGTACTGGGCGCGGACCGTGGAAGCCGCGACGCAACTTGCGACGCAGGCAACCAGAAGCGAGAGGTGGGGTTTCGCTGTCATTGGACGACTCCGGAGTTAGAGGTTGGAGGTTGGAGGTTGCGGCCGGCGAGTTCTCCGGCTTTGATTTCGCCGCCTTGGATCACGGCGATGAACGGGCGTTTTTCGAGAATCGCGATATCGGCCAGCACGTCGCCGTCGACGACCAGCACGTCGGCGAGCTTGCCGGCTTCGAGGGTGCCGAACTCGTCGCCGCGGCCCATGATTTCCGCGCCGGTTTTGGTGGCGCACTGGATTGTTTCCATTGGCGTGAAGCCGACGTAATTGACGAAGAACGACAGTTCCTTCGCGTAATCGCCGTGTGGGTTCCAGGCGAAGCCATAGTCGCCACCCAGGCCGATGCGCCCGCCTGCTTTGAGGATCATCCGCGCGCTCTCGGCGCCGGCTTCGAGCGTTTCCTGGTGCCCGTCGATGACCGCTTGCGACAGGCCGAACTCCCGCCCCCGCTCGACGCTTGCCAGCTCGAACTGTAATCCGGGCACGACCGGGACATCGCGGGAGAGGAGCAAGTCGAGCGCTTCGGCGTCCATGAACGTGCCGTGCTCGATCGAGTCGTACCCGGCGCGCAGGGCATTCTTGATGCCTTCGTTCGCCCGACAGTGGCCGGTGACCTTCAGGTTGTGATTGTGGGCCGTGGCGACGACCGCGTGCATTTCGTCGAACGTCATGCAGAGCGTGTGGTGGTCGTTCGTGTCCGGCGCGGCGGCGTCGCCGGTCGGATACGTCTTCACCCATTCGACGCCGTCCTTGACCAGCTTGCGGACCGCGGCGCGGGCTTCGTCGGGCCCGTTGACGAGCAGCACCAGCCCGTCCATGCCGATCTTGCGGAAGTCAGGGTTCCAATCCATTAGCCCTCCGACGCCGCAAATCTCGCGTCCGCTGGCCGCGAGTCGCGGACCGGGCACGAGATCGTTCTCGATCGCTTTCTTGAGCCAGACGTCGATGTTGAACAAGCTGCCGCCGCTGCGGGCGGCCGTGTAACCGCATTCGAGCGCGAGCTTCGCGTTGACCGCGGCGAGCAGCGTCACGTACTCGACCGGGTACTTGATGTCGAGATCCTGAAGTTCCGCGACGTTGAAATAGGTCGGGTGAAAGTGCGCCTCGACCAGACCCGGCATGATCGTGCCGCCGCGGGCATCGATCTTGCGCGCATCGGCCGGAACTCCCGGCGCGGAGGTCGCCGAACCGGCATACGCGATCCGCCCGTCGCGAATCACGACGGCGGCATCGTCCACCGGCGCAGCGCCCGTGCCGTCAACCAACCGGCCGTTCTTGATGAGTACCGTGCCTGAGGCGAGTTTCATGTCCGTCGATCCTATATGTCTCGCCCGCGGGTACGTCCGCGTCGCGACGTGCCGCGGCGCCGAACGTGTCGTCGATGCGAAGCGATTCGAGAAACGCCAACACCGGCCGCAACATGCCGGCTGGATCTGTCCAGTGGATCAAGTGTCCAACGCCGGGAAAGCGAACGCGATAACATTCCTTCGCCGTTTGCTCGGCGAGCGCCGCGTCGTCGTCGGTGAGCATGCCGCCGGCCTCGGTGTCGGCTTGCAACAGCAGCGCGGGACAGCGGACGCCGGCGAGCACGCCCTCGACGTCGTAGCCGTCGAGCCAGCGTCCGGCGACGATCGGCTCGAATACTTCGGGGTCGACGCGCTTGAGCATTGCGGCCGCCATCCGCAGCGACGCCATGTCGCGGAGGTCTCCTAATCGCGCGGCCTTGCCGCCGTCGTCGCGACTTATCGCGACAGGAACGTCGGCCAAGGCGTTGGTGAATTGGAATAGCGCTTCGCCGCGGCTATGAAGGCGCCGTAGGTCGCGAAAATACCCAAGCAGCGGCGTCGACGCGATCCGCTCGCCCATCGTGTGAAACGGCGGATCCTCGGCCACCACGGCGCGCACTAATTCCGGCGCCTGGGCGGCGGCGGCCAGTGCGACCATCGCGCCGAGCGAATGGCCCATCACGGCGGCCGGTTCACGGACGAGCTGCCGCAGCACCGCCAGGGCGTCGTCGACATAATCGGCGACGCGATACCTGCCCGGCGCAGGCTCCGAAGCGCCGTGGCCGCGGAAGTCCATCGCCACGATGCGCCATCTCGGCGAGAGGTGGGCGAAAAGATTCGACCAGTCGTGCCAACCCCGCGTCACGCCGTGCAAGAGCAACAACGGCGGCCCGTTGTCGGGCCCGATGGCCACGTTCAAGTGGCGAGCGCCGGCGGTGATCGAAGTGGTTTGGAACACGAGCGACTCGGATTCTACAAGGCTGGGGCACGAGCGATTCGTGCGAGGTGCGGCCGAATTTTCCGGGCGGGACGGGGTGTTGCGGCTGCGGTCGGGGGAGTTATACTGCACTCTGCCTTCCGCGTGCTGCATGCAGAATACAGACGGACATGCATGGAATCAAGCAGCTTCCAGCAATTTTCGAGAAAATAACGGCCCGCCGCCGATTGCCATTTGGTCGTTGGATGAGGCGGCCGCCAATCCACCGGAGCAATTTGCCTTGGTCATTTCATCGCTCAACGGCGATGCCATCAGCCGCGCGTCGCTTGCCGAATCCGTTTATGAAACGCTGCTCGAAGCGATGATCCACGGCCGTCTTGCCGCGGGCGTCGAGTTGAACGAGGTTGCGCTGGCAAAGCAGCTTGACGTAAGCCGCACGCCGGTCCACGAGGCGCTGCGCCGCTTGGTGGCCGACGGCTTGATCAAAGCGCACGGCCGGCGAAAGCTGTGCGTGGCCGCCCTATCGCATGAAGAGGTCGCCGAGGTTTACGCCATGCGGCGGCTGCTCGAAGGCGCGGCGGCCGAACGGGCAGCGACAAGAATGAGCGACGATGCCCTCGCGGAGTTGCGCCGCGCGGTGGAGTCGCTCGCTGCCGGCGACGGCGCCGTCGACTGGGCGGCAAAAGCGCTGCATTACGACATCGAGTTTCACGACGCCATCGCCGGCGCTTGCGGCAACGGCCGGTTGCGCGACGACATTTCCCGCTACCGCTTGCTGGTGCGAGGCCTGTGCCGCATGACCGGCACGCTCGATAATCTGCGCGACGCGCTCGCCGAACACGTGGCGATTCTCAAAGCATTGGAAGCCCGCAACGGCCGCGCCGCCCGCAAGGCGATGGCCGCGCACATCGACGCGCGGTTGGCGTGCGTCTTGGACAAGCATACCTCGACGGCGAAGTCATGATGCACCTTGGATTCCCTCGGGCGGCGGCGGTCGCCATCGCGGCGATCTCGTTTTCGCTGTGTCTGTGTTGCCGGGCCAGTGGCGACGACGAGAAGCCGCCGCAAGCGCACAACGATGCCGGTAAGCCGGCGGCGCATGCGTTATTCGCCCGCGACAATCTCATCGCCTGGTGCATCGTCCCGTTCGACGCCATGAAGCGCGGGCCCGAAGAGCGGGCGGCGATGCTCGAGCGGATCGGCGTCAAGCGGCTGGCCTACGACTACCGCGCCGAGCACGTGCCGACCTTCGACGCCGAAATGGAAGCGCTCAAGCGGCACGGCATCCGCCTCGACGCCTGGTGGTTTCCGACGACGCTCAACGACGAGGCGAAGCAGATTCTCGACGTCCTTAAGCGCCACGAGATCGAAACGCAGCTTTGGGTCACGGGCGGCGGCGGACCATCGGCCAATGCGGACGAGCAACGGCAGCGCGTGGCAACGGAAGCGGCGCGGATTCGTCCCATCGCCGAGGCGGCCGCCAAGATCGGTTGCCAGGTCGCGCTCTACAACCACGGCGGCTGGTTCGGCGAACCGGAGAATCAACTCGCGATCATCGAGAAGCTCGATCTGCCGAACGTCGGCATCGTTTACAACTTGCACCACGGCCACGACCACATCGAACGGCTGCCGGAGTTGCTCCGCAAGATGCGGCCGCACTTGTCGGCGCTCAATCTCAACGGCATGTCGCGCGGCGGCGACCGCGACGGCCGAAAAATCCTCCCGCTCGGCGCGGGCGAGCTCGATCTCGCCCTGCTCCGCGTGATTCGCGACAGCGGCTACCGCGGCCCGATCGGCATCCTCAACCATACCGACCACGATGCGGAGGCACGGCTGCTCGACAATCTCGACGGCCTCGACTGGCTCGTCGCCCAACTCGACGGCAAACCTGCCGGCGCGCATCCGAAGTATCGCACGTTCGATCTGCCGGCCGCGTCGACCGACGAGCCGCTTGCCGAAGGTAAGTTCGGCGGGGCCCTCAACGCCCGCGGCACGTTTGCCATAGCGCAGCATCGCGACGAGTACGGCTTGCCGCCGATCTCGGCCGAATGTTGGGCCAAGCTCGACGGCAAAGCGGGCTTCAACATCCTCGTCGCCAACAACCTCAAAGAGTCCGCCGATCACTGGGAACTTTACACCTATGCCGGCGCGGGCGACTTGAGCGTCTATGTGCCGGGTTACGAGCCCGCGGAGATTCGGTCGGGCGTCGACGTTACGGACGGCAAGTGGCATTTCGTCGGGATGGCGTTCGACGGCCGCCGCGTGCGGATGTTCGTCGACGGCAAGCAAGTCAAGGACGCGGCCGTAACGCGGCGCAAAGGCGCGACGAAAACCGGTCAACTCGGCGGCCTGGCGATCGGCGCGTATCCGCCGCATTCGATTCGCTGCGATGGACTCGTCGACGACGTGCGCGTTTCGCGCGGCGTGCGCAAACTCGACGCCGTGCCCGACAAACCACTGGAAGCCGACGAGCACACGATCGGAATCTGGCGTCTCGACGAAATCCGCAACGGCGCATTTGCCGATGCGTCGAAGCTCGCGAATGCGGCGGCGATCGGCGGACCATTCGTCGTGCGCGACGCGGAAAAAACGCCGGACAAGCTCGGCAGGATCGCCCCGCCCCGCGTGCTCGACGACCGCTTTGCGATATCACTATTCGCCGCCGACCCCGACATCGTCACGCCCGTCGGCGCGGTGATCGACGCCCGTGGTCGGCTGCTCGTGCTGGAAAACCACACGCACTTCCCGCCGAAGGGCTATTCGCTGCACACGAGCGACCGCATCCGCGCTTACGAAGATACCGACAACGACGGCCGCGCCGACCGGATCACGACGTTTTACGACGGCCTGCGGCACGGGCTGAATCTGACGCTCGACCGCGACGGCTCGATCCTCGTCGCCACGCGCAGCGAACTGCGGCGGCTCACGGATGCCGACACCGACGGCGTGGCCGAACGCAGCGACACGTTGCTGAGACTCGAAACGAAGTGCGAGTACCCACACAACGGCCTGTTTAGTTGCGCGGTCGACTACAACGGCGACTTGCTGGTGAGCATGGGCGAGAACCTCGGCGAACCCTATCGGCTCGTCGGCTCGGACGGCAAGACGATTTCCGGCGGCGGCGAGGGCGGCAACGTGTTCCGCTGCCATAGCGACGGCAGCGGCGTCGAGAAGATCGCCACCGGATTTTGGAATCCCGTGCAGATTCAGTTCGACGCCTTCGGTCGACTGTTCGCGGTCGACAACGATCCCGATTCGCGGCCGCCGTGCCGATTGCTACACGTCGTCGACGGCGGCGACTATGGGTTTCGTTATCGCAACGGCCGCAAAGGGTTGCATCCGTTCACCGCCTGGAATGGCGAACTGCCCGGCACGCTGCCCATGGTTTCCGGCACGGGCGAGGCGCCGTCCGGCTTGCTGCCGTGCGAGTCGGGCCTGTTCCCCGACGATTATCGCGGGGCGATCCTGACGACCTCGTGGGGCGATCATCGGGTCGAAGTTTTCCGCCCAAAGCCGCGCGGCGCTTCGTTCGTCGCGGAGGTGCAGCCGCTCC
>QEVJ01000073.1 GCA_003576845.1 Planctomycetota bacterium
GAAGTCGTTGTTGCACAACTTCTTAAACGCAATCGGAGGCCGTTTTATTCACCGTGCGATGAATAATCCGGGCTAGATGCGCAACATCGGCTCGTTGCGTAGCGAGCGGTCGCGGTGAACGTGCTTCAGGTACGTGCTCGAAATGTCGCTTCGCCGGACGATGCCGATCACCTTGCGGTTCTCGGCGTTGTCGATCACCGGCAGGTCCAGGCAGTCGCTGTCGATAAACGATTCGAGCGCCCGATCGAGCGTGTCTTGCGGTTCGAGCGGCGTTACGTTCGTGCGCATCAAGTCTTCGGCCACGATCAGCGATTGTAGGTGCGACGACACCGCCGCAAGGTGCACTTCGTCCAAGCTGACGAGGCCAAGATATCGTCCATTACCGTCGGTCACGGGCAAGCCGTGATGCGTGCTGTTGCTGAGTTGTTCCACGACCGATGGCAGCGGATCGCCGAGGTTGAGCGTCGGCGTCGAGGCGTGGGGACTGATGAACTGCCGCACGTGCATCCCCGCAAGCACTTCCAGAACGTAGTCGCCCCGATGCGCCGGCGAGCGCGACTTGCACTCGACCTGGGAGCGATAGATCGACTCTTCGTCGGAAAGCAGGAACGCCACGGTGCATACGAACAGCGCCGGCAAGAGCAAGTTGTAGCTCCCCGTCATTTCGCTCACGATTACCAGCGTCGAAAACGGCGTCTTCGCGGCGGCCGCGAAAAAGCCCGCCATGCCGACCAGCACGAATGCGGCGGGATGGGGAGTGTGGGCGGGGAAAAAATGGTGGAGCAACAGGCCGAGCGCCCCGCCGGCGCTGCCGCCGATTACCATCGACGGACCGAACACGCCGCCAGAGCCGCCGCTGCCGATCGTCAGGCCGGTCGTCAGGATTTTGCCGAAGGCCACCGCGGCAAGGATCGCCGCAAGGAATAGATTGCCGTCCGACGCCGGATCGACCGACATCGCGTCTTGCAGCGTGCCGTAGCCGAACGACAGGACCGAAAGAACCTTGGCGTCCTGTCGCAACGAGTAATACAGCACCAGCCCAACCGCCGCGCTCATCCCCGCTCCGATTGCCGGCTTGAAGTGCGGCCGCACCGGAATCCGCTTAAACCAGTGGGCGAGGCCATAGAAGCTGCGCGTGTAGATCATCGCCAGCACCACGCAGATGACCGCCAACAGGAAGTACCAAGCGAGGTGCAACGGATTTCGAAAGGCCAGTTCCTCGACGGTTTGCGCCGGCAACGCGACGAGCGGCGACCAGCCAAATGCAAAGCAGAAGATGCAATACGCCGTAATGCTCGCCAGCGCGGCGGGGATAATGACTTCGGACTCGAAGTCGCTGGAAAAGTAGAGCACCTCGGCCGCGAACAGCGCCCCGGCCAGCGGCGCGCGAAAGATGGCCGCGACGCCGGCCCCAACGCCCGCGGCCATCAGAATTCGCCGCTCGGTGGCCGAAAGGCGGAGAAATGTTCCAACCATCGAGCCAAAGCCCGCGCCGATCTGCGCGATCGGACCTTCGCGCCCGCCCGAGCCGCCCGTCCCGATCGTCACGGCGCTGGAAACGATCTTGACCAGCGGCACGCGTGGGCGAATTCGGCCCTGATGGAGATGATACGACGCGATCGCGGCGTCCGTACCGTGGCCTTCCGCCTCGGGCGCGAACGTAAACACCAAATAGCCGCTGACGATCCCGCCCAGTGCCGGCACGACCAGGAGCAGCCAAGGCCGAAACGCGTTCGCCGCATCGCCGAACATCGGCGGCTCGCCCGCAGGATGATGCGGGTGATATCCCACCAACGAACCGAGCGCATATCCCGCTACAAACTGGCAGGCAACGTAAAAGACGATCGCGCCGACGCCGGCCACCCCGCCCACGAGAATCGATAGTCCCAGCAACCGCACCTGCGGACGCAGCCGGCGATTACTCAATTTCCAAAACTCGGGAAACCAGCGTAGCGGATGGACGGGAGCGGAGCGATCGGTCGTTGGGTTGGTCATTGCCTCGATTTGGCCTTCGGCAACCGCTACGTTGCGAGCGGCGCCGCGAAGCCAGAATTAGTTGTCGGGGGGCGGTGAAACGTGCGCCGCGAACCGGGCCTCGATCGCCGCCAGAATCGCCTCCGGCGACGCCATCCGGCCTGGACCCATCTTGCGGCAGCTCAGCCAGCCTTCTTGCGGATCGACGATATGCACGCCGTCGCCGCGAAGCGCGTCGACGTTCCGCTGCACCGCCGGCTTCGACCACATTTCGCTGTTCATCGCCGGCGCGACGAGCACGGGCCCATCGAACGCCAGATACAACGTCGAGAGCAGATCGTCCGCCAGACCGAGCGCCGCCTTGGCGAGAAAATTCGCCGTGGCCGGGGCAACGCACAGCAACTGCCCGCGCTCGGCGACGTCGATGTGCCCGCCGAGCGGATGCGCCGTGTCGCCGATTCCGCGCGTGGCCACGGGCCGTCCGGAGAGCGCCGCGAACGTCGCTGGGCCAACAAATTTCGTCGCCGCCTTCGTCATAACGACCGACACGCCGGCGCCGCGCTGCACGAGCGTGCTCACCAGGGCGGCCGTCTTGTACGCCGCGATCCCGCCGCTCACTCCGATCACGATCTCGCGGCCGGAAAGTGGCATGGCGTTACAGATTCTCGAAGTCGATGCCCGGGCTGAACGTGATTTCCGTCGGTTCGCCCGTGATTCGAAGTTCGTTTGACGTGTCGAGGTAGATCTTGTCGGTCAGGATTTCCTGCACGACGATCTCCATCTTGTTATCGGTCGGCAATTCGACGAGCGGCCGCGCGCCGCCGTTGAGCTGGACGAGCCGCTTCTGGATCAGCGTCGAGAGCTTGAACCGCCCGCCGACCTTGTTGACGATCGCTTCTTCACGCAGCGCTTCGATCATGCGTCCGATACTCCTTGCTTACCCACTTCAGCTTGTCGATCGAGAAACCGGCAGATTTCGTCGGCGGCTCGGTCGACCTGGTCGTTCACCACGCGAAACCGGTATCCGCCGGCCCGCACCAACTCGCGGCGGGCGACCTCCAGCCGCCGGGCGACCGCTTCCTCGGTTTCCGTACCCCGGCCGCGCAGCCGGCGTTCCAGAATCTCCGGCGATTCCGGCTCGATAAAGATGGTCAGAGCGTCCGGGTACTTGCGCAGCACCTGCTCGGCCCCGTCCACGTCGATCTCTAAGACTACCCACTTTCCGGCCGCGAGCCTAGGGGCAACTTCCTTCTCCAGCGTTCCATACCAGTGCCCCCGCCCGAAAACCTCGGAGCATTCCAGGAAATCGCCCTGCTCCCGCCGCTGGGCAAATTCGTCCGGAGAGAGGAAAAAATAGTGCTCGCCGTTTCGCTCACCGGCGCGCGGGGGCCGCGTCGTCGCCGACACGCTCATCACCAGCGGCTGCCGCGCACGTCGAAACACCTCGGCGAGCAGGGTCGTCTTCCCCACGCCCGAAGGTCCGGAAAACACGACGAGTTGGCCGGGTTGCCCCATGGTTTGGCGACGGCGGGAGGTTGGAGGTTGGAGGCGGGAGGTTGGAGGTTAGAGGTTGGAGGTTAGAGGTTGGAGGTTGGAGGTTGGAGGTTGGAGATTTAGGCTCTCCTGAATCCCGACCCCTGCTCTCACTCGACGTTCTGAATCATTTCCCGAATCCGTTCGATGGCCGTCTTGATTTCGATGACTTGCCGCGAGATCTCGACGTCGTTGGCTTTCGAGCCGATCGTGTTGGCTTCGCGGAACATTTCTTGAACGACGAATTCAAGCTTCCTCCCCGGCGAATCCTCTTTCAAGGCGGCGGCGAACTGGTCCAAGTGGCTTCGCAATCGGACGGTTTCTTCCGAAATATCCGCCCGATCGGCGAAGATGCTCACCTCGCGGATCATGTCGGCCGGATCGACGGTGACGCCTTGCTCGGACAGGAGCTTTCGCACCCGCTCGGTTAGCCTGTCGCGATAACTGTCGCCGACGAGCGGGGCCCGGCGCTCGATCAAATCGAGAGCCGCGGCAATCGCGTCGCAATTCGCCTTGAGATCGGCCTCCATCGCCCGGCCTTCTTGCTCGCGCATCGTGCCGAGCCGCAGAAACGCCGCGTCGAGCGCATGGCGGACGATCGGCCATTCGGCCTCCACGTCGATCGCAGCGGTGGAATTGTCCTCGACCACCCCGGGCAAGGTCACGAGCGCGCCGAGCGTCGCGCCGTCGATCATCGCCTCCGGAATCGCCTGCCCGAGCTGCGCGACATACGACGCCAGGACCGCCGCGTTGATCTGATAATCTTCCGGCCGGTGGGCCCGCACGACGCGAATCGAAATCTGCAAGGTTCCGCGGCGGACCTTCTGGCGAACGTAAGATTCGACCTCGGGTTCCAGAGCCGCGTAGCCTTCGCCGATCCGGGTGGACACTTTGAGGTGCCGGTTGTTGATCGAGCGCACTTCGACGGCAACGGACAACGGCCCGTCTTGGTGGTGCGCTTCGCCGAAGCCGGTCATGCTCAGCAGCACTTCAGGTCCTCAATACGTGTTGCGTGCAAGGCGGGCGATCGCCAAAACAAAACGAGCGACGAGACGAGGTTGCCCTTCCCGTCGCCGGCCGCGAATAAGTGCATTTAGGCCGATATGCGATGCGCACTGACCTATTCCGCCAAGTCTGCGTCCCAATTTCACTTGTTGTCGCCGGTCTCCCGACCGAGCCACGGCGTGCCGGGGACAGGCGCTTATTTCGTGTCGCCGCTCTTCGACTCGCCCTTATCGGCTCCGCCCGTTCCCGGCTCGAATGTTTGCTGCGGATTGGGCCGCTGCTTCCCGGCGTCGATGTCGAACCCGCCGGCGCCCGTCGTCGACAGGTACTTGACCGTTCCGGCCGCCAGCACGATCCAAAAGAATGCCGTCCACATGGTGACTCGGGTGAACAGGTCGCCGGCCTTGGTGCCGAAGGCGCTCTGACCGCCCATACCGCCCAAGGCCCCCACGAGCCCGCCACCCCGACCGCGTTGGATCAGGATCAACAGGATCATGAACACGGCCATTAGGCCCAACAGAGTAGCGAGCACTATCTGCCACATGCGAGTTCGACTCCCGCCTGGATGATTGCTAGAAAATCGTCGGCCTTGAGGCTAGCCCCGCCGACGAGGGCCCCGTCGACGTCGGGCTGAGCGAGCAACTCGGCGGCGTTCTTGGCATTCACGCTGCCGCCGTATTGAATGACCACTCCTTCGGCCACGTCGGCATTGTAGCGGGCAGCGAGCAACTTGCGAAGGTCGACGTGGACCTCCTCGGCCTGAGCCGGAGTGGCGGTCTTTCCCGTGCCGATCGCCCATACCGGCTCGTAGGCAATAACGACTCGTCGCAGTTGGTCGGCCGAAATGCCAGCGAGCGAGCCGTCGACTTGCGTGCGAATCACGTCGGCCGTTCGGCCGGCTTCGCGTTCTTCAAGCTTCTCGCCAACGCATACGATCGGCACAAGCCCGGCAGCCAGCGCCGCGTGGGTCTTCTTGTTCACGAGCGTGTCGGACTCGCCCAAAATGTGCCGCCGCTCGCTATGGCCGAGGATCACGTACTTGCAGCGCAGGTCGAGAAGCATCGCGGCGCTCAGTTCGCCGGTAAACGCCCCGCTCGGTTCGGAGTACATGTTCTGGGCTCCGACGCACACCGCCGAACCGCGCACGGCTTGGGCCACGGCGTCGAGATAAACGCTCGGCGGACAGACGGCCACATCCACTGCCCCGACTTCGACGGCTCCCTTGGCCACCGCCGAAGCCAGCGCGACCGCGCCGGCCCGATCGAGGTTCATTTTCCAATTGCCGGCAATAAAGAATCTTCGCATGAATTCGGGGGTCGGGGATCAGGGGTCGGGGGCGCAGGCAATCACAATTGCCGCCGAAATTCACAATTCACCATTCACGATTTTCAATTCACAATTCATTCCGTCGCTCATCACTCATCACTAAACCATCGCCTTCCCCACCGCTTCCGCCACCCGTCGAATCTGCCGCATCACTTCCGCGTACCGCTCGGGCAGCAGCGCCTGTTCGCCGTCGGAAAGGGCTTCGTCGGGCCGGTCGTGAACTTCGATGTGCACGCCGTCCGCTCCCGCCGCCACCCCGGCCAGCGCACAGGGCCCGATCAAGTCCGGCTTGCCAGTCGCATGACTCGGGTCGACGATGATTGGCAAGTGCGACAATCCCTTGATCGCCGGAACTGCCGCCACGTCGTACAGATTCCGGGTGAACGAGTCGAAGCCCTTGACCCCGCGTTCGCACAGCACCACGTCCGGATTACCCTGCGAGAGGATGTATTCGGCGCTCATCAGCAAGTCTTTGATCGTCGCGCTCATGCCGCGCTTAAGCAGCACCGGTTTCTTCGTGCGCCCAACCTCCGTCAGCAGCACGAAGTTCTGCATGTTCCGGGCGCCGATCTGGATCATGTCGGCGTATTCGGCCACGAGCTCAACTTTCCGCGGGTCCATGACCTCGGTGACGATCGGCAAGCCGTGCCGATCCCCCGTGTCGCGGAGAATTTTGAGGCCCTCTTCGCCGTGGCCTTGAACGGCATACGGACTAGTCCGCGGCTTGCACGCGCCGCCGCGGAGGATGTTCGCCCCGGCCGCCTTGACCGCCTTGGCGATCGACTCCATCCGCTCGGCCGACTCGACGGCGCACGGCCCCGCGATCATGCCCAAGTTCCCGCCGCCGATCTTCACTCCCGAGACGTTTACGACGCTCGGCTGCGGGTGGGCCTCGCGGCTGGCCAGCTTGTAGGGGTCCATTACCGCGATTACGCGGGCGACCCCGGGAATGGCTTCGAGCGGCGTTTCTTGCAGCTTCCGCTCGTCGCCGATCACGCCGACGATCGTCCGGTACGTCCCCCGGCTCAAATGGGCCTGCATCCCCAGCGCTTCGACGCGCGCCAGAACGCCCTGAATCTGCTCTTCGGTCGCATCGGAATCGAGTACGAGGATCATGGGATTAGCGAGGGCGGCTGCACGAAAGACGGAAGGCCGCTGCGGGAATCGACGCCGGCGACGCGGCGTCACCAAGTATACGCAACGTCTGCCGTCCGCGCCCATGCCACGGCCGACGCCCTCTGCCGGTCGTCAGCCGGCGCACCAATCGGTCGGCGGGTCGCGGTGCACGAGCGGACTCGCCGCCGACTGCAATTCGCGGATAATCCCCGCGGAATGCTCGACCGCGGCCGCCGAGTCGTGCACTTCCAGGCCAATCTCGAACGCCCGAGTTTCTCCCGGTTCAAGCCGGACGGTCCGTCCGTGCTTTTGCTCGAACGAGCGCGGGTTGGGAAAATTCGTGCCCGGTTCGAGCCCCGTCACATACCCATCGTCGGCCGCGGCCGTGTTCTTCCAGAGGCTAAAGCACGGCAACTGCTGGACGTTGCAGTGCACGCTGGCCCCGAGCGAGCCGTCGCGGTTGCACAGCAGCGTCTGCGACCGGCCATTCGCGTCCGCGGCGAGTTCCATGAAGTACACCTGCTCGACGAACCCGGTTTTCGGGCCTGAGTATACGTCCCAGCGATCGAGATCGGCGGCCGCGTGGGCGTTTCGCGGCGCGATTTGCTTGATAGGAGCGATAAGCCGCGCTCCTTCGCCGAGCAGGTCGCCGCCAAAGTTGATGTGGTACAGCAGCTCCATTTCGCCGGGCGTCGCCGCGAGGTTCGTCACCTCGTCGCGGACCGAAAGGCTGCTTTCGCCGAGTTTGACGCGAACCGTCGTCGTGAGGCGCAGCTTCGAAAAGAACAGCCGCGACTCGTCCACTTCGCCGGTGATGACGATTTCCTGCGCCGCGTCGTCGGACCCAATAGCCACACGATGCGCAGGGTGATTGGCGATCTTGCCGTGCAGCGGGTAAAGCAGCTTTCCCGCCGCGTCAAACTCCGGCGCCCCGTTGCTTTCCAGCCCACAGCGGCAAAGAAACTCGTCGAACCCGTCGAGCCAGCCCAGTCCGCTGGGATCGTAAAGGTTGACGAACTTTGGATGCACCGGCCCGCGAATCGGCGACCGCCAACCGATGCGGCGGCCGTCGGCGAGCGACAGCGAACCGATCCCCATGCCGCGCGTCGGCAGCACGGTGAAGCGCATGACGCCGTTGTCGACCCAGATCACATCGACGCCATCCGACACCCCGCCGCCGAGCGTTCGCTTCTTAATCCGCACGCCCGCCTTGGCAAGCTCGCTGCCATCGTCCGGAGCCACGTCGAGCGTGTTCAGATAGATGCCGGCCTGAGTGTCGCAAAGCGTCTGCATCTTCGCCGCCATGTCGCCGGCTCCTCATTCCTTCGTGCCCAGTACGGTCCGATCGGAGAGCACGAGCGCAAAGTCTGCGTGAAATGAAATCGCCGTGCCAATCTTTCGCCGACGCATAACGGCGAACGACGTGGCGTCGGCTGCACTTAACCGTCGCGCGGCATACTGGCGCATCAACATCCACGTCAGTCCCAGGTCTTCCGGCGAGATCTCGATAATGTGAGCCAAACTTCCTTCGGACAAGAGCATGCCTGCTTCGACGGCCCGTTCCGAACTTACGCGTTGACTGAGCAAGGTCACACTTTCCCAAACGATCGGCCACGTTGTCACCAGTCGGAGGTCCGGCGACACGAGTTGGCGCGCCCGCGGATGCATGCTGTCGCGGCGATTGAAGTACGCCAGCCAAATGCTGGTGTCGACGAGTGCGTAGCTCACGGCTTGCCTTGCCCATAAAGACACTCGTCGTGACGAACCGCCAAGTCCTCCGGACCATCGCACATTCCCCGGACCCGGTCCAACGCTTCGCGTTGCCGGCGCATCGTTTCCGCGTCCGTTGGAGTTTCAAGTTCGGTCAATTCGACTTTGTGCTCGCCCGACGGGTTAACGCCCAGAATCTTCTGCGCGAGCGCAAATTCGTCTTCGCGAGAAAGCGCGTGAGTCACATAGTCGAACGCCGCGTCGACATTTGCTTCGGACATCAGACTACCCTCCAACATCTCTCCGGCTCGAACGACTGCGTGCGGTTGATCGCAACGAAGGCCCATACGCCACACTATTCCATCATACGACCAACACGTCAGGCGGCCAAATACGCCTCACTCCCGCCACCCGTGCGCGTCGCGCACCGCCAGCATCGCGGCCAGGATGTCGTTCCATGTCTGCGGCTTGTGCATGACTTCGTTGGCGAACATGCAGCCGTCCCAGCAGACGTGGCGATACTTCTTGAGGACGTTGCCGTACGAATCGCGCATCCAGTAGCCCGCCCGCTTCGGGATATCGAGCTTTCCGTTCGGGTCTTTGGGCAAGCAGTGCCGGCCCGTCTTATCGTGCGTGCCGGAGCCGTGCACCGTGGCGTCGTTCTGGGCGATGTGGAAGTCGATCGTCCACGGCCGCAGCGCGTCGGTCAGTTGACGATACGCGGCGTCGAATTTCGCTTCGTCTTTCCAATCGAAATTCTGCGGCAGGATCGCGTCCTCGGGCGCGTTATAGCCCAAGAGATATAACAGCGTGTGGGCCATGTCGGCCTGAAAGCCGAGCGTGCCGGGCCGGTCGACCTGTTCGAGCAACTGGACCATCCGCCGCCAACTGTGCATCCCGCCCCAGCAGATTTCGCCTTCGGCCGCGAGGCGCTCGCCGTGATCTTCGGCGATCGTGCAGGCCTGGCGAAACGTCTCGGCGATCCGGCGTTGGTTGCCTTCGGGATCCTTCACCCAGTCGCCGGGTCCGCTGGCCGAGTCGATTCGCACGACGCCGTAGGGCCGTGCGCCGATCTCGCGGAGCTTCTTCGCTATCCGGCATCCCTTGCGGACCTGTTCCAAAAACGCCTTGCGACCGGCGCCTTCGTCCATGGCCGAGCCGCCATCCGTCGGCGGCCAGACCGGCGCCACGACGGAACCGATGACGAGGTTCCGCGACTTCACCTTGTCGGCAAGCCGCTTGAGGTCGTCGTCCGATGTGTTGATGTCGACGTGCGGCGCGAACAGGAACAAGTCCACGCCGTCGAACTTCACGCCGTCCACTTCGGCCGCGGCGGTCAGGTCGAGCATCGTGTCAAGTTCGATGAACGGCTCCGCGCCCGGCGAGCCCTTGCCGACCACGCCCGGCCAGGCCGCGTTATGAAGCTTCGGATAGCTGTTCGTGTGTTCTGCCATGACGGTGCCTGGGGAAAGGTTCAAGGTACAAGATTCAAGGTTCAAATAAGGTTGAAGGTCGAAGGCCCAATGACCAAGGGGCAATGACCAATCAATCGCCAAGGCCCAATTACCAAGGGCCAGCACGGCGACGCGTATTGGCCGAGTGCTGATTTTGCCTGTCAGCAAGAGCGCTGACAAGCGGCCGAGAGCAGGACGAGTGGTCCGCGGAGCGCCAAGGCCGCGGAATGTGGGCGGCGTATTGAGGTGAACTGCGACTCAGGAGGCTGCGGTATTGGCCAAGAGCCTCCTCCAACCTCGAACCGCCAACCTCGAACCTCTAAAGCTTGAAATTAAACGTCTGCCGCAAGAACAGCCAAAATCGTTCCGCGGCCGTGAGCGGGCGGACGCTGATCTTGGCTTCGCCCTTGAGACCCATGCGGAGGTGGGGCGCGACGTCGGCGGAAAGTTCTGCGGACACCGCTTGATAGGTCGTGCTCTGCGGTTTTTCGCGGCCCAGGTCCGTCGTCTCCGTGGCAATCGCCCCGCCCGCCTTGGTCGAAAGCCGCTTCGGCACTTCCCTAAGCGGGTCGTTGTCGACCTCGCGGATTCCGGTCTCGACGTCTTGCAGCGGGAACTCTTCGAGCCGGATCTTGGCGTGTTGTTCCGCCGCGACAAAACCGATGTCGGTCTGGTCGATAAAGATTACGGCCTCCCAACGGCGCGGATCGCCGACGTGACATATCTGATACTTGGCGGGAACCATCGCGCTCGAGTTGTGCTTGTCGAAAATCGTGCCGGTCATGCTCGCCAGGCCGCCGTCGACGCGGGGCCGTCCGTCCAGCGAAGGCGGCGGCAGCACGATCCCGTCGCGCGGCGCCCGCAGCTTCAGCGACTCGAGTTGCTGCTTCCGTTCGTCGACCACTTTGATTGCGTCGCGATAGCGAAGTTCCGCCCGCGGAATGTCGTTGACCGCCGTCGGGTCGTCCGCCTCGCGAAATCGCAAGTCGTCGAGCTGCGCCGCGGCGACGTCCCGCTCGTATTCGGCTTCGGAGAGCTGCAATTCGAGGTCCTTGTTGCGCAATTCCGCGATAACGTCGCCTGCTTTCACGGTATCGCCCGGCCGTTTGTAAATGGCGACCAACTCGCCGCCGTGCTCGACGACGACGGGCCGGCCTTCGAACGGCCGCACGTCGACCGTTCCCAAAACCCGATGCGGCAGGGGCAGAAACACCAACAGCGCCAAGACGCAGGCCAACACGCCCAGCGTCGCGTACAAACGCGGCTTTTTCACGCGATCGATCCTCCCGGGAATGTAGAAGAACTTCCCGACTTTCCAGAGCGGAACGCCGACCAGCCCGACCAGCGACATCGTGCCGATGGCATAGCCGACGATCTCCAGGTTGTACGGTTTGAAGATGTGGTACAGGAAATACAGAATCGAAAACAGCACGAACCAGCGGTAACAAACCGCCGCGATCGTGTAGGCGATGAAGAAGATCTTGTTCCGCTTGGGCAAGAACGGGTCTTCCGGTTCGTCCAGGCCCAGGCACACCTTGCCCAGCCACGTGTTGAGAATCTTCGTCGACTTCTGCCGCAGGTTCGGAATCTCGACCAGGTCCGCCAGGATGTAATAGCCGTCGTACCGCAGCAGCGGATTGGCGTTGAACACCACCGTGCTCACGGAACAGACGAACATCGTCGACAGCGCCAGGTTGTTGAGCAACCCAGGCGACGTGTTCCACCAGATGAAGGTGCAGATCGACGCAATGAACAACTCGACGTACATGCCGGCCGCGCCGATCATCGCCCTCCGCCACTTGCTCGGCAGCATCCAGGAGTCGGACACATTACAGTACAGGCACGGCGTGAGCACGAGGATCATCACGCCGAGCTCATGACACTCGCCGCCGAAGTGCTTGCACGACAGCCCGTGGCCGAACTCGTGGCAAATCTTGGTGAGCATCAGCGTCAGACCGATCCAGAACCAGTTCTGCGGTCCGAAGAACTGATGGAACGACGGCAGCTTCGACTGAAACGTGTCGAACTGCGCCGCGACGAGCAATAGTGCCGTAAGGCACGTGATGAACCACGCCGCCACGCCCCACTTCGTGAAGCAGAAGCGGAACTTGGGTTCCATCCACGTCAGCAGCCGTTCCGGATCGACCCCTTTGAAGCGAATCGCGAGAACGTTGGCGAATTTGCTGAGCAGTTCCTTGCGGACGCGTTCGTCGCGGCGTTTCTTGAGCTGGATGCCCTGGCCCGGAGCGCCGGTGATGACCAGGCCGCTGCGATGCAACATGCCGATGAACTGTTGCAGTTCTTCGACGGTGATTTTTTGCGGCGGGAATTCCTTTTCGAACTGCTCCTTGATGTCGTCCAGGCTCGATTGCCCGTCGAGCATGTTCAGAATCGCGAACTCTTCTTCCTGAAAGCGGAAATAGTTGAGTCCGACGGGTTCCTTGACGACCCAATACGCCCGGCCCTGATAACGGTGCAAGCGCGCGGAGAGATCGGGCCGCTTGCGGATCGGCAATTTCCGCGCGGCGCTGGAAACCAAAGATTCGGCGAGAGTGGCCAAGGTCGGGGATCGGGATTCGGGGGTCGGGATTTGGGAGGGAACTTACTTCGGTGTTGTTGCCGCCGCGACGGTCATCGTGGCTTTCATACCGGGGAGGAGTTGATAGTGGCCGCGGGCGTCTTTGCGGTTCTCGACTTCCGCCCATGCGCTGACGCGACCGCCGGACTTGACTTCCGGATTGACGAACACGATGCGGCCCGCGAACGTTTGCTTCTTGCCTCCCGCCATGAGGACTTCGACTTCCACGCTGCGTCCCGCAATATCGCTGGGCGACCACTCGGCAATGTCAAGTGACGCTTGCACGCGCAGCCGTTTCAGGTTTACGACGCGAAAAACGGGGTCGCCGGGACGCACCCATTCTCCCTCGTCCACGTACACGTCGACGACGACGCCGTCGATCGGCGAATAGATTTCCCGATGTTCGAAGGAACGCTCGGCTACGCGAAGTTCGGCCTCCTTTTCGGCGGCGACCGTCGCATGCTTCGCGAACTCGTGTTCCGCCTGCTCAATGCTGAGTTCCGCCGACCTCAGTTCGAGCCGCGCCTTGAGCATCTCAAGCTCCGCAATCGTTCTTTCGTTTCTCTTGTTGGCGCGCTCGTAGATATCCACTTGCGCCTTTGCCACATCGCGCTGGGACTTTGCGTATTCGATGGAAATCCGATTCTTGGCATCCGCCATAGCCCGATCCCGCGCCGCGGCCGCCGCGTTTCTCTGCTCGGCGGCGATGTCGTACTCGACGATCGCCAGCGGCGATGCCGGCGTCGCCGCGGCAACCGCAACCCGCTCGGCGTCGCCTCCCAACGCAGGTCCGCCGGCCCGTACCTCGTCGCCCACTTTGACGTTCGACTTCACAAGTGCGCCGGCCTCCTTGGCGGGCACGCTCCGGTCGTCGATGAGCGACACGAGACAACCCTCGGCAAGAATGCGCCCCTTGGTCGGCGCGGCTTGCTGTGCGGTGGCGATCTGATAATCGCCGTTCAATAGAGCGCCCGCGACGCACACGATCGTCGCCAATCGCAGTTCAGTTCTCATCGCGAATCTCCTTGTCGCCCACGGCCGAACGCGTAAACCACATCGCGTCGCGAAATCACTCCGCCCGGCGTAGGTTGGCGTTCTCGTTGATTTTCGGCGTCGAGTTCAGATCGACTACCATGCTGGCCTTCATGCCGGGCCAGAGCACGTATTCGCCGTCGGGCGTTTGCTGGTTTTCGACTTCCGCCCACACGGCGAACCGTCCGCCGGACTTGATCTCGGGATTGACGAACACAACGCGGCCCGGCATCGACACGTCGCGGGGGTTCCCGTCGCGATCGGTGATCGTCGTCGTCACGCGCACTTCGCGTCCGCGGACGGACTTCGGATCGCACTCGGCCGTGTTCAAGCTGGCTTGCACGCGCAGCTTCTTGAGGTTGATGATCCGAAACACCGGATCGCCGGGCCGGACCCATTCGCCCTGATGGACGTAAAGCTGGACGACGACGCCGTCGATCGGCGAGTGAATGTCGCGGTGGTTCATCGCCTGTTCGGCGTTGGCGAGTTCCGCGGCCTTGACGTTGGCGTCGAGCACCGCCTGCTTCTGGTCGTGCTCGGCCTGTTGGATCCGCAATTCGCCGGCGTCCCATTCGAGCTTTCGTTGGACCATTTCCATTTGCGAGATCGCGCCCCGTTGCTTGCTGTTCGCCTCGGCGCCCTTTTCGAAGTTCGCCTGGGCCACGTCGCGCTGCTTCCGGGCGTACTCGATCGACACGGGGTTCTCCGCGTTGTCGATCGCTTTTTCATACTCCTTGGCCGCAACCTGCCGCTGCAACAGCGGCAAGCTCTTGTCGACCTCGGCCAGCGGCACAATCTCGTCCTCCGGGTAGACGGTGCCTTTCGGGTCGAGCGCCCTGGGCGTCAGTTGCGGAATGCGACGTTTGAACGCCGCGACGCGGTCGCCTTCCTTCACATTGACCTTGACGAGCACGCCTGCTTCTTCCGCGGGCACGTTGCGCTCCTCGACCAAAGCGACGAGGCAGTTGTCGGCGACGATTTGATTGGCGCGGCCGCTCGGCAGCGCTCGCGGCGCATCCGCCCGTTGCCCCACAACGACCGAAGCCAGCGACGTGGCGAATAGACAGACGCCCGCGACGACGGCAATTTTGCTCAAACATTTCATCGCAAATCTCCCAACGAGTGTGTGCGTGATCGAATCAACGGTGACGCCGCACGACTTAAGTCGTGCGGCGCCCGATCGCCTTCCCCGAATCCCAAATCCTGAATCCCGTTTCTAAAAGAACTTGAACAGGACCCGCTGATGTACGAAGTTCACGAGGTCGCGGAAGAGGACGTAACCCACGGCTCGCCGGCCGCAGTACGCCTTGGCCTTGACGGTCGTCCCCAAGCGGAGCTCGTCGCCGAGCGCATCGCGGCTTTTCGCCGAAATCGGCACGCGAATCTTCACGTGGCTGCCGTGTTCGCCCTCGCCGTCCGCGGTGAGCGAAACGCTCGACACGACGTCCTCGTAATCGTGCTTCGGATTCGTCGCCAGCACATACTTGACGGGCATCGGCTTGCCCTCCGCGTCGAACTTCGCCTTCGCCTCGGACACGTCGCCAATACGGTGCTCGGGCATCTTCACTTCCAGCTCCCAGTCGGCCGACGTGTCGGCGATCGTCATCAGCACCTCGCCGACCTCGACCGGACGATCGAACAGTTTCTGTTCGACGTCCCAGGTGGTGACGATGCCGTCGATCGGCGCCCGCACCTTTTCGTCCTCCAACCGTTTCTGCAACAGATTCAACTGCAACTCCAAGCCCGCAAGACTGTCGCGCGCGGTGGCGAGTTGGCCCTCGATCTGATCGCGTTCGGCTCGCGGCAGCGGCGAAAGCAACTGGCGTTCGAGACCTTCGATGCGGCGGTCGGTTTCGCCGAACTGCGTGCGGACTTCCTGAAGTCTCAACCGCTGCTCCACGTTCTCCAGTTCGACGACCACGTCGCCGGCCTTGACGTGGTCGCCCGTCTTGACGCGCGTTTTCAGCACTTTTCCGGGCACCGTCGCGAACACGTCGCGACGAACCGCCGGCTGAAGCGCCCCGTCGCCTTCGAGGTTGTAGTCCATCGGCACGATGCACAGGGCGAGAATCACCGCCAGGGCCGCCAGCGTGATCGTGACCGTCTTGGGCAACGTGCGGGCTTGGACGAGGACCTTCGTCTTGCCGATCGCGCGCCACAGCGGCATCAGGAATAAGTTGTGGTGCTCGACGGCATTAGCGAGTCCGCTGGCGCCGTGGCGGGCGACCATTTCGACCCGCTGCACGAAGCCCTCGCGGAGTTTCGTGTCTTCGATCTGCTCGACGACGAGCGCGCCGACGATTTCCTCGGGTTCGTTGTCGCGTTCCTTCGTTTCGTCGACGACTTTCTCGCGCCGCAGGGGCAAAATCGCCACCGTCTTCGAGTGCGACTCGTCGACGTAGGCTTGAATCGCGTCTTCGACTTGCGGCGGCATGTCCGACGTGTCGCCCGTGTACCATATCGGCTCGCCTTGCCGGGCAACCGCGTTCGTTAACTCTTGGAGAAGCACGATCGTGTTCGCCCGCTTGTCGAACGTGTCCTGGCCGCTTACGGCTTCGATCTTGCAGTTGTTGCCGCGCATCACGGCGACGGTGACGCGGTCGCAGTCGATCAGCCGCCGGCCCTCGTTGGCCAAGGCGTATGCCGTGATCCGCGGATCGAGCGACCGATGGACCATCCGCGTAAACTGCTCCACCTGGTTGGCCAGCGATTGGCGGGCGCCGTAACGCCGCAAGCTGCGGGTCTTCAGGTAGTCGCCGGCCAGATCGCACATCTGGACGACGAACCGCAGGTAGCCCTGCTGGGTCGTATCGGGCGTGCCGCTTCGCTGAAAAATCTCGACAACGCCCTGAATCTCTTGGTCCGCTCGCAGCAGGCCTAAAACAAGCAAATGGTCGGTGGGATTCGAGCCGTCTTCCTCGTCGTCGCTGACCGCGGCATGGGGATCGACGAGCGTCGCGTCGCCGCTCACGATGGCCCGACGTAACAGCCGGCCGTGGGCGTGCTGGGCGTCTTCGCTGACGAGCAATCCCGACTCGCGGAGGCCGATTTCCGCAGCGACCTCGATTCGCCCGCTGGAAACGTCCCACACGACGCCGCCGTTGGCCGCCAGTGCGGTCACGACCCGATCGAGAAATCCGCTGTAGAACTCCTTTTCCGGAATGTCCTGTTGCGCCAAATCCGCGATCTCGTTGACGAGTTCGCGGATTTGCTGCTTCGTCTGCTCGACGAGTTCCGGATCGACGGAATCTTCATTGCTCATGACGGCTATCCTGACGGGACAGTTGCGGACGCAAACCAGTATTTTGCGTCTACCGCTCTAGCGGCGTTGGGAGCGTTGGCATCGGCGCGACGGGGCCGTGTGGTCCGGACTTTTTGGGGCAGAACGCCCCGCGGGACCGCTGTTCTTGCCCGAGAAATGCATGAATCGTTCATTCACTCTACACATTCACTACGCGAGCAACAAGCAAACGGACGCCCTTTGCCGCGGGAACCGGATACGTTTGTCGTGTTGTCGCCGGAATAGTCGACGCGGCACGAAAGGTTGCGATAACCGGCGTAATTATCGCACCGCATCGCAGGCACAGGCCCAGCACCGCCTCTCGCGGTTTGCATTTCGCAAAGATTCCGCTCGTTACCGTTCGCGGAGAGCGTTGACGGCACAAGCCTGCCCACACGAAAGATAAGTCGTGCTGACTCCGGCAGCGGGCCGTTGCGGTACCGCTCAAGTCCAGGTGAACCCTGCTCCGCCGGGAGACTCGTCTGCCACCGCCCGGACATCGTGTTTGCCGAGTGTTGCTCGTGATGGTCGCCGTTTTCTCGGCAACCAGGTGCCAATGTGGTATTCGGGGCCAGCGACGCCACTCGTCGGCGCAAAACCCCTCACGATGGTGGTTTCTTTGGGTTGATTTTCGGGCGTTTCAGCATAAGGTCGACTGGCAGAAAGGCCCCGACTTCCTCGGGAAATCGCCCACTTTGAGGTTCCGGCAAGTCTTGGTGCCGTACCAATGGGCTTCCGCTCCGCAGTTTTTGCAAAACTTTTCCGCCAAGTTGTTGACAGTTAGTTTGCCCGTGTTATCCTGAGGGGAACCTGTAGGCAATTTGCGCGGGCTGGTCTGATTATTCCGACCGCCGCGAGAACGCGAAGAACACATCCGACACCCGGGGAAACGCTAGTTATCGCCCGCTACGATCGACCGGCCTTCGCGTGCTAGTTCGACTGGCGGCGAAACGTGTCGAAAGTGCTCTGCCACGGTTCGCCGGGTGCGTTTCACGTGAATCGCTTTTCGGTCGTTCTGGCAAGAGCGTGTTTCGTGCGCGGGCGGCAAGCGTTGTTACGGATCGGCCAAAGCGGGTCCCCAGAGGCAAATCGTCGGAAAGTCCCTTCGCGGTCGAAAACGACAGTCGAAAACATCCGGATAACGAACACGTCGAACCTCCCTATTACACTGCATCGAGAAGTGCACGGAGCCACCTTATGAAACTGACCCTCAGGTTCCTGTCGAAGTCCTTCCTGTTCGCCGCCGTCGGTGCGATCGCGATAGCGAGCCAGGTTTCGGCTCAAGATGTGCTTTTCAAAGCGACTTCGATTTACGGAGGCGCGGAACCGAACAACCCGTCGGGCCGAATTATCGTTTACAATCTCCCGGCGGCCGGCAGTATTTATGCTGGTAACGCAAACGCTTCGTTTAACGTCCAAGCCACCGTCTCCGGCGCTGGCACGCAAAGCGTCGCGGGTTACGGCATCATCATGGAAATCGCCACCGGCGGCCCCACCTTCAACATTACGGCGCTCCCCGCTTCGGGAACGCCGAACAACATCCCCAATTCGATCAGCAATTCGTTCGCGACGGTTACGCAGAATCCCGACCTGAACGTTATTCTTGGCGACACATCCGTTCCTGGTTTTGCCACCGGTACGCGTTCGCTCGGCGTCGTGGGCTTGTATCCGACACAGAATGCCAACACGACGGTCGCCAACAACCAGGGCCTGTTCTCGGTTCCGATCACTGTTCCCGGCGGTACGGTCGGCAACTTCAACCTGTCGCTGGCCTTAGGCGGCAACGAGTTTAGCGGCTTCGCCCAGTCAAACGGCACGATCGTCACCCCGGCCGGCGTTTTCCCGCAGCACAGCAACATCATCGAAGTCCGCAACTCGCGTCGCGGCGACACGAATGGCGATGGTGCGGTCGACGGCGAGGACATTCAGCCGTTTGTTGATGCGTTGCTCAACTTCAACGGTTACAAGGCAGCACGTCCGTGGCTGCAGCATAATTACATCGCGGACCTCGATCAGAGTCAGGGTGTGGACGGCGAAGACATTCAACCGTTCGTGAACATTCTGCTTGGCATCGGAAGCAGCCCGCCGGCGGCCGTTCCTGAACCGAGCACCGTCGCGTTGGGTGCGATGGGTTTCGTTGCACTACTTGCGGCCAGGTTTCGACGAAGAAAGGCATAGTCTGCGGCGAGGAATGCCACACTGCATAACAAGTCTTGTAGACGTGAAGACGTGGCGGTGAAGCCACAGGGACTTTGTTAAATCGATTTTCATACTTTGCTTGAGGGATAACACCTGGTTAATTCGGTTACGAAGTCAAGGTCTTCCCTGCCCACGGGCACTATTTCCAGTGCGATCAAGTGGCGGCAGTCCTGATATCGTAAGCAGCATTGGTGTACCCCCTATTGTGGAGGCAGCGTCGCTAGTGAAAGCATAACTTCATCGGCTTCATCTCCAGTCGAGTTTGAAGCTTTGTTGTTGTTTGTTTCACCGCTGCTTGATTGATACCACACTAGGGGAAGTACACATGACAAAACACAGGTTTCTTGCGCTTCTTGCGCTCGTCGGTATTGGTTTGACGACGTCGGCCGGTCTTGTGCGTGCCGACCGAATCTTCTTTTCTGAAGTTGGATTGCCGGTCAAAATCGACCCGAACGACGAATTCTCGCGAACCGTAGCGCCGTCGCCGCTTGCGCCGACGACGGTGCCGACAGTTCAAATGCTGGTGGGCGAGGAGCGAACGTTAAGCATTTGGCTATTGCCCGAAAGCCCCAGCCATAGGTATTCGTCGACGGGCTGGGACATCGACAGCAGCGTTCCGAACGTCGCCCATTTGACTGACCATTCCATTCTGAACCCAGCAAATCCGGACGCAGATAACCTCCTGCGTTGGGAGGGTGCTGTAGAAGGTGTCGAGGGACCGCAAGGCAGTGGTGATTGGCTCACTGACACGCGTGCCGCGTCGGTCGTGTCCGGCGGCAGCGTCGGAACGCCTAGTGCTTTCGTGAACACGGATCAGGGCCGTGACAATAACACTGGCGCGTTTTACCTGGGCGACATTACATTCCGTGCGGACGCAGCCGGTACGACCGGACTTTACTTCCGCACGGGAACGATCAAGCACGTCCTGAAGGGCGGTACTTCGGTCGTTCAGGTCGCGTACGGTGCTTCGACGACGACCTATGCTGGTAACGTCGTTGGCTTGGGCGATCCCATTACGCCGGACAACCTCGAAGCCGATGCCATCATTATGGTCACTGACGGCGGCGGTGGCGGTCCGACCGTCGATCGCATCGTTCACGACGGCACCGATACTGCCGGCGACGTTGTGTTCAACGGCGTTGGCTATCAGTTCGCCAGCGCCGGCGGAGCGACCAACGGCCGGATCAACGTCGTTAACTACATCGGCGATAGCAGCGGCAACCTGCCGTTGTTCTTCGACCTCGTTGACGGCGCCAATGCCCAACAGTTGGTTGACGACCTGAACGCCGGCGCCAACGGCGAATTCACGGCGGCGCTGTCGAGCTTTACCGCTCCGAACGCGGCGGGCGGCGGCACCTCGACCGCCGACATCGTGATTACCTACGCGGGCGTCGCGGCCGGAACGAGCAGCTATATCGACTTCGATTTCGGAGCGGGCTTCGGCGTCAATGCCGTGGGCGTGCCGGAACCGTCGTCGCTGGCCCTCGCCGGCATGAGCTTGATCGGTCTCGTCGGTTACGGCATCCGCCGTCGCCGCGCGGCCTAAGGCTTCGCCGTCGTAGTCAAAGCAATTTGCAAACCGCCGCGAATCGACCCGGTTCGCGGCGGTTTTTTGCTGCGCGGAGCGAGAATTAGGTCCGATAACCGGCCCGCGCCCGACAGATGCCATGCCCCGCCCACACGGGCCGCACAGGCGCAAATCTATCGGGTGAAGGTCGGCAACCGTATAATTTGTCGCTTGCGAACGGCCTTTGACGTGCCACGAAATCACGCCTCGCCCGACGTGCGCAACACGGCCGCAGTCGGGCGTTGACCATAAGCGAACTCAAGCCATGCACACCCAACTCCTCGTTCTCGGCGGCGGTCCCGGCGGCTATGCGGCGGCGTTCTTGGCGGCCGACTTGGGCATGCGCGTGACCATCGTCGACGAACAGCCCAAGCTCGGCGGCGTGTGTTTGCTCAAAGGCTGCATCCCGTCCAAGGCTCTGCTGCACGTGGCAAAGGTGATCAGCGAGAGCCGCGAGATGGCCGAGTGGGGCGTCGGGTTCCCGGAGCCGACGATCGACTTGGGCGCGATGCGGGCCCGCAAGCAGAAGGTGATCGACACACTTTCCGGCGGGCTGAAGAACCTGGCCAAGCGCCGCAACGTCGAAATCGTCCACGCCCGCGGAGTTTTCGAGGACTCGACGCGAATGCGGCTCGAGGGCGGCGACGCGGCATCGTCGTACAACTGCATCACATTCGAGCATTGCATCGTCGCGACCGGCTCGCGGCCGACGATGCCCCCCGCGTTTGCGCTGCCGACCGATCGGGTGATGGACTCGACCGGAGCGCTCGAGCTTCTCGACGTGCCCAAGCGGCTGCTCGTCGTGGGTGGCGGGTACATCGGTCTGGAAATGGGAACGGTGTATGCCGAGCTCGGCTCCAAGGTGACGGTGGTCGAAATGACGGACGGTTTGCTGCCCGGCGCGGACCGCGATCTGGTCAAGCCATTGCACAAGCGGTTGTCGACGAAGTTCGAGAACCTGTACCTCGGCACGAAGGTGGCCGGTATGTGCGACAAAGGCGACGCGATCGACGTCGCCTTCGAAGGGGCGGGCAAATCGAGTACGGAACGGTTCGATCGCGTGCTGGTCGCCATCGGGCGTCGGCCGAACAGCGGCGGAATCGGCCTGGAAAACACGCGCGCCCGGATCGACGACCAAGGTTTCATCGTCACAAACGACCGTCAATGCACGGACGATCCGCACCTGTTCGCGATCGGCGATGTCGCGGGTCAGCCAATGCTCGCGCATAAGGCCGCTCACGAAGGCAAGGTTGCCGTCGAGGTTCTCGCAGGGGAGCCGGTCGTGTTCGACAAGGCGGCGATTCCGGCCGTGGTGTTCACCGACCCGGAAATTGCCTGGGCGGGACTTACGGAAGAACTAGCCAAACGCGAAGGCCGCGAGGTTCAAGTCGCACAATACCCCTGGGGCGCCAGCGGCCGCGCGACCGCCGTCGGCCGAACGGACGGCCTGACCAAGATGATCGTCGAACCGCAAACGGAGCGCATCCTGGGCGTTGGAATCGTCGGCAGCGGCGCCGGAGAATTGATTGCCGAGGCCGTAGTCGCGATCGAAATGGGCTGCACCGTCCGCGACGTGGCCGAGTCGATCCACCCGCATCCCACGCTCAGCGAAACGGTCGGTTTTGCGGGCGAAGCGTTTCTGGGCACGGCCACGGAAATCTACAAACCGCGACGAAGGAATGCGGTCAGCGAATCGACGTAAGCGTCGCCGCAACGTGCCTTAGCGCAGTCGCCCAACCGGACGGTCAGTCGACGCAGCCGCGGCATTCGCTCAATCACCGCCCTAACGCCCATAAGGTAGCATCGCCAACTGCCTCCAACGCCTCGCAAGACTATGCTCAAAATCGCCGGCGTCCAGATGGACGTGGCCATTGGCCAGAACGAACGGAACCTGGACCGCATCGTAGCCGCCGTCGAGGAAACGACGCGAAACGGCGCCCGCCTTACCGTCTTCCCCGAATGTGCGGTAAGCGGCTACTGCTTCGATAGTTTGGAGGAAGCCCGCGCGTTTGCGGAGCCGCTCGATGACCCCGGGACCAGTCCGACGGTTCGGCGGCTCGCCGAAGTCTGCGGCGCGACCGATTCGTTCGCCGTCGCGGGGCTGCTCGAAATCGACGGCGCGAGGCTGTTCAACGCGTGCGTGCTCGTCGGACCGGCCGGCCTGGTCGGCAGCTATCGCAAGATTCACCTCCCCATGCTCGGCATCGACCGGTTCACCGCGCCGGGCGACCGGCCGCCGCGGGTTCACGCCGCCGGCAACCTGAAGCTCGGCATGAACATCTGCTACGACGGCTCGTTTCCCGAGCTATCGCGGGTGATGGCGCTCGACGGGGCGGATCTGATCGTGCTGCCGACCAACTGGCCGCCGGCTGCCGAGTGTTTCGCCGCCCACACCATCAACACCCGGGCGATGGAGAACCACGTCTATTACATGTCGGTCAATCGCATCGGCACGGAACGCGGATTTCACTTCATCGGGGCGAGCCGCATTTGCGACCCGACGGGAAAGGTCATCGGCGCCGCCGAACACGACGACGAAGCAATCCTCTACGCCGAAATCGACCCGGCATGGGCCAGAAACAAACACCTCATCCGCACGCCCGGCAAGCACGAAATCCATCGCTGGCACGACCGGCGCCCGGAGTTTTACGGCCGAATCGTCGAGCCGGTGAAGCGCGACTGACGGCCCAGCGTCGCGCCAAAGCCAGGCACGGCGGGAAGAACTTGCCCGTCTGCGCGTCGGCGAGGTTTCATGTCTACTCGCGACCGACCACGGTCCGCTCGCATCAGAAATACGCGCCCCGGCCGCTGGTCGCATGTCACGTGATGCAAACTCAACGCGGCCGGGGCGAGGCCACGTAAGGCAAAGTTCAACCTACCGCATTCACCGCGGCCGGTGCAACGAAATGGCGCGAAATTCGCGCGATCCGCACGAAACCTTCGGGTTGCGCCGGCATGTCGGCGTCGCCTGCCCCTCGGCGAAAGGACTACCCGCTACGCGCACTCGCCCGCCACCGGGACAGGCTCCGCGTTCGCATCCGCGTCGTCGAACTCCAGTTCGATCTCCGGCTCGATCACCCGCATCGTCCGCCACTTGCCTCCCAAGAACCGCAACCAGTACACGATGCCGAGCGAGCAAATCCACGCCGTGATCGTCGCCCAGCAGGCGAGTAGCCCAAAGTCCGCGAAGCGCAGTCCGGCCCACGTGATTCCCACGGCGATCGACGAAATGACGACCGCCGTCCACATGATGAACCGCGTGTCGCCGGCGCCCTTGAGTGCCCCGCTGAACACCGTGTACATGGCGTCGAACAAGCAGTACGCGGCCACGAACCGCAGCAGTACGACCGTCAAATCGCGGAGCGCGGCAAAATCTTCCGCCCCGCGGTTCGACCGTTCGTGAAGCCACAGCAGTTGCTCGGGCAGCAACAGGTACACCAGCGAGAAGACCGCCATGTAAACGGCAGCGATCGCGAACGATGTCGACGTTGCCCGCGCGGCGAGGTCCGGCCGATTCTCGCCGAGCCGCTGCCCGACCAGCGTCGACGCCGCGATCCCCGCCCCATACACCGGCATGAACGCCAGCGTATTGACGTTGAACGCGAGCGATGTCGCCGCCAGCTCCAACGAACCGAGTTGACCGAGCAGGAACAGGAGCAGCGTAAAGCCCGAAACCTCAATCAGCATCTGCACGCCGCTGGGCAAACCGAACCACAGTAGCCGCCGCATGAGCGGCCCGTCCCAGCGACAGCCCGAGAGCGTGCCGAACACTCGCCGCGCCTCGGGCTGCAAGAACAGCACCAGGTAAACGAGCGTCTTTCCCCACAGCGAAACGACCGTCGCCCACGCCGCGCCGGCCACGCCCCACGCGGGAAAGCCCCACACGCCGAAGATCCAGGCGTAGTCGAGCACGACGTTCACGATCGCCGCGGCCATGTCCACGACCATCACCACCCGTGTCTTTCCCCGACCCGTGAAAAACGCCGACAGCGCCGCGGACAGGATGATCGCGGGCGAACCGAAGTTGATCGCCTGGAAGTAAACCACTTCCAGCTCGAGGATTTCCGGGCCGTGGCGAAACGCCGCGAAGATGTCGCGGGCGATCCAATTCGGAGCCAGCAACAGCGGAGAACAGGCCAACGTGAGAAACACGGCCTGCCAGATCGCCAGCCCGATCCGCCGCGGCCTTCCCGCGCCGTGATATTGGGCGACGAACGTGTTCACATACGATGCCAGTCCCAATGGGAAGCATGCCAGCGTAAAGCCGAGCATGCCCGCCGGGAGCGCCGCCGCGAGCGCGTCCTTGGAATGCCACACGAGAAACACGCGGTCGGTGAACTGCATGACCGTCCACGAGCTCGTGGAGATCACCAGGGGCAGCATCAGGGCCAGCACTTCCGCCCCGCCGGACGGCCGCCGATACCAGGTTCTCAATCCGTCGAGCACAGCGACCTCCGAGAGTATCAGACGCGGCCTAGCGAGAGCCGCTGGCAAAGTGGCGTTCCCGGTGGACACGACTGCTGCCGGGCTGGTTCGCGCGTTTCGTTCGAATTGTCGGTATCGGGCAATGTATCGGGAGCCCTACCTTAGCGCGTTCCCGCTGGCGACAGCATCTCCATTTCCGTTCAAGCCCTTATCGGCCTTCGGCTTGGAAAGCACGAACCAGACGTATCCGGAAAGAAATTCTCGCACCCAGGGTGCCCTAAGAAGGAATCCCGTCCACCGTGCGTACTTCGAACCAAAAGGCACACAGTGCGTCTGGCAATCAAACCCAACGGATTCGAATGTCGCTTCAAAGTCTACAATCAAATACTTATTCAAATAGTCGGTGGAAATCATATCATTGGTGTACTTGTCCGCTAACCGCTCTCCATTCGCGTCGAAGTCGTGCATGTTTGGCACGTACCACGGCGAATGGTAGACGCGCCGACATACCCTCAGGATTGTCCGTTCGGAAAAGAACATGTGCGCCCAGGGCACAGGCATCACGGCCCACAAATGCGGCGCAAAGGGATGCCGCCAACTCCACGTTCCAATCAATATTTGCCCGCTTGGTGCAAGAATGCGACGAAGTTCCGAAAGAATTGCCTTGGGTTCGGAAACGTGCTCGAAAACATCGTAGCTGACGATCGTGTCGATGCTCTCGTCCTCCAGCGGGACCCCATCGACGTTGCTCTTGACGAACGACAGACCGTCGTCGCGGCGATTAGCCTGCGCGCGGCCGATCGCCTCCTCGTCGACGTCGACGCCAACGACACTGAGCGCCCCACGCTGTAGGTACTTGGGTGAAATCGCACCATCGTTACAGCCGAAGTCGAGGACTCGACGGCCCGCAATCGGAATATCATATCGGTCGCAGGCTTCCAGAATGCGCGCGATTTCCGCTCCGCGGTAAGCGTCAAACGATTCGATGTCTTGTAGCGCCTGCTTCATTTCGGGGGAGTGGGCGACCTCCGTGCGGTAGAACAGACGAACGAGGCGATACAGAAGGCGCTCGGATATCTTCATTTCGGGGCCCATGTGTCCGAGGAAACGTACTCGCGAACAGAATCGCAACGTTAGAATACGTTGCAGCGCAAGGAGTTTCCAGCAGCCTTCCCGGGCACGAAAACTCAACTCGTCGCCAAACTACGCGGCTATACCGATTTACTTGCCATCACCAAACCGCGCCGCCGCAGCGCGAGCATCGCCACGGCCCCGCAAGCCGCCAGGACGACCGCCGAGGGTTCCGGAATGGCGACCGGCTCGAACCCCGGCGAACCTCCGGCCCCCGGAGCCACAACGCCCCCGGGCAACGTTCCGCCGCCAAATGCCCCGGCCAACAGCGCCACATCGCCACGGTCCACGTGGCCGTCGAGATTCAGGTCCCCGTCGGTCCACAACGCCCGCTCGCTCATTCCCAAATTCCGCTGCAACGTCACCAGATCGACGAGCGAAACCGCCCCGTCCAAGTTCACGTCGCCCATGAGCGGCGTCGAACTCGGCGCAAACCGCCACGCCAACGCATACTCGATCGACCAGGGATTCGTGGGAGAGTATCCCGCGCCGCTGACGATCATTTCGTACTCGCCCTTGGGCAGAATCGGGATGTAAAGGTTCTCGGTCACGTCGCCCGTGCCGTTCGACGTGGCGAGCGCCTGCCCCGAATTCACGTCCCGCAGCACCAGGTTGAGATTTCGCACGTCCACCGACGGATCGACGAGCACTCCGCCCAGGCCGACCGGCTCCAGGTCGATGTCGACGTTCCAGGCGAGTGACGCGGCAAACTCGCGTGTCACCTCGTCGACGGAAAAGCGATACGTCCGCACCTCGTTGGCCTTAAACGACGCTTCGTAATCGAAACCGTACATCCCGACGCCCGCGACGTTCAAGCGTTCGAGTGCGTCCTGCTCGCCGCCGGCCACGATGTGATAGCTTTGGTAGACATCCAGTTGCCCCGCCCCAAACCGCGGGTCCAGGCCCGACGCCGACGTGGCGTTGTACGTAAAGCCGTTGCTCATGTCGGTGATCGCTTGCCGATCCGCCCCGGCCATCAAGGCCGCGCGGATGACCTCGGAGGTTTCCGCGTTCGTAATCGTTCGGTTGCTGCGTCCGGCGGACGAAAGCTGTGTCCCGTTCGACAAGCCGGGGTGATCGCGTCCTATGTCGATCAGCAACGCCGCGGTACTCGCCGCGAGCGGCGCGGCAAAGCTGGTCTGGTTGGCTGGCGCGACGAGGTGCGGGCGAACCTTTCCGGCAGCCAGATACGGCGCCGAAACGTCCACGGCGCCGGTCGAATGGTCGCCTTCCGACACGCCGACCATGATGACGTTGAAGGCGCTGGCAAACAGCGACGTCGGCGCTTCCACGCCGCCCGCGGCGAGGTTGTTGACGCCGGCAACCTGAATGAAGTCGTCCTTCTCAACCAGGTAATCGATCCGTTGCAGCGAGTTGATGATCTCGTCGCCGAAACCGCCGCTCACCCAGCTATGATTCGCCACCCGCGCCGAACTCGTCCGTGGAAACTCGTTGGTCAAGCTTCGTAAGTAGTCGCCGTTGAGCCAGCCGGTCGCCGTGTAATTCGCGATCGATGTCACGCCCGGCGAAACCGACAGTGCATTGCCATAAAAGCTACGTCCGACGCTCGTGGCATGGGTCGAAACGGTTTGCGCGCCGCTCGCCTGCGTAAACGACTTGCCGCTGAAGTCGGCGTGCGTCGTGGAGGGATAATATCCTCCCGTCGAGAACACCGCCTCGGACTGGGCCACGGCGACTCCATTGCCGGTCGACAGGGCGGCGCCCAGTTCCAGCTCAAGACGATTGAATCCTATGTCGTCGAGCGTCGCCGCCGGCAAGCTGCCGCCCCAGCATACCCCCAGCACGATTGCCACCAACGGAATCCGGCCAAACTCGCACAAAACACGATTCATCCGCTGCACGCCATTCCCCAAATCGCCAACTCCTGGTTCGAGCCGCAAGAGCCCGAGCCGCAAGTCGGCGCGTCGTCGCAAAAGTAACCGTTCGGCCGCAGGCGCGGGGATAAGACAGGCCGGCTTTCCCTAGCCGCCGGGCCGCAAAGATAGGAGGCTCTCGTCAACGCTTCACTATATTCACATATCGCCGCCGGGGTCAACATTTTTGGCCCGTTTTGCGCCAAAGAGACTGGAAAATTCCACGAGTTTTCGGAATAATTGGAGCGACTGGGCTGTGGGGACTCTTGAGTTCTTGCTTCGGCGTCGATCGGCCGCTACCGACAATCGCCAGCGGCGGCCGGCCGGCTGAGGGGCATCAACTCTGCGGTCCTTTACCAAACCAGGACCTTCTTTTCACCGGGACAGATCGAGCAGCCAGGAACCGGCGCCCCGCCCACCGCGGGAGCGTTCTGTCGTGCTGCCCGCGCCCCGGCGAAAAGCAGCGCCCCGCGTCACGCGGAAGCCACGAAGACCGCAGCGAGAGAACGAATCCAC
>QEVJ01000247.1 GCA_003576845.1 Planctomycetota bacterium
GCCACGCTCGGCGCCGGCGCTCCCGGCGGCACCGTCGACTACACCCCGCTCATCGGCACGGACATCGAAGC
The DNA here is from genome assembly GCA_003576845.1 of Planctomycetota bacterium. Taxonomy (GTDB): domain Bacteria; phylum Planctomycetota; class Planctomycetia; order Pirellulales; family PLA5; genus PLA5. The sequence goes on from QEVJ01000247.1 coordinate 72, forward strand.
CCAGATGCTCGATGCCAACGCATCCGTGCTCGTCCGCGTGCCGTTCACCGTCACCGGCAACTCCGATTTCGACACGCTCAAACTCAAGATGCGCTACGACGACGGCTTCGTCGCCTACTTGAACGGCATCGAAGTCGCCCGCCGCAACGCCCCCGCTTCGCTCGCGTCCAATTCCGCCGCGACGAACCCGCACGAAGACGCCCAAGCCGTCGTCGACGAGGTGATCGACATCTCCGACTTCGCCGACGCCCTCGAACTCGGCGACAACCTGATCGCGATCCACGCCCTCAATGCCTCGGCCGGAAACACCGACTTCCTCATTAGCGCCGCCCTCGAAGGCAGCCGCGTCACCTCGCTCGGCACCGAATATCGCTACTTCACCACCTCCACGCCCGAAGGCCCCAACGGCGTCGGCACGGCCGACCTCGGCCCGATCATCTCGAACGTCGCCCACACGCCGAACGAACCGCTCCAAAGCGAACCGATCGTCGTCACGGCCAGCGTTTCGCCGTCGTTCTCGGCGGTTACTTCGGTGCAGTTGCGCTATCGCGTCATGTACAACGCCGAAATCGCGATCGCGATGGTCGACGACGGCTCGGCGGGCGGCGACATCCCGGCCGACGGCATCTACACCGCCGTCATTCCCGGCAACATCGCCACGCCCGGCCAGATGATCCGCTGGCGCGTCACCACGAGCGACGCCGGCGGCAACAACTCCCGCTGGCCGCTGTTCAACGATCCGCTCAACTCCGAAGAATACCTGGGCGCCGTCGTCCGCGATCCGGCGCTCTCCAGCGACCTTCCGATCTTCCACTGGTTCCTCCCACCCGGCCAACAAGGCGCGGCCGACAGCGACACCGGCGCCCGCAGCGCGCTGTTCTACGACGGCGAGTTCTACGACAACGTCCGCTTCGACATCCACGGCCAATCCTCCCGCGGCTTCCCGAAGAAGAGCTACGACGTCGACTTCAACTCCGACCATCGGTTCCGCCTGTCCGACGATCTGCCGCGGATGAAGGACATCAACATCCTTTCCAACTACGCCGACAAGACCCGCCTCCGCAATACGCTCGCCTACGAAACGTTCCGCGACAGCGGCTCGACGTATCACCTCGCGTTTCCGATTCGCGTCCAGCAGAACGGCGTCTTCTTCAGCGTCGCCGATTTCGTCGAAGACGGCGACGACGTGTTCCTCGAGCGCGTCGGCCGCAATCCCGATGGCGCGCTCTACAAGATGTACAACCGCTTCGACAGCGCCACGGGCGAGAAGAAAACCCGCCGCGACGAAGGCTTCCAGGATCTCCAGGCGTTCCGCGTCGGCGTCACGCAAGCCAACGTCACCGCCCGCACGAACTTCCTCTGGGACAACCTCAACATCCCCGCCATGATCAGCTACATGGCCGGCACGATGATCGCCAGCAACTACGACTGCTGCCACAAGAACTACTATCTCTACCGGGACGTCCCGGTGAGCGAAGGCGGCACCGGTGAATGGGAAATGATCCCCTGGGACGTCGACTTGAGCTGGGGCAAAGGCTGGAGCCAGCAATCCGGCTACCTGCACAACCAGATGACGCCCGACTTCCCGCTCTACCAGGGCGAAGCCGACGTCAACGACCAGCCGCTGACCATCGAAGTCAGCAAGCGCAACGACCTGCTCCAGCCGCTGTTCAACACGCCCGGCGTCCGCGACATGTACTTGCGTCGCATCCGCACGCTGATGGACCAGTTGATGCAGCCCGCGAGCACGCCCGTCGAAGAGCGCGTCGCCGAACAGCGCATCGACGAGCTGGTGGCCCTTATCGGCGCGGACGGTCTCGCCGACGAAGCCAAGTGGGGCACCTGGCAAAACAACGGGAACTGGGCCACGCAGATCCAGATGCTCAAGAACGACTATCTCGGTCCCCGCCGCGATTATCTCTACAACACGCTCGCGGCGATCATCCCGCCGCCCCAGCCCGTCGGCGCGGCCGTCACGATCGGCGCGATCGAGTTCAGCCCCGCCAGCGGCAATCAGGACCAGGAATACATTGAAATCCTCAACCCCAACGCGTACGCCATCGATATCTCCGATTGGACCCTCTCCGGCGACGTCGACCACACGTTCGTCCCCGGCACCGTCATCGCCGCCGGCAGCAGACTGTACCTCACGCCCGACTCCGCCGCCTTCCGCGCCCGCACGACCGGTCCCCGCGGCGGCCAGGGCCTGTTCGTCCAAGGCGGTTACGACGGCCACCTCTCCAGCTTCGGCGGCACGCTCACGATCACCAACACCGACGGCGTCGAAGTCGCCACGACCACCTTCCAAGGCAACCCGTCGCCCGCCCAGCAGTTCCTCCGCGTTGCCGAGTTGATGTACCATCCCTCCAACCCGACCCAAGCGGAAATTGACCTCGGCTTCACGAGCGACAACGCCTTCGAATACGTCGAGCTGATCAACACCAGCCCGAGCGTGACGCTCGACCTCACGGGCATCCGCTTCACGGCCGGCATTAGCTTCGACTTCACCGGCAGCGCGGTTACGTCGCTCGCTCCCGGCGCACGGGTTCTCGTCGTCCGCAACGCCGCCGGCTTCGCGGCCCGCTACGGCGCCGGCGCCGGTCCCGTCGCCGGCGTGTACACCGGCGCGCTCGATAACTCCGGCGAGCAAATCAAGATCGACGACGCCCTCAACAACACGATTCTCGACTTCGACTACAACGACGTCTGGTATCCGCTCACCGACGGTCCCGGCTTCTCGCTCGTCGCCCGCGATCCGCTCCAAGACCGCGGCCTCTGGGACAACCGCAATGGCTGGATGCCCAGCGACGCCCCGCTCGGCTCCCCCGGCGCAGCCGAGTCCGGCATCGTCCCGCTCCCCGGCGCGATCGTCATCAACGAACTCACGAGCTACGGCACGGGCGCCCTCGGCGACCGCATCGAACTGCACAACACGACCGCTTCGCCCATCAACGTCAGCGGCTGGTATCTCACCGACAGCGACCTGAATCTCCAGCAATACGCGCTCCCCGCGCTCCCGTCGATCCAGCCCGGCGGATACCTGGTCCTCAACGAAAGTATGCTCTGGAACGGCGTCTTCGATCTGCCCATCGAAGGCGGCACGGTCATCCTTCAAGCCGCGTCCGGCGGCAACCTCATCGGCTTCCAAACCCGCCAGAACTTCCTCGGCTCCGATCCCGACAAGAGCTTCGGCCCGTACACCAAGAGCGACGGCGACGTCGATTTCGTCGAGTTGGTCTCCACCACCTTCGGCACGGCGAACTCCGCCCCTCGCGTCGGTCCCATCGTCATAAACGAGCTGATGTACCATCCCGCCGATGCCGGCGACGAATACATCGAACTCAAGAACATCTCGGCCGCGCCGGTCAACCTGCAAGACTGGCAGCTTGCCGACGGCGTCGACTACATCTTCCCCGCCACGACGCTCGACCCCGGCGAGTACCTCATCGTCTCGTCGATCGACCCGACCGAGTTCCGCACGAAGTACGCCATCCCGCTCGGCATCGACATCGTCGGGCCTTACTCCGGCGCGCTCGACAACGCCGGCGAAAACGTCCGCCTGTATCGCCCCGGCGACAACTTCTCGCTGGTCCAGATCGACCGCGTCAACTACGGCGACTCCGCCCCCTGGCCCACGCGACCCGACGGCGGCGGCAGCTCACTTTCTCGCATATTGTCGGAAAGCTACGGTAACGACCCTCAGAATTGGATCGACGACATCCCCAACGGCACGCCCGGCGGCGATAACAGCTTCTTTGACGACTCGCCGCCCACAATGCCTACCGGCGTTAATGCCACGATCGTCGCCGGGCCCCAAATCGCCCTCGCCTGGAACGAGTCAACCGATCCGCAAAGCGGCATCGCCGAATACCTCGTCTTCCGCGACGGCTCGCTGCTCGACACGACGACCGCCACGGCCTACGCCGACACAAGCGTCGTTCCGGGCATCGCCTACTCGTACCAGGTCGCCGCCGCCAACCCCTCGCAGGTTTCCAGCGTCCGCTCCAGCTCCGTCTCCTCGTCGATCGTCGGCCTCACGGGCGCGACGAGCCTCGGCGACACCTCGATTCGCCTTGCGTTCAACGCCGCGCTCTCGCCCGACACGGCCAACGATCCGTCGAACTACCTCGTCACCGGCGCAACCGTCACCGCCGCCGCTATCCAAGCCGGCGGAACCACCGTCCTCCTCACCACCTCGACCCTCGTCGACGGCGAAGGCTATCGCGTCGTCGCCAACGATCTGACCAACGTCTTCGGACAGGCCCAACTCCCCGACCTGCAAGCCACGTTCGTCGCCGGCAGTGCCCCCGGCCTCTTGGCGCAATACTTCAACGACCCCAACTCCACCGACCTCAACACCAAGCTCCAGCCGGCCAACCTCGTCCTCACCCGCGTCGATCCCGACATCAACTTCACCACCTGGGGCACCGGCTCGCCCGCCACG
>QEVJ01000074.1 GCA_003576845.1 Planctomycetota bacterium
GTCTTCGCACGACCTGCAAAGACGGGCCGCCGAGTACGTCTGGGTTGTCACGATAGCGATCCGCCGCGAGGTTACGCGGCGCGGTGCTTCCGCCGCAAGGCGACGCATCCGAGCAGGGCCACGCCGAGCGCCGCGAGCGTCGTCGTCGTCGGCTCCGGCACGACGGTGCCGTGGAACCGAACCTCCGCGATGCCCACGCGGTCGCCGCCGATCATCGGGTCGACGCCAAAACCATCGGGATCGCCGTAGTGATTGTCGAGTACGCGCATCTTCACGTAGCGGCCGACGTCGGCAAGCCCGAATCCTTGTGCTCCGTTCGGCGCCGTCAGCACGGGCGCCATGAAAATCGTCGTCACCGGACCGCCGAACACGGCGGAGCCTTCAGCTTCCGTGTTGACTTGCAATTCGATCGTGCGGGCCTGATTGCCGACGCGCCCGCCGCCCCCGCCGTCGTTCTGATAGTTCCAAAGCACGATCGCGTCCAGAACCGTATCGACCTCCAAGTCGAATACGAACTCCGGCGCCGCCGGATTGGGGCCGAAATAATCCGGCGCGTTCGCGTTCGTCACCCACGACTCGGCAAAGCCGCCGAAGACGTGCGTCGCGGCCAGGGCCGACGCGAGCGAATCGCCCGTATTCACCGCCGGAGTCATGCCTGAGTTGTCGACCATCTTCGCGGGCAGAGCGACGTCGAACGGATTGGCATTCGCGCTGCCGAGCAACTTCGGCCGAATGATGCCCGTGCCCGAAGGAAGCGGCGGAGGCGGAGGCGGAGGCGATTCGAATGCGATTTCGCCCATGCCGACGCGGTCGCCGCCCGGCGGGCCTATGCCGAAGAAGTTGTTGATCGCGGTCAGTTCGACGTACCGCGCGTTGATCGTCTGGCCGAAGTCGAACGACTGCCGCGGGAGCGGGTCGAGCGCCATCGTGTACGTCGGATTGAAGCCGATCGACGTGCCAAAGCCGGCGAGTCCGTCCGCCGCGGTCGCGAACCGCAAGCTGAAGTCGCGAACGCCGTTGGCATTCGTGCTGGCGTAGCCCCAGGTGCTGATTTCAGTCAGGGCTTGGTCCTGCCCCAAGTCGAGTGTGATGACCGGCGCGGGATGAGTCGAGTAATACGACGGGAAGGCGGCGTCCGTAACCCAAGTGGCCGAGCCGATGGCGGTGTACGGCGCGTCGGCAAGAAAACCAACGCCCGGGCCTTGGATCAAGTTCTCTTTGGAGAAGAAATTGACCGTGTTCGTCGAGACCGACGAGATGGGATAGAAGAAGTCGGCCGATGCAACGCGCCCGACAAGCAACACCACCGCCGCAAGCAGCAGGCGACCGAGGATTCTACATGGCATGAGCGGTACCCCCCAAACGAATCGCATATTACCCGGGTGAATTCTCTACATTCCGCCGTATTATTTGATCCCAGTGTAAATCGCGCGTCGCTCGGTGCAATACCCAATCCAGGCGGAATCGCCAGTTTTCGCGGGAATCGGACCGGCGCGGAATGCCGTCGCAAGTCCCAGGCGAACCGGACGAACCGGGCGGACGCACGCGGCAGGCAGTGCGCGAATGGTGTGCGGCCGTCGCGGGGCGGTCACTTCGCCGTCGCCGCGGCGAAATTCGGGGCGGCGACGAAGGACGCGATCGGCTTGCCGTCGTCGAGATTCCAAACGACGACCTGGCCGTTGTAGCCACCGGAGGCGACGCGCTTCGTTGCGCTATGAACGGCCACGGCGTAGACCCAATCCGTCTGACCGTCGAACTGGCGAACCTGGCCGCGGTCGCTGTCGCGGAACTGGCGGACCGTCTTGTCGGCCGACGACGCGAACAGCGAACCGTCGCGGCTCACCAGCTTGTAAACTTCCTCGCCGAAGCCGCCCGTTTCACCGGCATTGCTGCCGTCGGCGATTTTCCAAGCGCGAATCTTGCGATCGCGGCCGGCGCTGTAAACCTGCTGCCCGTCGGCCTTGAACGCGACGCCGTATACCGGTTCGCCGTGGCCCGAGTGCGTGGCGAGCAGATTGCCCGTCGCGGCCTCGAATAGCTTGGCCGTCTTGTCGCGGCTGGCGGAGGCGAGCTTCGTTCCGTCGGGACTCCAGGCAACCGCCATGACCCAATCGGCGTGGTTCTCGATGACGCGAAATTGATTGCCGCTGGCCACGTCGTAAATGCGAATCGTGCGGTCCGCCCCGGCCGTGGCGAGTTGCTTGCCGTCGGGGCTGAACTGGGCGTCGAAAGTTTCGTCGGCCGACTTACCGAGTGCGCGGACGAGCGAGCCGTCGCCGGGATTGACGAGCAGAACCTCGCCCAGGCGGCCGGGCGTGCCGGACGCGACCGCCAAGAGCGAACCGTCGGCGTTGAAGCTGATGGAGTGCGTCCGTTGTGCGATGTCCTTGATCCGCCGCACGAGCGAACCGTCGGCGGCATTCCAGACCGTGATTTCGTGATAGCCGGCCACAAAAAGTTCGTTGCCGCTGGGATGAAACGCGAGCGCCGTGATCGGCACGGGCAAACGATACGCCTCCGGCGGCGCAGGCTGCGGTCGCCGCGGCAAGATGCTGGCCAAAAGCGCGTTCTCGTCGCCGCCGTCGAACGCCGCCCCTTCCTCGATCCACTTCTTGACGAGCGCGACCTGCTCGGCCGAAAGCGGTTCGCCGTCCTTGGGCATCCGCTCGTTCTTGTCGTCCGACGAAATCAGCCGCAGCAGCTCGCTCTCGTCCGGTTTGCCGGCCGTGAACGGCGGAAGCTCGTTGTCGCCGGCCTTTTTCACGCGGGCGAACGTGTCGACGCGGAAGCTGCTCTCGGACTTGTCCGGCCCGTGGCACGCCTGGCACTTTTCGACCAGCATCGGCGCGATGTCGCGGCGGAAACTGACCGTGCCCGGCTTGGCTTCGGGCGTCGGCGTAAGCGCGCCAGCGGGCGCATCGGGTTCCGTAGCGCGTGGCGCGTCGTTCGCTGCCATCGTCGTCGGGCATACGCCGAGAAACGCCACAAGAACGACCACCTGAACGAAACGCGCGTGCATCGCAATGACCTCGAGCAGAGCAGCCCCTGACCCCCGACCCCTGAAACCTGACCCCTGTCAGTGCTGGAACAAGAATTCGTTGGTGTTGAGAATCGCCCAACACACGTCTTCGAGCGCTTTGCCGCGATCTTCTTTGCCGTTGATGTGGTTGATCGACGCCGCAAGTTCGCCGTCGTTCGGTTCGCGGCACAATGCAGCCAGGTATAGCTCGCGGACGATCTCCTCGTTCGTCTTGCCCGCCGCGGCCAGCTTGTGGAACCGATTCTCCTTGTTCTGAAGCTTGGCGTGGATCAGCGGGCCGTTGAACAGTTGCAGGGCTTGCGAAAGATTCGACTCGCTCGACCGCTCGCAGGCGCAGGCCGTCTGCCGCTCGGGTTGACCGAACACCTTGAGGAAGTCGTTGTTCACGTCCGGGCTGGGAAGCTGCGTCGCCCGCGTGCCGGCCGGCATGTTCGGAAAACTCTCCGGCACGGCCGTCACCTGGCAGATCGCGTCCAACAGCGGCTCGGCCGCGAGCAGGCGAACGCGGGCGTGCGAAAAGTACTTCGCGTCGTCCTTGTTGAGCGGCGTCGTGGCAGCGCTGGCTTGATACGTGCGGCTGTTGAGGATCGTCCGCAGCACGTGCTTACGGTCGTATCCGTGCTTGACGAAGTCTTCGGCCAGCGAGTCGAGCAGCGGCGCATTGGCCGGCGGGTTCGAGTCGCGAAAGTCGTCGATCGGCTCGACGATGCCCCGGCCCATCACTTGCGACCAGAGGCGATTCACCTCGACCTTGGCGAAGAACGGGTTTTCAGGCTTCAAAAGCCACGAGACGAGCTGTTCGCGGCGGTCGTCCTCGCCTACCTCGGCCGCGTCGCCCACAAGCGGCAGCCACGGCTTCATCTGCTTGCCGGTCCGCGGCTGTGTCACTTCTCCGCCGCGGGCGATCCACACGACCAGTTCGTCCTTGCGGGCCGTCTGCTTGCGCTGGATGCGGTTGAAAAACGCGCCCAAGCCGTAGTAATTGTCCTGCGTCCAGCGCTCGAACGGATGATTGTGACACTTGGCGCATTGCATCCGCACGCCGAGGAACACCTGCGCGGTGGTCTCGGTGCAATCGTTCGTGTCGGCCGTGGCACGGTAGTAATTCGCCGGTGGATTCGAGAACGTGCTGCCTTGGGCAAGCAGCAACTCGCGGGCGAACTCGTCGTAGGGCATGTTCGCCTCGAACGACCGCACGATCCACTGGTAATACTTGAACACTCCGTCGCTGGTGACGCTCTTATTGTTGAGCCGCAACAGATCGCCCCACTTGAGCGCCCAGAACTTCGCGTATTCCGGCCGCTCCAACAGTGCGTCGACGAGCTTCTTGCGCTTGTCCGGCGACGCATCGGCGAGAAATGCCCGCGTCTCCTCGATCGTCGGCAGCACGCCGATTACGTCGAGATATGCGCGGCGAAGGAATTCGTCGTCCGTGCACAGCGGCGATGGAGTGTATTTGAGTTGCTCCAGCTTGGCGTCGACGAGCTTGTCCACGTAGTTGAACTGCGGCGGATTCGGCCAGGCGAAGCCTTCGATGTCCTTGACGAACGTGAGATAGCAGGTCTCGACCTTTTCGAGATGGCGAACGACGATCGCCGCTTCGCCGCGGTCGTGCCCGACGACCAGCCCATCGGGCCGCGGCGTGGCAACCATCGCGTCCGACGTCGTGTAGGTGGACAGGCTCGTCACGTCGCGCACCGAACCGTCGGAGAAATGGGCCAGCACGAGCAACTGTTGCGTATGCGCCGGTCGCTTGAGCACGCGGCCCGACTTGGGAAACACTTCGAGCTTGGTCACGTGCGGGGCGTCGGCCGGATCGACGCGGCAGCCTTCGGCGATCCATTGGCGAATCGCGACATAAGCCGCATCGTCCTTGGAAAGCCGCTTGCCGCCGCCATGAGCGACCTGCATCATCGGCTTGGCGAGCAGCAGACTCGCGTCGGGATCGGCAACGTTCGTGCGGCGGTTGTAGTCCTCGCGGATCAGCGTCCGCTCGTCGAGCACCGGATCGTACGCGGCCAGCGACAGGCGAAATCCGCCCTTGCCGCTTGGCGAACCGTGGCACGCGCCGCCGGAACAGCCTTGCTTGGTGAGCGCGGTAAGCGTCTCGAAATGAAACGAAACGGGGTCGGGCGCCGCCTGTCCGGAAACCTCGACTTTGACGCGCTGTTCGTGCGAACCAACCTTCACGACAATCTCGGCCGTGCCGTCGCCTTTGGGGATCGCCACGCCGTTTTCGACCGCAACGACCGCTTCGTTCGTGCTCTTATACTCGGCCGCCCGGGTCAGATCTTGCAGTTGGCCGTCCGCATAGTAGCCGGTTACCAGCAGGTGCATGCGGCGACGAGAGGTTTGCAGTTCGAACTCCGACGGGAACACTTCGATCCGCTCCGGCGCGCCGACGACGATCGGTTCGAGAGCCATCGGTTCCGCCGCAGCGGCCGGTTCCGCGCCCGATGCGACACCGCCGAACGCGCCGGCGATGACGGCGGCCGAAAACAGCGCGATCAAATGTTTATCTCGCATCGTGCAGTCCTTTCGCTATTTCTTCGAAACTGTAGGAGGCGAATCCTTTCGCCGACCGGAAGCGGCGAATGACTCTCATTCGGGACCGATAGTCATGCGCCTCGTCCAAGTAGGCGGGGGTGTCGCCAGTAGCTCGTCTAACTCTGCCATTTCGGCGTGCGTGAGCATGCAACTCGGCAGCGCGTTGTAATTCATTCGCGCAAAGGAAAAATCATAGCGTTCGAACACAACGATGGCCGATATCTTCGCTGGCGCCATCAATAGCTGCGTGCGCGACTGTAAGTAACGATCCCACTGGAGTTGGTTTTGTCGGACCAACTCCGTAGCACGGTGATCGAGCCAACCGACCAACGCATCGTCGATATCGGTTGAAGTCGCGTTCTTCTTATTACGGTGCGAGCTATTGCGCCATTTGCTGAATAGCTCCTCAATGGCCATTTCCGCTCCACGTCGCGCCCTGTTGCCGCCTCGCGGAAGGTTAATGGCAAGGATTGTTGGAACTGTCCCATCGAACTGCGTGGCATTCGGATTGAGATTCTTGGCGACTTTCTCGTAGACTTTCAGGTAGACACGTATACACGAGTAGGCTGGCAAAGGCTCTCGCGCGATCGAATTTCCTGCCGCGTCAGTTGGGTCGAAAGGGCCAGGTTGAACAAGCACAAGATCGGGACGGGACTTCTTTTTATCCATCCACCGTCGTTCAATTCCTTGCTGTTCACGGCTCTCGCAGTGTGCTGTCGCCTCGATGCGAACCGGACGAGTGGAGAGGTCAACAGAAATGTCAACGTCGCGCCCGGACGCAACCTTCTTGTCGAGGTCTACAGTAGGGCATTCGTCCAGCAGTCTCGCCTTAAGCGATAGGTCGAAGAGTTGACCGTGCCATTCGTTCCACTTGTCCGGCGAATCTTCATCGAGCCAACCCCATGCTGTTCCGGCGGATTGCTCAGCAATTCGACGACAATCGGCGTCGAACGTCAAAAGCTCATCCGGCGTAAAAACATCAACGAGCGCAAGAAGCGGCGGGCGCCACCCGCCCCAACCCAGGCCATTCGCGGGTAGAGTTTCGAGACGCGTGACCGCCGTGCGAATTGCTTTTTCGAGCGGGATCTTAATTGGGCTGGACGCATCGAGAATCGAACACTTCTCTCGCACCGCCTGTACGGCTTCGCGATAGCTCGCCTTCTCGTCCACGTCCTGCAAGATTTGGGCTGTCATGTTACGCACAAGCTGAAACGGAAGGAGGGGGATCCTTTCGCCAATGACAATGGTTGGCGTCTCGTCGGCGAAAGGATTCGCCTCCTACAGTCATGGATACGAACTCAACAAACCGAACGATACCACTCGCGATCGAGGCTGGATTTCCATCGCGGATTGGCGGAAGAATACGGCCAATCATGCGCTTGTTGGACGAGACACGCACGAACAGGATTATGTTCGATGTACGTCAGCAATTCCTCGATATCCGTCTCATCGCGGCAGCGATGGTCGTGAAAGCCCTCCTGCCAGAACGGTCCGCCTTCGCCGCGCAGTTCGTTTATCTTTCGCGCAGTGAATCGACCAAAGCTCCGCATGATATCCGGTAACGAATGCTTTCCAAGCAAGAAGAACAGCACATGGGCATGGTCGGGCATGATGCAAAACGCCAGAAGCCGGATTCGGCCGTCGTTCCGTAAGTAGTCAAGACAACCAACGACGATATCCGCTACAGCATCGGAGCGCAAGACGGGACGCCGATTCTCCACGCATTTCGTCACGGCGTAGCACACAAGTGATTCCGACCAGCGGCCGGCGCGCAGATTTCGCGCGTGCGGCGGAACGTCGTGTTGCTGGATATCTTTATCGGGCATTGACGTCTGTCCCCGCTCCCGTCGGCGAAAGGATTCGCCTCCTAAAGTCGCGCAAAACGACAATCATTATTTCTTGACTTCCAACGTCGCCGCCGGGCTTTCGACGGTGACGTCTTGGCCTTTGATCTTGGTCGTGGCCGCGACGATCAAATCGGCGAAGCTCCCCAGCGGCGCATCGGCCGCGGCGGTGAGCATGATTTCGATTTCGCTCGCGTCGGGCGCGATGGTCGCGTCCGCGGGTGCGTCGATGCCGACCGGTCGCTTGCGCCAAACGAGCGCGATTGGCGTCTTTTCGTCGCTCATGCGCGTGGCGGTGATTTTGAGCTTCTGCTGACCGCCCGGCGCAATCGGCCCTGCGGGAGCGACCGACACGGCCAGCGGCTTAACCACCGCCAGCGGAATGTCGGCCAGCACCGCCCGCTTCGTCTGATTGTTGTGTTCGCCCGTGCCGACGATCCGCAGCGGCGGCAGTGCTTCGGGAAGCTTTTCCGGTCCCTTGAGCGTCACGGCATATTCGGCTTCGCCCTTACCGACTGGCTTGACCTCGGCCGTGATGCCCGCGGGCAAGTTCTCGACGGCCACGTTGATCGCCGCCTTGAAGTTGCCGTCGAGCCGCTTCAGCTTGACCTTGAAACTGGCCGCGCCGACGACCTCGGGAAAGGTTACGCGGCCGCCTTCGACGCTGATCTCGAAGAACGGCGGATAGACCGGACCAATACCGGCGGCGAGCAGCCCATCGAGCGAAGGCGCGGGATAGGGCGCGTCGGCCATGATCTTCTTGAGCCCGGGCACCGTGCTCGCCGCCGTCTTGAACTCCCCGTCTCCGATCTTCGCGCGGCCGACGATGCGAGCGCTCACCAGTTGCCCGGCGGCGAGGCCAGCGGGCAAAGTGAGCTTAAGCTGCGTCTCGTTCTTGCCCTGCTCGATGACGTTGCCCGCGAGCCCGACGCCGTCGCCGAGTCCTTCGACGCCAAGTTCGATCGGCCCGCCGTAGTCGCGACGGCCGCACGTCACCTTGGCGACGACCGTGCCTTCTTGCGGGAAGTCGAGCTTGTCCGTTTCGACGGCGAGCGTGAAACCGGCCTGGAACGGCTCGATCTCGACGCGATAAGCCTGCTCTGGACCGCCGGCGCGAAGCAGGTCTTCGACCGACAGGCGATAAAGACCGTCCTCGGGAATCGTGACCGTAACCTGTCCTTCGCCTTGGCCCGAATCCTCGGCCTCGGCGATTCCGCCGCCATTGGCCCGCGTTACGCGGAGCAGCAAATCGGCCGGCGAACCGAGCGAGCGCGCCGCGCCTGAGAACGTCCAGCGCTGGCCTTTCGTCGCGGCGAACTCGTACCAATCGCAGTCGCGCGGCTTGTCGAAACGGCCATTCACGGCGGCCGGGAGCGAAATCTTCGTGGCGCACTCGGGAACGTCGTTCGGCTCCGACTCGACGGCTTCGTGCGCGTCGCCGACGAGCAACGTGGCAAATCCGGAGGCGTTCCCACCGGCAAAGCGAAATCCGATCGAACGCGGCGTTTGCGGCGCGTCCTTGGCAAGCGCGAGGATCGTCGGCGCGACGCCTTCGGCGGCGGGACCGGCGGCGACGATCGCGGCGGTCGTGCCGGCTTGCATTCCGAGCGGATACGGCGTCGAGACGAGCGGAAAGTCGCCGATCCGCAAGCGGTAGTAATGGCCGCCGCCACCCTGGTTGCGCACGTCGCGCAGTTCGAGCCAGTAGTCGCCGTCCGCCGCGCACGCGAAGCGGAAACGGGAGTCGGAACCGAGGCCCGGCTCGTCGTCGCTGAAGGCGACCTCCTTGCCGGCCGCATCGGTGAGTTTCAGCACTGGATCGAGAGCGGAACCAATCCGTTGGGCCACGACTTCGACGGATAGTTCTTGCCCGGCCTTGAGCGATAGCCGATAGAAATCGCTCGCCAGGCTTTCGCACGTACCATCGACGGCCGCTTGAGCCGGGACGCTCTGGGCCGCGGCGCGATCGCGATTGTTGCCGTTGTCGGCGACGCTGGGCAGATCGTCGACGAGCATGGGGCGGAGGCTGCTTACTCCCTTACCCGTCGCCACACGAAGCGCCGCAATACCAACGGGCACGTCGGCGGGTACCGTTACGCGATAGACGACCCAATCGCCGGCTTCGCCGTTCTTCTCGAAGCCGGGCGCAAGCTCCGCCTTCGCCAGGAAACTGGTCCACAGTGCCGTCGGGCCGGCCAGGTTCGCTCCGCCAATCCGCAGATCGATCGTTTGGCCGGGAAGCACCGCCCCGGGCGAAAGTGACGAAACCGCCGGCGGTTGGGCCTGTGCCAACGACGACGCCAACGCGAGCAACAATCCGGCAACGAAAGCACGTGAGGACATAACGCGATTCCGCACCTATTCGGCGATGACGCGCCGCGCCGATGCCGCGTTCGATGCAGGCATGCCGCGACCACACCTCGCGCACGTACGGGCAGGTAAATTCGAGATCACCCTTGCGCAGAAGGTGAACCCGACGGCGGGAATCGCTGCGCGCGGCCTAACGCCACGGCGCGCCGCAATGAGCGTCGCACGTGCAAGACCAGCGGGCGATCCATCAAACATTGTCAATGCTTGCGATACGCGTGTCAAGCGCGGCGGCCTGGTGCCGTGCCGGAGGATCAACCGGTTTGCGCAGCCACCAGACCGGCCCAAAGCCGCCTTCGAACCAACGAGTCAGCGCCGCGACAGCCGTTTGGCGAATGTCGCGATCTCGGCCAGCGCTGTGTCCCGTGCTGTGTTTTGTATTTCGTCGCGGGGGTGGGCCGCGACCATCCGATAGCGCCGAGCCACCGCGCGGAGCATCGGTTCGCCGATTTCCACCGGGGACGCAACGTCAACGGACGATCGGGGAAGGCGACGGGCGCCAGCGCCGCGGACAGCGGCGATGGGCTGCGGTTTCGCACTTGCCGCATCGCCACGCACGGCTCGGCTGAGGATGGCATCGGCCGCCGTGGCATCGGCCGCAGCCGCGGCAGGCGCCGCCGCGGGACTCGGCGCCGGCTCTCCCGACGGCAGCGATTGACCGCGATGGTTGAGCAACAGCACTCCGTCGGCCACATTGATGTGCCCGCTGCGGTCGGTGTCGAACAACACATCGTAGGCCGTATCGCCCTGCGAGCGAAACTGCCGATTGCGCTGAGCGTGGAAATCGGCGAGGTCGACCGTGCCGTTCTGGTTTACATCACCGGGCACGACATTGAACCGGAACACGAAGTCGCCGCCGGGGAAGATATCGCCGGAGGGGAAAACGCTGCCCTTCGCGCCGGGAAGCGGCAGCGGATCCTGCCATTCGCCGTCGAGGTCGTTGCCTTGGAAGTCGACGACGCGGCCGCTGGGCATCCGCAGCAGGACCTTGTCGGCCGAGGCGATCGAATTCTCGAGCGACCACGTGGCCGTGTGCGCGACGCTGTCATAAGTGAACGCGCCCGGATCGATTTCGTACGTGTTCGCCACGCCGATGACCTGCAAGTCGGTCGGCTCGCCGAACTGTACGTTCTCGCTAAACGCGAGTTGTATCCGCCGGACGCCGGTCCATGGAATCGGCACAAGCTGTGCCTCCGAGCCGACGGGAATGTCGAAGAACGGTATCGCCGGATTCGCAAATCCCACGCGAACGGCAATCACCATCGGCGGCGGGTCGAGCGTATTGGCGAGATTCGTCGTTTCCCACAGGCTGAACGTCACCGGACGGAACCCGCCCGAATGGACGGAACCCGACGCAATCACCGCGGGCGCGTTTTTGCCGTCATAGTTGAGCACGTCGCCCGGCGCGCCCGTGGGGTTGTTGCCAACGACGTTGCGCGTGGCGCGGTCGAGCGGGTCGATCGACAGGGTATCGATGCCCTGGCTGCCAAGATAGTTTTCGATGACGACGCCGGTATTAATGCGGAGAAACTGGTTCGTAAACACCTGCTGTGTGGCTGTCGTGTTGTCGAGATCAACGACGCGGCTGCCGGTCGAGGCGGCATAGTCGAGCGTATCGGAGCCGCTCGCGTCGCCGATCGTTTCCGTGGCGCCGCTCGTGTGGCCGATGCGGAACGTGTCGTCGCCGTCGCCGCCGTCGAGGCTGTCGCTGCCCGTGCCGTCGATCAGGATGTCGTTGCCGCCGAGTCCGACGAGCGTGTCGTTTCCGTTGCGGCCTTCAAGCTGGTTGTCGGCGTTGTTGCCGGTGATGCTGTCGCCCACTGTGCCGCCGACGACGTTCTGGACGTTCAAGACATTGGCAAAACCGGTTCCGGACAGCGTGCTGAGATTGACCGTCACCGGCGTGGTGAAGGCGGTGTAGGCGAGCGTGTTGACGCCGCCGCCGCCGTCGATCGTACCGTTGCCGCCGGCGAGGCTCGCGCCGTTGGAAACGTTGATCGTGTCGTTGCCGATGCCGCCGAAAATGGCTTCGATGCTACTGCCGGTGTACGCGACTCCACTGCCGCTGCCGGCGATGTTGAGTCCGGTGGTGAGGATCGAAGCCGTCGACGTGCCGTTGACGGCAGAGAAATCGAGAGTGTCGGTTCCTTGCGCTGCGGCTTCGACGAGGGTGTCGCTGCCCCAAGCGGCCGTGTAGACGTAGCGATCGTTATCGGCGCCGCCGGAGAGCGAGTCGTTCCCCAAGCCGCCCTCAAGCGTGTCGTTGCCGGCGCCTCCTACGAGCGTGTCGGGTCCCGAGCCGCCGATGAGAGAATCCGGTCCGGCCGCGCCGTCAATACTGAAGCGGATCGTCGCCGCCGAGGCGTCGATCGTGTCGCCGGCGCTCGAACCGACGATGATGCGATTCTCGATGCTTGAGAACGCGACGTGTCCGCGCGGCATGCCGAGCACGGTCCGATCGACGGTCGTGTTCGACAGCGCGATCGTGGCCGCGTTGTTGGAAAACGCCGCGGTGTTATAGAGGAGAGTGTCCGTGCCGCCGCCGCCGTCGAGCGTCAAATCGGCGATCCAGCCGCCGACGTTGAACTCGTTGGCGCCGGCTCCGCCCGTGAGTTGAGCGCTCTCGAACGCCGAATTGATGAGTTGAAAGGTCCCTCCATCGCTCGGCAGGTATTGCGACGCGGCCAGCGTGAAGTTCGCGTCCCGCTGGCTTACCAATGCGTCCGTGCCGCCGCCGGGCGAGAAGATCGCCGAGCCGTGCCAGCCGTTGTCGGCGAACGTCTGCGACGCCGTGCTCGACACCGTTCCGAGATTGGCGCCCTCGATGCCGACGAGCGTAATGCTCCCCAAGCCGGACCGCGTGAGCAGCGCGTCGCTCAATCCGAAGCTGACGTCGTGGGCGTCGAAGATCGTGTCGGTCCCGTCGAAGCCTTCGAGCGTCGCCGTCCCGGACCAACTGGTCAGCGTAAACTGATTCGCTCCGCCGCCGCCCTGCAAGAGCGCATCTTCGATGTCGCCCGCGATGAAGTTCGCCGTGTAGTCGCCGTCAATCGACAGGTGCGTATCGAACAGGTTCCACGACAAGCGGTCGCGCGTTTCGCTGACGCGGTCAATGCCCGGCCCGCCGACGAGGTTGTCCTCCCCGCCCGGCTCGAAGAAACCGACGAGCGTGTCGTTGTCCGGCCCGCCGTCGAGGAGGTCGATGCCCTCGATGCCCGTAATCGTGTCGTCGCCTTCTTCGCCGAAGAGCGAATCGTCGAAAGCCGACCCGGAGATGTTGTCGTTTCCCGCGCGGCCGCGGATCGTAATGAGGAAGGGCGCCAGGCCGGCGCTTAGGTTGTCGGCGCCCGGCGTGCCGATCAACTCGATCTCGTCGATGCCGCTGTAGATCACGCCGCCTACGTTCGTGTCGGGCACGCAGCGGAGCGTGAAGCACCGCGCGATCGAGGTCGCGCCGATGGCCGTGGTCGCGTTCGACGTACCTTCGGCGACGGAATAGACGATCCGGTCGTGACCGCCGCCGCCGTCGATCGTGGCCGTGCCGTTCCAATTCTGCAGCGAGTAGGTTGTGGCCCCCGCGCCGCCGGTGAAGTTCGCATTGCGGATCGGCGCTCCGGCGAAGGCGAACGCGCCGCCGTTGCCGAAAGACACCGCCGTGTCGGAGAGCGTAACGTCCGCGTCCCGCGACGACGTGAACGTGTGGCTTCCCGGCCCGGCGTTGATCGTCGCCGCGCCCTGCCAGCCGGCGTCGTGGACGCTATAGGGCGCGTCGTTGCCGACATTGCCCAGCGTCGCACGGCCGATGCCGTCGAGCGCGATGTTCCCCGCAGAGCCGCCGCGATCGAGCGAATCCGCGCCGAGGGTAAATTCCGTGTGATTAAACCGCGTATCGACGACCGCATCGCCGGCGTCGCCGCGGAGCGTGCCAATGCCCGTCCAGTTCCCCACGTCGAACCGGTCCTCCGCCGCGGTGCCGGTGATGCCGAACTCGTCGACATCGAACAACCCATCGCCGTCCAGAGGATTTGCGCCGAATCCATAACGGCCGTCTTCGATGGTCCAGTCGATCGGCAAGTCGGGCGGGATGAAGTCGGGGCGGATGTCGACGATGTCGTGGCCCAAGCCACCGATGACTTTTCCGCCCAGACCGGGACGGGGATAGCGGGGCATGAAGTCGTCGCCGTCGCCGCCGGATACCGTCGATTGTGGCGGAGCGTCGAGGACATCGTCGTCGTCGCCGCCGTCGATGTAGACGGGCACCGTGACGCTCGGGTCGATGACGATTACGTCGTTGCTGTCGCCCATCGTCGCCAGGATCGCCTTCGGCCCGGTGAAGATTTGCGTAACGCCGTACGCAGTGACTTCGAACGTGTCCGGTCCCGTTTGGCGAACGGTGAACGTTTCGGCCTCGTCGACTTCGGAGACGCCGGGGTGCAGGAAATTCAGCGTCTTGCGCTGCGTCGCTTGTTCGCGCATGGGCGCGAACGGTCCGGAGTTAAGCACGAGGATTTCCCGCTCCGGCACAGACGCCGGTTCGTCGGGGAGGCGGCCGAAATCGTGGTGCGCGGTGTCGATCGGCGGCTGCGCAGGACACGACGGCAGCGGAAACTCAAACAGCGTGACGTCGATTGGCGGATCGGGGAAGACGCGTTTGTTGTCCTCGCCCTTGCCGGCGGGATCGGCGAACAAGTTGAATTCGGCGACGAGCGAACCCTCGAAGTCGAACACGCACTTCAACCCGCCGCCCGACACTTGCCGCACGAGTTCGTCGAAGTACAGCTTCCCGTCGTTGTTGCCGTCGTGCCAATCGGCCGTGAAGTTCGCGCCCAATCGAGCTTCGCCGCCGACTTCGACGACCAACAGGTTGACCGCGAGGCTCCCTTCGACGCCGGCAAACAACTCGATTTCCGGTCCTGGCGTGTCGCCGATATAGAATCCGTCGAAGAACCGGCCCGTCTGCTTGATGCCCCGGGTGTCGAAGCCGACGAGAAAATCGGCCTTCGCGCTGACCACGCCGCCGATGCCCACGAAAATCGGCAGCGGCGGAAACACCGGCCATTCCTGGTCGACGGTGAACTCGAACTCCAGCGGCTTCACGTCCCAAACGACCAGATCGACCACTTGGCCAAAGAGCAGCTTGAGCAGGTTCGCCGGATTGCGCAGAATCGGGAAGCTGATCCCCAAGCCGTCGTCGTCGTTGTCCGGATCGGCCGCGGCGTCGGCCAAGATTCCGCCCGCCGCACCGGCCTGACTCGTCACGGTCGGCGAAAGTCCCGTCGCGGTCACGATGAAATCCACCGGCGTGGCCGCATCGAGGTTCGGCGCGCCCGAGCGCAAATCCTGATTGCCGAACGTGAAGTCGCCGAAGTTGATCTCGATCGGCTGGCCGTTGAGGGCGACGACGTCGGCCACGAAATTGTCGACCGCGGTCAGGATGCGAATGAGCCGCGCGATCGACTCGCCGCCGCTGCCGCCGAAGAACGAAATCGCTTCCGCCCACGTGTGCGGTCCGAAGCCGAGCGCATCCGCGGCGTCGGCCAAACCCGGAATGCGGCTGTTGAGCATGTCCAGGATCGGCCGGATCGGCTCGACATACTTATTCACCTTCAGCGCGATCGGACTGGCGACGCGGCTGAGGAATTCACCCAGGCTCAACGACAGATCGCGGATCTCGAACGTCGGACGAAGCTGGCCCGGCTCGCCCGGCTCGCCGAAGGTGTGGCTGAAGCTCCAATCAACCATGAGGTCGGCCGCGATCGACGGCAGGAACCCGTCGTTGGCGATCGCCGCGCTCGCTTCGACGTGCAGACTGATGTCGGCATCGGCATCCACGCGGGCATCGATGAGCGCGGAAATCGACGTGGGGATAATCTCGTTGAGTCCGAGCCGGTCCGGCGCGCCAAGTCCTTGGTCGAGAAAGTCGATCGTCAACCCGCCGGACACGCCCGTGCTGCCGGTGTCGTCGCTGGCTTCGACTTGCAAGAAGAACAGCTTGGCGTCGAGCGTCGTGCCGGAGTCGAGGAACGCCGAGAACTCGACTTCGACTTCTTCGGGATCGCCCGGCTGCGTGTCGAGCGTGAAGAAGAAGCCATCGGTCTTCGACAGGCCGAAACCGAGTTCGAGGTCGTAGGTCGCCGAGCCGTGAACGCCGCCCGATGTCTCGATCCCCAGATTCACGCCGCCTAGGTCGAGGGCGAAATCGCTCTGGAACGACTTCTCGCCGCAGAGATGGACGTTGATGTGCGCCTCGCCCACCGCGTTGTCGATGTCGACGTCAACGAGATTGACGTTGGTAATCGCCGCGGGCATGGCGGCGAGGCAATCCGTCCCGGCCGGCCGCAAGATGCCCAAGCCGCCCGCCACGCCGCCGAGCTTGTCGAGGATCACCTGCTTGAGGCGGTTCTCCAGATTCGTCGGATCGGCGATCGCGGCCTGAATCGGGTCGAGGAAGTTTTCGCGGAAATCGCCCACGAGGTCGCCGGCCAGATTCAGGTTGTCGCCGATCACCGGCAGCTTGCCGAGCGTTTCGCTTTCCAGGCCCGCCTGAATGCCGGCGAGGACGAGGTCGATGCCTTGCACCCACAGGCCGAAATTGAAGGGCCCTCCGGCGATTGCCGCCGCGACGTCGGGCACTTGGAAATCGAGGTTCTGCGTCGCCAAGTCGAACGAAACCTGCACGGTTCCCACGGGACCGAAAAGGTCGACCGACAGCGGCAGGCTGGCGGTGAGCGCACCCTGCACGCCCGCGAAGTTCAGGTTCGTGACGTCGAAATCGTCGGTCGCGGGATCGGTGTCCGTGCCGAAATAGATCACCCCGAACGCATCGCCGCCGATCACGTTGACGCCGATCGACGCCGGCAAGCCGCCATTGCCCAGCGCGATCGTGCCTGAGTCGATCGAGCCGGTGACGCCGGCGATGCCGACGTCGACCTGGAATTTATTGACCGCTCCTTGGGCGGTGGCCGAGATTTGCGACGATTCGAGCAGGAACGCGCGCCGCCGCGCGAGGTTGTAGCCCACGTCCAAGTCGAGCGTGCCGCCGACGTTGAGCGTAATGTCGCCGCCGCCGGACACCTGAATCGGTCCGAACTGCCCCACGTCGAATCCGATCGGGCGCGCGACGTTGAAGGCGTTCTTCACGAGGTGCAGCCGAGCGATGAGCGCCCGCTCGAACACGGCCGGATTCGGATTCGCATCGGTCAACTGCACGGTGAGCGAACTCGGCGCGGCGATGCCCAAGGCGTCGCTGAGAATGCGGCCGATTGCTTGCACGCTGCTCGTGGCCAGATCGAGCGACGCATGGGCGTTGTTGAGCGAAGTCTTGTCGAGCGGCTGGCCGTTCACCGTCGCGGGCAGCTTGTCGATCTCGGTTCGCAGTTGCGCGAGAATCGACACCAGTTCCGATTTTTTCGTCTCGGGCGCGTCGCCGTCGAGCAGGTCCAATAGCGACGTAATCACGCCCGCGAGACCTTCGATGTCCGTTCCATCCGGCAGCGCCGCGGTGGCCAACTGGAAGTCGGTCAATCCGAACAGGATCTGCGAAATGTCGAGATTCTGCGAAACTTCGAGCACGGTTGCCGCGAGCGAATCGACCACGCCCAACAAGTCGTTCACGCTGCGGTTTACGAGCGGTAGATCGCGGTCGAACACGCCGATATCCGCGCTTTGCAACAGGTCGACGAGCGACTGGACCATCGCGGCCACGTCTTCGAGGTCGAAATCGGCGAAATCGGCGAGCAAGTCCTCGAAGGCCGCGTTCGGCACGAACTGGATCGACGACAAATCGTTCGGCGTGGCGAGCGAAATGTCGATGGCGGGCGGATTGAGCGGGTCGATGCCCAAGTTCACGCCGGACACGACGAGTGGCAGCTCGCCGGTGACGTTTGCCACGAGCGTCGGCGTTTCAATGACCCCCAGCGGATCGTCGAGCAGTTCGGCGAGCGTAATCCTCCCGTCCGGCACGGCGGCCGGATCGCCGAGCGTGACTTGCGGTCCCAGCGAGATAGCGATCGACCCGTCCTGCACGCCGACGCCGAGCAAGCCGAGCGACGCACCCAGGTCGATATCCGACGCGCCGATGCCGCCGGTCAGCGTCAGGGCGCCGCCGGATTGGATGAACAGGCGATCCTCGAAGTCGAGTTCGTCGTCGAGTCTCATGCCGAGCGTGATGCCGAGATTCGCGTTGAGCACGAAGTTCGCGTCGGCCGACGCGGTGAACGAAAGCGCACTGCCGCCGGCGTTGAAGTCCAGCGCAACGGACTCCGGTGAGAAGGCGTGCGCAAGCTGGATCTTCACCTTCAATTCGTTGAATACCGGATCGTAGCTCGGCATGATTTGCGCCGGATCGAGTCCCAACGCTTCACCCAAGGCCGGCACGAGGTCCTGGAACGTCGTAAACTTAGGCGTCCCGTCGTCGTTGATCAAATCGGCCGTGAAGTCGGCGAGCATTTCGCCGAAGTCGGCCACGGCTTCGACGCCTTTGTCGACGAGCGGAATTCCGCCCGATGGGTTCAATCCCGACGTCATGCCGTTCAGTGCGTTGCCCAACTGATTGACGAGCAAGATCAAGTCGCCGGCCGAAAGGTTGTTGAACGATTCGTAGCCGAACAGGTCACCGGTCACTTGGAAGCCGGCGATCAATTCGGAAATGTCGGCCGCGTCGAGCGACTCCAAATGTCCCGGCGCCGCGACGCCGCTTTCGCCGTCGAGCGCGAGATTGATGTTCGCAAACGGCGGCGCGCCGGCGATCGAAGCCGACATGGTAAGTCCGTCGATATCCACGAAACCGTCGGCGCTTGCGTCGAATACGTCGAGCAGATTCGCGGCGGTGATTTCGTCGAGCGAAAAGCGATCGTCGCCCGCTCCGACGCCGGGCGTGTCCGGTTCGACGAGATCGACGGCGACGTTCAGTTCCAATTGCACGCCGTCGTTCGTCTCGCCCACGGGCGGCGGCGTTTCGAGCAAGCTCACGCCCAAGAAGCCCAGCCGGCCCGTGAGCACCGGGTCGTCCACCGACAAGCGGACGTCGAGCGTCGCGTCAATCCGCTCGTCGACGTCGGTCGTCAGCGGGTCGTCCGGCTGCTCGACGATGAACAATCGCTCGGCGAGCGACAAGTTCGGCGAGAAGTCGATGCCCACGACCAGGTTGAACGCCGGATCGATTTCGACGTTCAAGTCGCCGCTGCCGTCGAAGTTGAGGCCCTCGATCCGTTCGCCCAAATCGAGGCGATGCGTGTAGCGAAGCGGCTCAGGATCGATGGAAAGCGGAATCGTCAGCCGCCGCGTGTCCAGATCCAGCGTCGTTTCGGCGAGCGAGTCGATGCCGGTGAATTGGGCCAGCCTTTCGAGCAAGTCGTCGATCGTCGGGATATTGACCTCTTGCTGCTCGTCCTCGGCCGCGTCGCCCAAGGCGGAGCGGATTTTGTCGACGAGTGCTCCGCCGACGAGTACGCGCAGGGATGGCGTTACGTCATCGGGCGTTTGCGTTTCCGTATCCGGATAGGCGATCGTGATCGAGTCCGGCTCGACGCGAATCACGTTGCCGGCCAGCTCGGGCAGCGGCCCGCCCGTCGCGCGGAATACGACCGGATCGCCGACGGCGATGCCCAACGACGCGGGACTCTCGCCGTTGAGCTTCACGTCGAACGTCAACTCGTCGTCGACGACCACGGGCGGCGAGACCGAGCGGATCGGCTGCGATTCGGGCGGCTGGCCCACCTCGTTGGTCAGCTCGACCGGGTTCACTTCGTCGCCCAACAGGTCGCCGAGCGTCTTGCCCAGAATCGGCACTTCGCGCGCAAAGATGCCCGACGATGCGTCGATCGTGTCTTGAAAATGATCGGCCAACACGAGCAGGTTGTCGACGATCGTGTTGGCGTCGATGTCGAGAAGCCGCATCACTTTTTCGCCGAACGACTCTTCGCCCGATGTTTCCGCGGGCACGGGCGCGAATTGAACGACGTTCGGCTGTGCCAGGTCGTTCCACGTAAACCGCACCTTCGCGTCCGTGACGTTGATGTTGAACACAGACACCGCGTAGCTCGCCACGAACTCCAAATCCGCGACGCCGTCGCCGGGATCGCCGTCGATGCTGGCGCGAAACAGCGACGCAATCGGCGCGTCGATTTCGTAGAGCCGAATCCGATGGTCTTCGGCCGCGTCGTTGGGGAAAAATGGATCGTCCGCCGGATTCCGCCACGCAAACTCCAAGTGTGCATCAGAATCGGATGTGAGCGTGCCGGCCTCGGCCGTGACACGCACGGGACCGAGCCGGCCCAGCGCGCTTATTTTACCGATGCCGAAGTTGCCGATCGTAAACCGGGACGCTCCGTTTTCGGTGTCGATATAGAATCCGCGGTCGTCGATGCCGAACACCAGATTCATCGTCACGTCGGCGCTCGTTTCGACGGAGCCGCGCAGCCCAATGCGCCCATTGAGTACGCTCAAATCGAGATCGGCCGACCCGGTGAGCCGCTGCTTCACGGCGACGTTGAACTGCGGCAGCCCGGCGGCGTCGGTCGTAAACGACACGTTGTTCGGCACGTCGTCGAGTGCTTCGAGCCGGGCTTCGAGTTCGTCGAGCGTGTCGAGGTCGGGATTGCCAATGTCCGAGAGTAGCAAACTCGTTTGGCCGTTCGTGAACATGCGTTCGAGAATCGCGCGGCCGGGATTCTGAAACGCGCGGCGAAAACTCGTCGCCGCCACCGCTTCGTCGTCGAGCGGATTGCCGACGTCGGGCCGCTCCAATCCCGCGCCCGCGCCGACCTGACTTGCCGAACAACCGAACAGCGGCGCGGCCAGACAGCCCGTTTGCCCTTCGGCCGATGCCTGCGAGAATCCCACGGTGGCGCCTGTCGCGTGAATCAGGCCGTTTTTGAGCGTGTCGAGCGTGTCGATGAGCACGGGCGGCTGGCTGATGTGATCTTCAATCGACTCGAGGCCGAAGGTTTGTACGCCTTCGACGTCGCGGCTTCGCTGGACGAGGGCGAACACGAAATCGCCGAAGATCTCGTCGCCCGCGAGCGGCAAATCGGCGTACACTTCGCCCGATCCGCCGCCTTGGAACTCGAGCGAGTCTTGATCCGCGCCGCCGAAGTCTTCGCCGGCGTTGAATGTGATGCGGCCGTTGGCGAAACCAGGCGCGATCGCGCCGTTGGTGCTGTCGAGGATCAGCCGATCGTCGCCGGCCAGCCCATTGACGACGATTTGCCGCAGCGACGAGAGCGGCGCCGTGGCCGCGGGCGTCGTCGAGGGGTTGACGAACACGTCGACGAGCGATGGGTCTTCGGCTCTGCGGCGCAGGGTGAACGAATCGTCGCCGCTGGTCCCGGTGACGATCATTTCGCCGCCGACGTTCAAGGGGACGTTGAACGTCTGGCCGGAAGTGACCGGCAGATTGACGTGCCAGACGCCGCGACCCGTCGTGGCGGCGATCAGCACGCGATCCGTCTTGTCGTAGATCAGGTTCGAGACGAGCGCGTTAGGCAGTCCCTTACCGAAGTTCGACCAGGTGAGCGAGTCGACCGCGTTCGGTTCGAGCGCCTGCATGACGCCTTGCGTCGTGCCGACGAATAATACGCGGCTCGGATGGGTGACCAACTCGATCGAATAGAGCATCCGCTTGCCGGCGGAACGGAAGATCGTTTCCCAGGTTAGGCCGCCGTCGAGCGTGCGGTGCACGCACAAGTTGTCGACGGCGTACGCTTCGTGCCAATCGTTCTGATTGACCGAGATGTCGCGGATCTTGTCGCAACCGACGAGCAGCGTGACCGCAAACGCTCCGTCCTTCTTTTCGCGGACGGCCAGCGTTTTTTGCCGCGCCACATAGATCGCGAAGTGATTGTCGCTCGTTCCGTAGGCCAGCGCGGACACGAAGCCGTATTCCTCGCCGCTGCCCTTGAGAATCTTGATCGTGTCGCCGCGATCATCGCTTTCGTACAAGTCGAATCCGCCCAGGACGAGCCGGTGTACCGGGTCTTTCTGCTCGTATTCGTTGATGGCGAATTTGCGGACGGTGACTCGGCCGAGAATGTCCTTATCGTTCTTGCTCAGACCGCTGAACCGGTCCGCGCCGGCTTTGCTGGCTAGTTGGATGTCGGTTGGTCCGCCGGTAGCCTCGCGGCGGCGAAAGCTTCGCAACGTGTTGTTCATGGCGTATTCCATGCCCGTGCCGTTGCCGGAAGCGTTGGGATTCTCGACGGCGAAACCTTGGATAAAGCCATCGCCTCCCTGTGTAATGCTCCAGCGTCGCTCGGCGTCGTTCGCCGGTTCGAGCGGCCCGCGCGAGGAGCTGTTGTCTTGCGCGCCGATGAGGACGTTGTTGGTGAGCCGGTTGTAGGCGGCGCCGACGATTTCGGTGACGGCCAGATCGCCGTTGCGGGATTGCCAATGCCGCTCGGGCACGCCCGCTCCGGTCAGTCCGCGCGGGTTGAGCAGGACGTGAATGCCGCCGTCGTCAGTTTCCAGTAGATTTCCGTCAGGTAGGAAGGCCATGTCGCGCGAGTCGGCATGGGGCGCGGTGCCGATGAACGTCGTGTTTGCCCCGACCGTAAACGAGCGCGACGTGTTCCCGCAGACGAATTGCACCCACGTCGCCGTGCCGTCGGAAGCGATCTCGCCGCGGAAGATGCGCCCCGAGTATTCCAGGCAGCCCGCCTGGTTGTTGTTCAGCTCGTCCTGCCGATCGCCGCCGAGCCAGATGACATGCGCATCGGTGGCGTCGACGGTCATTGAGAAGTTCGTTGCGCCCTGGCCGCCGGGAATCAGGCCATAGAAAGTCTCCTCGGCATTCTCGTCGGTCGCCGGATCGTTGTCGGTGTCGATGCCGTCGAGCGCGGCTTCGTTGGAGCTGGGCAGCGGCAGGATTTTCTGCCACGGCTCGCCCATCTGAATGGAACGGTAGAGGGCCTGAAGTTTGCCGGCCCCGTTGATGATGGCGGCGAATACGACGTGCGTGCCGTCGGTGGACGTGTTGACGGCCAGGCGGATTCGGGCCGAATTGCTCAAGTCGGTTCCCGAGATGCCATTGTTGACGAGCGTCCAGTTCTGCCCTTGGCTATCGCCGCGAAAGACGCCGCCGAACGGCACGGCGGCGTAAAACACGTTGTGGACGTGGTCCTGCACCACGTGCGTCACGCGATCGACGTTCTTGCCCACGCCGGTCGTGAGTCCGCTGGCGGCCTTGACGCGGCTCCACGTCGTGCCGCCGTCGGTGCTGCGGAACAGCCCGCCGTCGCTCTGCGTGTCGCGGTTGTCGGCCGAAACGAGGATCGTCGAGAGGCTGTTCTCGACAAACGCGATGCCCGTCACGTCGGCATCCGAGAGTTCCACTTCGCCGTGCGTGGTCCAGGTGGCGCCGCTATCGAGACTGCGATAGATACCGCCGCCGAGTCCACCGGGAAACGAACCCGAATTGCTGTGCTTGCCGATGCCGGCGATGATCGGATGGTGGAAGGGCGCGGTCGGCTGAAACGTCGGATTGATGGCGACGGCGCCGATCGACAGGTTCTTCAAGTTGTCGGTGAGCGGCTCCCAGTCTGGCGACGCGGCGGCGATGTTCGACGTCTTCCAGACGCCGCCGTTGGCCGTGCCGATGTAGACCGTGTTCGTGCTCGTCGGATGAACCGCGATCGAATTCACCGCGCCGCTGGCGGGCTGGCGCGATTCGAAAGGGAAGGTCGGGTCGGGTTCCAAACCTTCGCCGCCGGCGCCGAGAATCGACGTTGGTCCCGAAAACTCCCAGGTGGGGACGTTGTTCACGACGGCGGCGAGCACGAGTCGCTGTTCGAGCGGCTCGAATTGCCGCCGGCTTGGACCGCGGCGTTCGCGGCTGCGTCCGCGACGATTCGGTTTCGATCTGCCGAAGAATGAGCCGACCGCCGACGACCACGAACGCGGCATGCGAGGCATAACTCACGCGGGGTTAGGGTACGGAGATGGAAGCCGACGAGAACGGCGCCGCAATGAATTCGCGGGTGATGGGACGGATGATGGGACGAACGCTTCGATGAACCGGTCGCAGAGGACAGCGCATCGGGCGGCGATTTGTTACACCGGCGACGGGGATTTTGCGGAAACGAAGCCGGGTAACCACTGCTTGCAAACCCCCTTGTCGCACCGGGTGGCTAGTCTAATATGCCGACCTGCGAAACACGACGTGCTTTTGACCGGATTTTCTCGGCGGCCGAAATCCCTGGCGGTCGAGGGAGCTCTTGCCGGTTTTCCGACTAGAAGATTCGCCGGCATTTATGTTAGAAAGACGCCCGGCCTCAGCAGCCGTCTGGGCGAGGGGTCGCGGCTGGGGTCGCCGCCGTTGCCGCGGGTTGTATATTTGACTGTCGCGAGGGCAGGTTCACGTATCGCGCCCCAACAACGCGCCTCGGCGCCACATAACGTGAGGATTTGCGGTGGAAACATCGCTGCATCGGCAACTCAAGGCGCTCTACGCCGGTGACGACGGCGAGGTCGAGGTCCGCTTTGGGCGGCACCGAATCGACGTCGTGCGCAGCGGGCGGTTGTACGAGATCCAGCACGCGTCGCTCGCCGCCATCCGCCGCAAGATAGTCGATCTACTTGCATCGCATCGCGTGGTGGTCGTCAAGCCGATCGTCGTCGACAAGTTCGTCGTGCAGCTCGACGGGCCGCAAGGCCGCGTCGTGCGACGGCGGCTCAGTCCCAAGCACGGCAAGCTGCTCGACGTCTTCGAGTCGTTGGTCTACTTTGCGCGCGTGTTTCCGCACCGACGGCTCGCGATCGAATTCCCGCTCGTGACGCTCGAAGAAATGCGGCGGCCCGGGCACGGACGACGGCGGCGCTGGCGGGCAAACGATCACGTCGTCGTCGATCAAACGCTGGTCGAGATCCGCGAGACCGTCCACCTGCGAGCCGCGAACGATCTTTGGACGGTGCTTCCCGAAAAGCTGCGGACGCAGTTCGACACGGCGGAGCTGGCCGCGATGGCGGGCGTTCGACGGCACGTCGCGCAGCGGATAGCGTACTGCCTGTTGCACTGCGGAGCGGTGCGGCACGTCGCGAACCGCGGAAATGCGCGGGTGTACGAACCGATGCCGGCGCGGTCGAGGAAGCGTTGTGCGGCGTGAGCGTGGCTCGGTCGGGAAAAAATCGACCGTGCCCCAGGTTTCCGAATAAACTCTTGATTTGCCATGCCACTTTACGAGTACACGTGCACGAAGTGCCGCGACGAGTTCGAGCTATTGGTCCGCGGCAGCGAAACGCCGGTCTGCCCGGCTTGTGGGAGCGACCGGCTCGAACGCTTGTTGAGCGTGCCGGCGGCGCATGTCGCGGGTCAAGCGAGCCCGTTGCCGGTTTGTGAGTCGCCGCGGTCCAGTGCCGGCGGATGCGGCGCTCCGTGGTGCGGACAGGGCGGCTGCGGGACGTAGGCAAACTCGGTTCGGCGGAACCCTCGGCGCGTGAACGCCACGACGCGGCGCCCAGACCGCGCAGCTTTCCAAGTCTCGCCGCAATGCGTCCGGCAAACTTTCGCCGACCGGAAAAGTTTGCGAATTTTCGCCATCTTCAGGCACTTCCCTTTTCGCCGCGGCGGCATTCGGTCGATATACGACCGATGACGATTCGCCCCCGGTGTCGGCTGCGCGCTAGGCAAACGCATCGTGCCGTCCGGGTTCACTTCATCGCTAGCAGGGAAGCGAGACGATGGTCAGTCCATTTTGGCGTCGGTTTGCGGTGGTTTGCATGACCGTTGCGTCGCTGCGGACGACCGGATGGAGCGAGTCGCCGGCGCAGATCGCGGCGTCGCGCGTGATTCGCGTGGCGGAGCATGCAATCGTCGGCCGTCCGCCCGTGGTCACAGCGGTTGGCCTCACGCCGGACGGCAAGCTCCTCGTTACGGCCGGCGACGACCATGTCGTCCGGCTGTTCTCGATGTCCGACGGCAAGCTCGCGGCCGAGCTCAAGGGCCACTCCGACTGGATTCGGTCGCTGGCGATCGGTCCCGATTCCCAATCGCTGTATACGGCTGGCGACGACCGGCGCATTCGCCGCTGGAACCTGGCGGCCGGCCAACCGCTCGCGGACGTCGATCAACTCAACCACGCCGTATTTGCCATCGCGCTCAACCGCGATGGATCGCTGCTGGCCGCGGTCGGATTCGATCAAGAGCTGCGCGTCTATGAAACGGCGACCGGCCGGCTTCGGCAGCGTTTGATCTGTCCGGCGCGGGACGTGCGCGCGGTTGCGTTCTCGCCCGACGGCAATCAGATCGCGGCCGGCGGTCGCAGCGGCGCGATCGGTGTGTGGCAAGTCGCCGATGGCGCGCCGGTGCGGCAGATCGCCGCCCATCGCCAGAGAATTCGGTCGCTCGCATACTCTCCAGACGCGACCCAGCTCCTATCCGCAAGTGAAGACGGCTATGTCCGCTGCTGGGACGCGCAAACGGGCGAGCAGACGTCCGAACTCGTCTGCAAGCCGGCCAAAGTCATGGCCGCGCTGTTCCTTTCGGCCGACAGTATCGCGACCGCCGGTAGCGACAACCGCGTTCTCGTTTGGGACCTCAAAACCCGCGAGCCGATCCTGTTCCTCGCGGGACACACAGGCTCGGTCGCCGCGCTCGCCTGCGACCGCAACGGGCAGATCCTCGTGTCCGGCAGCTACGACACGACCGCGCAAACCTTTGAGCTTACCAAGGCAATCCACGGCGAAGCCCAGACAACGCAGCGCGAGAACGGCACGCGACGCTAACGACGATTGGAAACGAGGTAAGGTAGGCCGAACGGAGCGAGGCCCGACAAAAACCCGCGTTCGACCCCGGTGGGCCTCATTTCGTTCGACCCGCCCGACAAGCTGCGAGCAACGACCGACCGAACCGACCGATACCGACCTGACGACGAACACGGAGGTGCATCGTGGGTGTGTGGCAACTTTTCTTTGGGCGTCGTAGCATCCGCCGCGGCAAGGCGCCGACCGCGAAAACGCCGCGTCAGTGCCGGCTCGAAACGATCGAGAAGCGGCAGATGCTCACCGCCGAGCCGGCCCACGTCGGCGTCGTGTATGCCGAAGACGACTCCGGCAGCGACCTCACGCCCGACCGGTTCGAGATCAGCTTCGTCGGCGGGGCCGAAGGCTCGCAACTCAAGCGGCTCGTCATCAGCGGCGACCAGGACGGCAACGGCTTCGACGAAGACGACGTGTTCTTCGACACGATCACGAACATCGCCAGCCTCGGCGCGCTTCAGGGCCAAGGAGCCATCTTTAGACAAGACCTGTCGGACGACGTCGGCACGGTGACGTTCACAGTCCTCGACGGCTCGACCGACCTCATCATTGACTTTTCCGATTTCGACGCCGGCGAGCGGGCCGTGTTCACCGTCGACGTCGACGAGGCCGAATACTACGACCCGAGCGAAACCGACTGGAACACGATTAACAGCGGCTTCGATACGATCACGTCGGGCATCGAGTTTCAAGGCTCGAAGCTCACCGCCACGATCGTCGCCCCGCACTTCTACGACATCACCGGCACGGATATCTTTCTCAATGCCTACGATGCCAAGTTCGAGGGCAAAGGGCTCGAACTTCCCGCCGACAACCACAACGGATTCGTCAACCGCACGGCCGGCGGCGTCGTCACGCTACAGCAGGTGCCGTTGCCGATTACGATCTCCGGCACGGTGTTCAAGGACCCGAATCTCAACAACCGCCAGGATGCCGGCGAAACCGGGATCGCGAACGTCACGCTCCAACTTTGGCAACGCGTCGGCGGCACGTATCAGAACACCGGCCACACGACGACGACCAGCGCCCAGGGCCAGTATCGCTTCGAGGGAACGTGGATCGTGCCCGGCACGTACCGCGTCGTCGAAGTGCAACCGGCCGCGCCGCTGTTCAGCGTCGGCGCGACGGCCGGCAAGGTCGACGGCGCCACCCGCGGCGCGTCGAGCGGAACCGACATCGTCACGGACATCGTCCTCTTGGGTGGCGAGAATAGCGTCAGCAACGACTTCGCGGAAGCGCTGCCGGGTAGCTTGAGCGGTTACGTCTACGTCGACCTCAACGAGAACGGCGTTCGCGATTCAGGCGAGCAGGGCATCGGCGGCGCGACCGTCCGGTTGCTCGATCAGAATGGCAATCCCACCGGCCGCGTCGCGACGACGAGCACTGCCCCCGGCAATCTCGGCTACTACGTGTTCAACGACCTGCTTCCCGGCACGTATGGTGTCGCCGAAGTGCAACCGGCCGATTACGACGACGGCCAGGACACGCCGGGCAGCGCCGGCGGCGTCGCGTTGCCTCCGCCTGGAGATCGGATCACGGGCGCGAACATCGCCTCGGAAATAAACGCGGTGAACTACAACTTCGGCGAACTCGTTCCGCCGGGCACGCTCAGCGGCTACGTCTTCGCCGACCGCGATCAAAACTGTATCCGCGACTCGGGCGAACAGGGCATCGCCGGCGTGACGATTCGCCTGCTCGACGCCGGCGGCAACGTCATTCGCACCACCACCACCGACACGAACGGCCGCTACCATTTCGACAATCTTCGCCCGGGCACGTA
>QEVJ01000075.1 GCA_003576845.1 Planctomycetota bacterium
GGTCGGCGCGGGCCTCGACCAACTGAACGCGGAGCCGGCGACCTCGCTCGCGGACGACGCGCAGTTCCAGACCGTAATGGGCATGCTCCCCTCCGAGTACTACCAGGTCACCTATGTCGACATCGGCCAGGTGATTGGGAATGTACGTGAATTCGACGCCGGCGCTGCGCAGCGCCGCTTCTAGATAACGCAGGCCGGTGTCGTAGACCGTGCTCGAGAAGAAGTCCCAGCCTTTGAAGTGAGTTGTGCTCGAAACCCAGGATTCTCCGGCCAGCAAAACGCGAACTGTCGACATTGAAGGCATCCTTTCGTGTTCGGTCATCCGTCTCGTGTGACTAGCGATACTGGTTGATCGAGTCGCGCAGCGAACGCGCCGCCTCAGCACCGCCCTTCGGCCATCCGGCCGTCGTGGGTAAATAGGAACGTCGGCCGCCCGTGCTTCTTGGCGAGTGCCATCGCCGGCTCGATTTCGGTGCTCCAGCCGATCTGGTCGAATCGCTTTTCGTCGGCGGTCGGGGAGAGCTTGGCGACTTGGGCATCGACCCAGGCGGCGACGTCGCCCGCGACGGGCGGGCCGGCGGTTTCCTTTTCCGGCTCGGCGGCGAAGTCGACGGCGCTGGAACCGAGCAGCACCAGGAGGAGGAGTAATCGTCGGAAGTTGCTTTGCATAGCACGACACTCACAGAGACGTTGCCGGACCCAGCGCGTCCTCCATGAAGGAGACCTGCCCTCAGCTTACCATCGCACAACCATCGTTGCAGCCGGCTCGCCGCTTGAGAATTCCCCAGCTTACCGCGGCCGGGCGGAAACGCTTGCGCTCACGCCCGGACGGCCTGCCGCGTCGTCCGCGGAGCCGAATATCTTGAAAAAATCCTGGCGGGGTTCGTCCCGGTGTTGCGGTTAAAGGGTAGCAAGCCACCCGTTCCCGCGAACCGGCTCGCAACGGCTCGCGACCATCCCGAAACGCCGAATTCGTAAGGAGACCCGTCATGTTCGCTCGACCCATTCGCAAGTTGCTGTCCGTTGCCGTCGTGGCCTTTGCCGCCTTCGCCGCCGTGAACTTCGCCTCGCCTAGCCAGGCCAACGCCGATCCGGGCGGGCGCGGTCGCGGGCACTACGGCCATTCGCACGGACACGCGCACGGTCATTCCCACGGTCATTACAACAACTATTATCGCGGCCCGCACGGCGGCCACGGCCATTACAGCCACTATGGATACGGCCATTATCATTCCACGCCCAGCTTCGGCGTCCAAATCGCTCCGCCGATTCGCTACTACGACAACTACTACCCAGGCTACTATCGCTCGTATGTTCGGCCGGGCATAAGCCTGTCGTTCGGTTGGTAGTTCTCCGCGGCGAAATGCCGGAATGGCAAACCGCCGGCGACCGCACGCACGCTCTGTCAGAGACCGTGCCGCGACCGCCGGCGGTTTCGCGAGTTGTGCTAAACTGGTTGCCGGTTCCACGCCCTGCCCGCAACCAACCACGCGCCATGAGCGAATCTTTCCGCCGCGCCAAGATCGAAGCCCTGCTCGCCGAAGAGCCGGGCGACCAGTTCCTTCGTTATGGCCTCGCCGTCGAGTTGGACAAGGAAGGCGAGCACGACCGCAGTCTGGCGTTGCTCGCGGAACTCGGGCGCGACGAGTCGCCCTACGTCCCGGCGTTCTTCCTCGCGGGACAGCAACTCGCCCGGCTCGGCCGGATCGACGCGGCCCGCACGGCGCTGCGCGACGGCATCGAGCACGCTCGCGCCGCCGGCGACGCCCACGCGGCCGGGGAAATGAGCGAATTTCTGGCGAGCCTGGGCGCGCTCGGAGAATGACGCAGCGCCAAACGCGTCGAGTGAGCACGCCTTACCGATACTGCGACGACCGATTGATCCGCCGGCGTGCGACCCGCGGCATTTCGGCCAGGTCGACGATTTCGCCTGCGAGCGGTTGCGTCTCGACGATGGCCATGGTAGGGCGGCGATACGTCCAGCCGCTCGTTTCGCCTGGGTTGACGATCAACCGCCCGGCGTCGTCGCGATGAATCCGGGGGCGGTGCGTGTGGGCGTGGATCACGATCTCTGCGCCGTCGAGTTCGCCTTTGACGAGCCAAAGCTGATGCGTGAGCACGATCCGCGTGCCGTCGGCGGTGCGAAAGCCCAGCGGCGGATCGCCGAACCGGCCGAGGATTCTCATTCCCGCCGCCAGCCCAACGCGGTTTCCTTCGTTGTCGCCGTAGCAGCCGACGAGCGGACAGGCCAGCTCGCGCAAATGCGGCACGCACAGCGTCGACACGAGGTCACCGGCGAACACGGCCAGGTCGCACCCGCGGCGATCGATCTCTGCCACGGCGAGCCGCAGGTGGTCGATGTGATCGTGAACGTCGGCAAACACACCGAGGCGCATGGCGAGGACATCCTTTTCTCGGGCAGTTGGCGGCGCGGGGTCGGATCGCCGCGGCATCGGGGAACTAGTGCCTTGTCGAGTATCGATTTATTGAGGTGTGCGTGCAACGGGTCGCTTGTTTCTGCGGCCGCACCGGCAGTCACGTAGGTTGGGCTGTGCCCACCGGAATCTCCGAGCAGGAGCAAGGCCAGATCGCCATGCCGCCTCGTCACTTCAACGCGGTCCGCCGAAAAACGAGTGCCGCGACGGCGCCGGGCCGGAAGGGATGGATGAACCGGTGGGCAGTACCCACTCTACGATACTACGATACTCGCATGCGGCCACGGGCACACAGTGTGGTGACGATTGCAAAGGCGATGATTGCGTGCATCGCCGTGCTGGGTTCCGGAACAGAATAGAGAAACATCGTGCCGCTATTGAATTCACCGGCGTCGTTTGCCCATCCCGAGACGAGCAACTGATTTCCCACAGATATCAATCCACCATTTTGCGACCCCGTGTTTTGAGCGAAGAACGAAATGTCTCCTGGATTGGCAATCGAACCGATATAGTTGCCCGTCATCGTGTCGTAAACGAGCACGGCATTCGGCGAATTTTTCGTGCTAATGACGGCAAATCCGCCGACGAGCGCCACGGCGTTTCCAAACATATCGGAATCGGGAGTTGGCGACGGATTCTTAAACGTCCGCAATAGCGCGCCCGTTGCCGCGTCGAATAGATGCGCCTCACCAACATTGTAGAGTCCGCCAGATCGAGTATGTGGAGCGCCGACGAGTAAGAGTGAATCGTTCGCATCGAGTGACCAGCCGAATCCGGCGGTGTTTGCCGGATCTGGCGGAGCAATCTCCAAAACTTTCTGGAGTGTCTTACCAGCGTAGCGATACACGATGCCGGATTGGACCGAGCCTGCGAACGCGCCGGGCGCGGACACGAATAGGTCGTCATGATGCCGTATCAGATCGAAGCCAAATCCATAGCTGTGGTCGGTTTCATCTGGATTGTGTAGCGTTTGCTGCAACAGCCCTGTGTCGGGATCAAATGCGTGAACCATGCCGGGATCGCTCGACAAACTATTTGCACTCGCAAACAATCGACCTGCTGTCGACTCGATCGACGAGCCAAAATAAAGGGATGTGCCGGGGTTTGGATTTCGAATCGAATGCAGTGATTGACCTGTCGCGGCGTCGAATACGTACACCGATCCATTTCTCTGTCCACCAATTCTTAGCCCTGCGTCTCCGACGGCAAATCGTCCGCTATCGATCTGTGTGAGGGCGCCACCGAACGAGGAAACATTGCCCGATCCATCGGGGCTACGATACGTGCCCAGCGTCTCGCCAGATTTGTGGTCGATTAAATACACCGTTTTCGAGCCGGTCGCGCCGACGAGGACATAGTTATCGTAGCGAGCCATCGCGTAACTAAACTCGCCGTCGGTAACCGGGTTTGGGTCGTTGATCGCCCTAATCAAGTTAATGGGTCCGGCGACAGCGGCATACGGGAACCAAAGCGAAGACACAGCGTAAACGGCACGTGCAACGAGAGTGTTCATTTGCATCCTCTAGTCCGGCCGGCGAGTTCATAAAAGCTTACGTTAAGCCAGTATGCTTTTAGGGAGGTTGGGGGGCAAGTCACGTAGGATGGCGTGGGCCCACCGGAACGTCCGAGCATGAGCAAGGCCAGATCGCCATGCCGCCCCGTCACTTCAAGTCGGCCTACTTTTGGCGTGGAAAAATGGCCGGGGATTTGGTAGGTTCGAATACTGTGCGCCGGAGGTTCCGATCGCACGCGACGTGGGTTGAGCGGTCGGGAAATTGGGCATAACGAGGTTCGGTGACAGACCGCCACGGTGACAGACCGCCACGACGGGGCAGTGGATCGTTGATAGAAGCGAGTTTTGGCAACCAAAATCTCGCCGAACGAGCAAAAAAGCGGTGCGTTCCACCCACTAGAGGGGATTATTCAACGCTTCTCGCGATTTTGCGCCGAGTTTGCGTGGTTCTTGGCCGGCTCAAAACGGGGCGTTCGGTGGAGTGAGGCGATTTGTGGTCGAGCGCATCGCGGCCCGCGGGGCGGCGGCGTTCGATTTGCCGTAAGTCTTGTCTTGAATTCAGTTTTCGGGCTTTTAGAATGGAATGCTAGGAACCGCCTAGATTCTCCAGATATCTCGTACCGCCAAGGAAGGTGTTGTATGCAGAGTTGGAAGCTCGCGGGTTTGATGGCGATTTTGGGCTGTGCCGGCGCCTTGGCGTGGACGGCTTGGGCATCGGCCGGGCCGACGGCGGTTGCGCCCGGCGCCGGTTTGCCGCGTTCGGTCGACCGCGACAGCGCGGCCGGGTTGCTGGCGTTTTCGGCCACTTTGGCCGAGGACCGTCAGCAGATTACGCTCATCGACCCGGCAACGCGGGTAATGAGCGTGTACCACGTCGAACCCAAGTCGGGCGAGATCGTCCTCAAGGCGGTCCGCAACGTGACTTGGGACATGGAGATGACGGTGTTCAACGGGACCAGCCCGTTGCCGCAAGAAATACGATCGCAACTGCAACAGCGCTGAGCCTTGGGCGGCGATGTCGGATCCGATGCCGGGTCCGATGCATCGGAGCCTGGGCCGGCCGAACGCGACTTGGCCCAGAACAGAGAACTCCGACAGCATCGAACTCGAGGCGAACATGGCCCACAAGCTCCTCACCGCGGAAGAAGCGGCTCAACAACTTGGCATTTCGGTCGACGCACTGATGGAGATGCGCGAACGCGGCGAGGCCTACGCCTACAAAGACGGCGGGCAATGGAAATTCCGCGACACCGAGATCGAGCGCCTCAAGGCCGAGCGCGAAGACGCGCCACTCGATTTCGCCTTGTCGGACGAACCGAAATCGGGCGTGCTGGACAGTCAACTTGGATCGGCGACGGGCGCGAGCAATGTGCTTGCCGGTTCTTCTTCGCCTTCGCAAGCCAGCGGCATCAGCGACCTCGACCTGATGCTCGACAGCGGCACGAACATCGGCAACGTCAAGGCGGGCGGTTCCGATAAGCTCGGTTCCGTGTTCGACGATCTCGACGACATGTCGCTGCAAGTCGACGAAGGGAGCATCAAGGGGATCAAGGGCGCCGCGGCATCGGGCAGTTCGCCGACGGTTGCCGGTAAGGCGGCCGTGCCCAATACCGACGAACTCAAGCTCGACGAAGACGATTCGCTCGTGGCCGGGCCGGGCGGTTCGGACATCGACCTGACGAGCGAGGACGAAGACCTTGTTCTGACCGGCAGCGACAGCGACGTTACCAAGCGCCCGGCCGACAGCGGCATCAATCTTTCGCCCGCCGACAGCGGCTTGTCGCTCGAAGAGCCGATGGCGATCGGCGGATCGGCCGTCGATTCGTTCCAGTTGGGCGAGGATTCGTCGATTCGGTTCGACGAGAAGGCCTCTCCCGACTCGCCGACGCAGAAACAGGTTCGCGGCGCGGACGACGATTTCGATTTTACGGCGGCGCCGGCGCTCGACGACGAAGACAGCGGTTCGCAGGTGATTCCGATCGACGAGGACGACGATGACCTCGGATTATCGCCGGCGGGCGGCATTTCGGCGGCGTTGGAAGTGGACGAAGACGAGGTCGAGCCGACGCCGCGTCGCCCCGCGGCTGCGATGGCAGAAGCCGGAGGCGGCGAGTATGCCCCGCCCGAAGCGCCGTACTCGATCTGGAACGTCCTGAGCCTGGCCTGCTGCACGCTGATCTTGCTGTTCGGCGGGATGCTGATGTACGACCTGATCCGCAACATCTGGAGCTGGGATCAGCCCTACACGGTGACGAGCGGGATCATGGATCAAGTGGCGGCTTGGTTCAGGAAATAGGCGGGAGGCCGGAGGAGCTTGGGACGCACCGGTGTGGGCCGTCTCGCCTGTACTCTGTCCTACTTACGCCCCGAATCTCGCTGACCTGCAACGATTCCTTGGCTTGCGAAATCGACCAGCCGCACGCCATCACTCGGGGAGTGATGGCTACCTTGATTGCGGCCAAAGGGCCCAGGACCGGGCTTGCCGAAAGAACCCGGCTTGGCCGAATTGGCTAAATCGCGGAGAATAGGGGCATCGCGTTTGCGGTCAAAGGATTGACCCGCTGGCCTGGTTCCGACGGCGTCTCGGCCTGTCGGCAAGGTTCCGGCGGTGGCGATGGGAGGTTCGCAATGGCGGTCGATGCGCGGGGCGTGCTGTCGGTAATCGTGCCGGCGTACAACGAAGCGGAGACGATCGAGCGGGTGCTCGACCGCGTGCTCTCTCTCGGCGATCTCGTGGCCGAGGTGATCGTCGTCGACGACGGTTCCACCGACGAGACGCTCGCAATTGCTCGTCGTGTGGCGCAGCGCTTGCCGCGGGTGCGGGTCGAAGCGCTTGCGCGCAATCGCGGCAAGACGGCGGCGGTCGCCCGGGGCATTGAGCTAGCTGCCGGCGAGATCACAATCATTCAAGACGCCGATCTCGAATACGATCCGGCGGAGATCCCGGCCGTGATCGACCCGATTCTTCGCGGCGAGGCCGACGTGGTGTACGGCAGCCGGTTTCTCGTCCGCCGCGCGGCCCGCGTGCTGTATTTCTATCATTTTCTGGCGAACAAGGCGATTACGTTCCTGTCGAACGTGCTCACCAATCGCAACATGACCGACATCGAGACGTGCTACAAGGCGATGCGGACGGGCGTCATCAAGCCGCTCGTGCTGTCGAGTAAGGGCTTTGGCATGGAGGTCGAAATCACGGCGCTCGTGTCGAAGACGAACGCGCGGACTTATGAAGTACCGATCTCGTATCACGGGCGGACGTATGCCGAAGGGAAGAAGATCGGCGTGCTCGACGGCCTGGCGGCGCTCGGGTACGTTTTGCGCTACAATCTCGTGACGCCGTGGCTGCCACGGGGACGGAAGTACGTGCGGGCGGTGAATCGGTTTCTGGCCGGCGTGCCCACGCCCGAGATGCGCGTCGACCGGCCGATCGTGCCGCGTCCGACGGCGCCGCGTCCGAACGTGGCCTCGCCGCACTGGCCGACGGCGCCGGGGGCAAAGGCAGCGCCGGCGGCAAAGGCGCGCGATGCGTATTCGGACGTGGCGTGAGGCGCGTCGAGTCGTGCTATAGGGGACAGAAGTCTTCGAGGAGATCGGGAAATGACTACCGTCCCCTTAAATTCTGCCCCTTAAATTCTGCCCGGTGAAACAGAGGAGAAGGCAGTGGATGTTGGGGTCGGCAAAAAGATTCCCGTCCCGTTTAAATCCTCTCTATCGGGATAACGTCGAAATGGGATTACAGGCGCTGAGGACTTACATCGAGGCATTGGACTCGTTGTTCGAGGACCCTACGTCCGACGAAGCCTTCCAGGGGTACATGTCGAGTCGTGCGACCTTTGTTTCCTCGCTCCCGTTTTGTAAAGATGAAGCGTCTCAGGCTAGCACGCCTGAACATAAGCAGGCGATGGACTACCTGAGATCCTCGTTCGGAGCCGAGCGGATTTCCCGAAGCGACATTGACCCAATTCGACGTTACGAGTCGCTGTTAATCGAGTTAGCGAAAAATATGGGTGCGAACTGAAGACTTCCTGTTCACAAACATCGCAGCTCAATCCATCCGTCACTCGTCTCGCGATCAAGGTGCCATCGTGTGAGCAGCGACATGTGCATCGTGAATTACTGGTATATTTGCGACGCGTTCGCGGAGCTTGAGCGAGCGGAAGCAGAGCAAGGACATCCACTCGGGATCGATCCCAACGACGAGCAGTCCGTACGGAGGGCAATCGAGTCGTATGTGTGTCCGTGGGTGCGGCGGCTGAAGCCCGAATGCCGCGCGCTGTTAATGACTACGCTCGCCTATTTTTTGAAGAAACCAACGTTCACCGGTGCGGAAGTGTTTGCCCAAGTTCCGGACCTTACGATGGGGCGTCCCGACGACGAGCGACGCATCTTCGAGTGGATGTGGAAGTCGCTGGTTCCCGGTATTCGCTACCATGACATTGATACGAGCGCATGCACTGAGGATAATGACATGATGAAGGCAGACATGCTAACGGAGGGAATGGCAGAGTGCGCTCCATAGCGGATTGACTTAAAGGGGACGGGGGTCTTTAATTAATTGCCATAGCGGATTGACTTAAAGGGGACGGGGGTCTTTAATTAATTGGGTATGGGAGTCGTTAATTCGGTTTTATTCGTCTATAGTTCGCACGCCGAGGCAGTGCGATTCCGCGGCTACGACAAAGCCGGTGAACCGTTCTGCCGTCCCACGGAGCGATGACGGGTACATTGGTTGCGGCAGGCGGCTTCGCTGAGAGGGACTTCGGGTGGGGCGTGGTCGGTTGCTGTGCTGCCGGTTACGATGGCGTGGTTAATTCCTGCTGCCGTTTTCCGGTAAGTGTTGTATGACCGCCGCCGTCGAGAATCCGTCTGCCGAGCCTGCTGCTTCGCGCGAGTCGATCGACAAGTCGAACGCCCGCGTGCAGCGGATGTTCGGGCAGATCGCGTCGCGGTACGACCTCTTGAACCACGTGTTGTCGCTGAACGTCGATCGCTATTGGCGATGGCGGACGGTGCGGCGCGTGCCGCCGGTCGGTGAAGGGCCGATTCTCGACGTGTGTACGGGCACGGGCGACCTCGCGATTGCTTATGCCAAGGCGGGAGTGAAGGCGGCCCGGCGAGTTGGCGGCGGCGCGAAACCACCCGCGGTCGTCGGGGCGGACTTTTGCCGCGAGATGCTCGACGTGGCCGAGCGGAAGCGGGCGAAGTCGACGGCGGCCGATCTACTCACGTTCGTCGAGGCCGACGCGCAGAAGCTGCCGTTCGACGATGGCCGGTTTCAGATCGTCTCGGTGGCGTTCGGCTTGCGGAACGTGTTCGACACCGACGCCGGCTTGCGGGAGATGGTTCGCGTATTGCGGCCGGGCGGACGGCTGGCGGTGCTCGAGTTTTCGATGCCGACGTGGGGACCGTTCGAGCGGCTCTATCGCTGGTACTTTCGCCGCGTGCTGCCGAAGGTCGGCGAGCGGCTCGCGCGGAACGACAACGAGGCGTATGCCTATCTGCCGGCGACCGTGGCGGAGTTTCCCTCCGGCGAGGCGCTGGCCGCGCGGATGCAGGCCGCGGGACTGGCGTCGGTGGAGTTCTATCCGATGACGCTGGGCATTGCGACGCTGTACGTTGGCGTGAAGTGAGGCGGCGGCGCATTCGGAGACCTTGCAGTAGTCGCGGCCATGCTCTGGTCCGACAACGCACCGCAATCACGGGCCCGTTTGCCGGCTGCGCAAAAATGCCACGAGGTCGAGCAGCTCGCGGATGGTCAGCGTCTGGCCGATGTCTTCCGGCATGATCGACTTGTCGAGCGGCTTGCGGTCCTCGATTTCCTCTGCGGCGACGCGGTGAATCTGGCCATCGACGTCCCCGAACTGCTGGTTCCGCGCGCCGTCTTCGCCGACGAACACGCCGGTGAAGGTTCGGCCGTCGTCGGTGCGGATCGCATACGGCACGAATTGCGGGGCGACTTCCTTGCTGGGGTTGAGGATCGAGTCGATCAGCCGCTCCCATGAAAGCAGCCCGGCGACGAGCGTCAAGTCCGGCCCAATCCGCCCGCCGCGTCCGTCGACTTGATGGCAATTCGCGCACGCGGCGGCGCGCGAGAAAAACACGCGACGGCCCGAAGCAGCGTTGCCCTCGGCGGCCGATTGTGCCCCGTCGAGCAGGTTCATCCATGCGGATACATCCTTCACGTCGGGCTTGGGCGTGCGTTTCGCGGGATCGATGGCTCTCAAAACCGCATCGGCATCTCCTTGGGGTAAAGTTTCGGCGAGCATCTTGCGTTCGGC
Source organism: Planctomycetota bacterium (assembly GCA_003576845.1). Taxonomy (GTDB): domain Bacteria; phylum Planctomycetota; class Planctomycetia; order Pirellulales; family PLA5; genus PLA5. The sequence goes on from QEVJ01000075.1 coordinate 10,227, forward strand.
ATCGGAAAGCACTGCTCCGGCGAGCGCCCGCCGTGCGTCGCTCTGCACCGAGGCGTTGTCGCCGATTGCCAGCGAGACCAGCGCGGCCCGTTGCGTCTCGTCGGCGGCATCGAGTCCGACGATCGCCTCGCCGCGAACGTCGTCGGACAGCGCATTGTCCTGGGCGATCTTCGAGAGCCGCTCGAACCGATCGCCGAGCCGCGATCCGCGCAGGCTTCGCACCGCTTCGAGCTTTAGCTCTTCGTCGTCGCTGGCGAGCAACTCGTCCCACCGCGCGCGGCTGAGGTTCGGATAGTCGGGCCGTAGCATCCGCAGGGCGAGCCGCCGCAGACGAATCGGCGTGTTCTTGTCGTCGACCATTGCGGCGACGTGCCGCTCGGCGTGTTCCGCCCAGTGATCGGCGCGGGGCGTGCCGTCGAGCGCGTCCAGCGCGGCCAGGTATCCCTCGAACAACTCCCGCGGAACCGGTTCGATCGTGAGCACCTTGCCGAGCGCGTCGCGATACTGTGTCAAGCGGTCCTCGGCCACCCACTGCACGGCCGCAAACCGCACGCGGGCGTCGCGATCGGTGAGCCAGGCCGGCAGGTGCTCGCGGTACTCGCCGCGCTTGAGCGAACGCATTACCAAGAGCGCGGCCAGGCGTTGTGCCGCCGTCGGCAGTTTCTCGGCCTTTGCCGCGTCGTCGCTCGTCCACGTCGCCGCCCACGCCCTACGCGCCGCCAGGTCGAGAAACGGATCGCCTCGGTCGAACACCGCGCGATCGACGGTCGGCCGCTTGCCGGGCTTCCACTCGTCTGGCGCCAATTCCGCGACGCGGCCCCACGCGGCCGCCGTCACTTGGGCGGGACGATCGGCTTTCATGAGCACTGAAAAGTAACCTTCCAGGGAACTGACTCGCAATTGCGACGCCGCGAGCCCGCCCAACGCGAGCGTGTAAGACGGACTGGTGTCGCCGGCGCCGAGCGCGGCGCAAAGCTGGTTGTTGACTTGATCGGCGTGCGTCGTCGCCGAGTAGAACGTCGCCCGGACTGCCGGCGGGAGCGGAGAGCGTTTGAGGAAGCGATTGAAAGCCACGCCGCGCTCGCTTGCGCCGGCCGTGCCATCGGCAAGTTTGGGCGCCGTGTTGTCGAGCGCCATGAGCCGCCGCATTGCCGCCTCGCGCAAGGGGCGATGTTTCGACTGAGTGCCCTCGACGATGTCCGTCGGCCGCTCGGGTTTCGCGTCCTTCCAGCGGAGCCGCCAGATGCGGCCGTGCTTGTGCAGGTTGTAATCCTTCTTCACCCAATCGCTCACGTACAGCGAGCCATCCGGAGCGAGCGCGATGCCCACCGGGCGGAAATCCTCGCCGCCTTGGACGATGGTCGTCATTTTGGAACCATACGACGCTCCGCGCGGCATCAAAACGTGCCGCTCGATCCGGTGCTCGCCCCAACTCGAAAGCAGCACGTTGCCGAAATACTCCTCGGGCAGGCCGTCGGATTCGTAGGCGATCACGCCGCTCGGCGCTTCGCCCGTGCCGGAGAGCATCGGCAGCGTGCCGGGGATTTCGCCGTTCCAGGCTTGAAACGGATGCGTGCCGCGCCGGCCCAAACGGAAGCGGAATCCGTAGTCGCCGCCTTCGACGACGTGCAGCAATCGGCACGGCGGCCGGGCGTCGGGATCGTTGTCGACCGCAAACAGGCGGCCGAACGAGTCCGTCGCCACGTGAAACGGATTCCAGAACCCGCTGGCGATCTGGTGCAGCTTCTCGCCGTTCGGCCCGCCGCGATAGATGTTGCCGCCTTCGCCGCCGCCGGTGAGTTTCGCGCCGTCGCTGCCGGTGAGCACATACGGCTCGCCGAGGTTTTCGCCGAAGCCGAAATAGATATTGCCGACGTAGTCGAATGCGAAACCCGACAGCCCGTTGTGCGGATAATCTCCCTTGGTCTCGAGCTTGACGAGGGTCGTGCGCTCGTCGGCCTTGCCATCGTCGTCTTTGTCGCGGAGCCGGAAGACTTCCCGCCGCGTGGCAACGATCACCGAGCCGTCGTGATAGACGGCGAGGTTCATCGTGTGCGTTTCGCCCTCGTGGAACGTCACAATCTTGTCCGCCCGACCGTCGCCATCGGTGTCCTCATAGCGCTGAATGCGATCCGCCGGCGGGCCGTCGTAGTCCTTCGGCCGAAAGTGCGTGTGGCTTTCGACGCACAGCACGCGGCCCTTGGCGTCGACGGCGACGCCGGTCGGCGTGACGATCTGCGGCTCGGCGGCGAAGAGATCGATGGAGAGGCGATCATCGAGGACGCGCGGTTGCGCGACATTTGCGCCGAGGGCGGAGGAATGCAGAATGCAGAATGAAAAATGAAGAATGAAGAATGCAATGCCAGCCGTCCGCAGCAGCGTCCACGCGCCGGTGCACATTTTGCATTCTTCATTTTGTATTTTGCATTTCATTCTGCATTTTGCATTCTTCATTTTTCATTTCCCCTAGTGCATCTCCGCCGCGCACGTGCCGATTCCGCCGCGGTAGAAGTTGAATTGCACGTTTGGATGCTCGGCCAAGAGGCTCATCGGCACGGCGGTGTCCGGCAGGCGTTTGGCGATCATCAGCGTGGTGAGCCTCATACCGAACGGGTTGTCGTGTGCCCCTGCGTGCCAGATCGAAACTTTTTCGGCCTGCCACGTTTCCATCGGGCCGACGCTGATCGCCTGCGTCGGGACGTTCGTCACTACGCCGCCGCCCGACGTGCGGGCGTTCTGAATGATCGTCATCGGATGCAAGTCGACCACGCGGGTCGTCAGCTTGCGATACTCGCTCGGCGGCGGCGGGGCGTCAACGTATTTCCCTTCGCGCCGCGGCGGATCGTTGAACGCCCAGTGCTTCACTTCGCCCTGCCCGCCCTGCATCACGACGCACCGCGCGTGCTTCCAGCTTTCGATGTACTCCGTCGGGTCGGCTTTCGGAAAATGCAAATTCGCTTCCGGCATGGCGAGTTCCGGCTTGATCCGGTTGAAGCAAAGCTCGCGGTCGGCCCGCGCGAAGGACAGGGGAAAAGACTCCGGCGCGTCGCGGCCGCCGACGACCCATTCGTCCATGCCCCAGAAATGGGCGTGCCGCAGGTCGATCTCAAGCTCGTTCACCAACCGCGCGACAAGCGGCAACTGCTCCGTCGGGCCGATGGGACCGCAGATGCCCGCGGGCCGCTCGGGCGTCGCTTGCCGCCAGGCGGCAACGTATTCGAGCGCCTCGGCGAGGTAGAAATCTTCGAGCGTGTCGTAGAACTTCACGGCGAAACCGGGCCGCGCCAGACCGAGCATGTCGTCGGCCGAGAGCCGCGCGGCGTCGTCGAGAATCTCACGATCGAGCGTGGTGTAATCCCACCACTCGGGAGCGACAAGGCTGAGGCGACGCATGGGGCAGGGGTCGGGGGTCAGGGGCTGGGGGTCAGGGGCCCGGGGGGCAGCCAAACGCTTCGCGGCCACTGGCAAACGCTTTGAGGATAACTTGGCGCGACGACGCGGAACACCCGCAGGTGAAGCAATCGCCGCCCTCGCCGCTACCGTCTGGACCTTATCCCTGCCCTCTGCCCCCCGACCCCTGCCCCCTGCTACAACGCCCGGTCGTAAATCCGGAACGTTTTCTCGCGAATGGCCCCGCCGCGTTCGAGGGTTTTTCGAGAGAGATGATTCGATTCGAGGACCCAGGAGAACTCGCCGTACTCGATGCCCCAGTCGAGCACCTTGGGCACGAGGCCGTTGACGAGAACCAGCCCCACGCCCCAACGCTGATATTCGGGCAAGACGTTCGTGCTCAAGAGCCGCACGCGCTTGATCTTCCGCCGCCCGAAGAGCAGCTTCAGAAAACCGAACGGGAAGAGCCGGCCGTCCATCGCCTTGATCCGCGGATTGTAGTCGAGCAGGCCGAAGGTGCTGCCGACGATGCGGCCGTCGATTTCGGCGAGAATGGCGAGTTCCGGGACGATCAGGTGTTTGAGGCCCTTTCCCATGTGCTCGCCCTCGGCTTCGGACAGCGGCACGAAGCCCCAGGTGCCGACGAGCGACTCGTTGTAGATGTGCAAGAACGCGGCGAGCTCTTGCTTGAACCGTTTGGGGTCAAACGGCCGGACCTTGATGTGAAATCGCTCGGCCGCCTCTTGGACGACGAAGGCCAGCTTCTTGTCGAGCGACTTGAGCATGTCGACGTGCCCGCTGTAGGCGTACAAGTCCTGCGCCTTCTCGAAGCCATAGCTTTCGATCAGGCCGCCGTAGAACGGCTTGTTGTACGTCATCATGAACGTGGGCGGCGAATCGAAGCCCTCGGTGAGCAAGCCGCATTCGTAATTGAGCGACGGATTCACCGGACCGCGGACGGCGGTCATGCCCTGCGAACGCAGCCAATCGCAGGCCGCGTCGAACAGGCCGTGGGCGACCGCCGGATCGTCGACCGTCTCGAAAAATCCGAAGAAGCCCCGTTTCTCGTCGTAGTAGCGATTGTGGGCGTGGTTGACGAGCGCCAGGATGCGTCCGCAAACTTCGCCGCCGCGGGTCGCCAAAAACGCTTGCGACTGGGCGTCGTCGTAGAACGGATGCCAGGCAAAGCCGACCAGCTCCTTTTGATTCTGCCGCAGCGGCGGGACCCAATTCGGATCGCCGCGATAATGCCGCCAGGGGAATTCCAAGAACAGCTTCTGCTCTGAACGCGCGGCAACCGGAGCGACGACGACGTGCGACATGAAGCGGAAACTCGGATCGAAGAGGCAGCGTTGCGAGAACGAGGGGCGGGCGGCGGGTAATCGTGCCGCTGATGATACCGAACGCTGCGGCTGGAGGTTAGAGGTTGGAGGTTAGAGGTTGGAGGTTGGAGGTTAGAGGTTGGAGGTTGGAGGTTGGAGGTTGGAGGTTGGAGGTTGGAGGTTGGAGGTTGGAGGTTGGAGGTTGGGAATTCTTGGCCGTGGTCGGTGAGAGACGCCGTGGTAGAATGGTGCCGACAAGTCTCCGCCGAACCGTGGCTATGGACCCTATTCCCTTGGACCCCCACTCGCAATTTGACCGACGCTTCCGATACCCTCGCCGCCGCGCTCGCCCGAGCCGATCTGTCGCTCGACGACGACCAGATTGCCGAATTGGATCGCTATTGCCGCGCGCTGTGGTCGTGGAACGAGAAGCTGAACCTCACGCGGCACACGACCTACGACAAGTTCGTCGCCCGCGACGTTGTCGACAGCGAGCAGCTCGAACGCCTGATCGACTCGGGTTCGCGGGTGCTCGACGTGGGAAGCGGCTCCGGCGTGCCGGGCGTGATTCTCTCGATTTTGCGGCCGGATCTGGACGTGACGCTGTGCGAATCGGTGGCCAAGAAGGCCGCGGCGCTGGCGGCGATCGTCGAGGAAGCGGGCGGACGAACGCCGGTGGTTCACGCTCGGGCGGAAGAACTGCTTAAGGGCGAGCGGTTCGACGCGCTGGTCGTTCGGGCCGTGGCGCCGCTCTACAAACTGCTCACGTGGTTCGAGTCGCATTGGGATTCGATCGGGCAGTTGCTGGTGATCAAAGGGCCGGCGTGGGCGGACGAGCGTGCGGCTGCGCGCGAACGCCGATTGCTGCGTGGGCTGGAACTTCGCAAGGCGGCGGAATACGAAACGCCCGGCACCGGGGCGCAGAATGTGATCTTGCGGATCGCCCCCGGCGAATAGCGGGCCGTCACGTCTGAGTTTTGGGTTGGGTGGCACTGGTGGCTTGTCCACCAGTGAGAAGTGGCGATTGACGTCGCGCTCTGAACCACACTGGTGGACAAGCCACCAGTGCCACCCAAATGCGTTCCGCGTCGTTGGGATACGCGATCGGCATAATCGGTTCAAACCGGCTCGGCGAACGTCCGCTGCCGGCGGAAACGATTGACCCCCGATTTACGCGGGCGATAGACTTGTTAGAAGGCCCCTTGCCGCCGGTGTGCGGCTACCTTTCTCATTGCGAGGGCGCGGATGTTTCTCGGCAAGCTTTGGCGGTCGGTGAAGGCTCAGTTGAACAAGCTGGGCAACTTCTTTTCCGGCGTCGACCCGATCGCCCAAATGCAGTTGGAATACGATCAGGCCGTCGAACAGCTCAAAGAAGGGCGCGTCGGGCTGGAGCAGTATCGCGCGCTCGTCGAGCGGGTCGGCCGGCAGGTCGAAACCGCGCGGCAACGGGCGACCGAACTGGAAGCGACCGTCAAACACTATCTCGCGGCAGGCGACCGCGACGCGGCATCGCAGTATGCCGTCGCCTTGCAGCGAGCCCGCAAGGAGCTCGAAGACGGCACGGCCCAACTCGCGATGCACGAGAAGGCCTACGAAGGCAACCTCGCCAAGATTCAGCGGGCCACGAAGCACCTCGGCCAGATTCGCGAGAAGATCAAGAAGTACGACGCCGAATTGAAGATGAGCCGGGCCGAAGCGGAAATGGCCCAACTGGCCGCCAGTTTTCATTTCGACGTTACGACCGACTTCGGCCAGATCGAAAGCGTGATCCAAGACAAGATCAGCCTCAACAAGGCCAAGGTCCGCGTGGCGACCGATCTCTCCGGCGAGGAGCAGATCGACTTCGAGCGCGAGCGGGCGATGGAAAAGGCCCGCGCCGAGCAGGCCCTCCGCGAGTTCGAGGTCGAAATGGGACTCGTCACGCCCGACACCGCCGGCGTGCCGCAGGCGCAGAAGCAGATGGGACCGGCTCGGGAAAAGCAGGCGGAAGGGTAGTGGTATAATGGAATTTCGGGCCAGTTCGTGGTCGCAAGATGCAAGCACCATCGATCCACTCAGGGATAAGTTCGAGTCCGGAGAGCCGATCATGCCCGCCCCCTTACAAATCGACAGTCTGAGCGACGCGACCTTGGAGCGTCTGTCTCACGACGCAGCTAGCCACGGCGTTTCTCCCGGCGAGTGGGCGGCGAGGGTGTTGGAGACGTATTATCCGCCGGCGCCGTTGTCGCCTCGCCTTCCCGCCGATACCGAAGCGGCGCTTAAGAAGCTCTTTGGTTCGTGGGACGAAGAGCAGGTTCGCACATTTGACGAAACGATGGCCGAGTCGGACAAGATCGACGAGTCGCTTTGGAAATGACAGGACTTCTGATCGATACGAACGCGTACGCCGCGATCGCGAAGGGACGCGAAGACGCGTTGAACCTCGTTTGCCATGCAAATAGTTTATATATCAGCATTGTGTCGATCGGTGAGTTGTATTCGGGCTTCGTTTCCGGCACAAAAGAGAACGAGAATCGCCAGCTCTTGGAGCGGTTCCTGCATACGTCGGGCGTGCGCGTGTTGCCTGTCGTCGACGCGACGGCAGAGGCATACGGCATGGTCTACAAGGCCACTCGGGCGGCGGGGCGGCCGATTCCGACAAACGATATCTGGATCGCAGCGGCGGCGATTCAACATTCGCTGTTGTTGTTCACGTATGACCGCCACTTCGCCGCGATTCCCGGACTGCGAACGGCGTGCTCGCTAAACGACATCGACGGCGCCTCACGAGGCGCGTGAATCGACAATCCCGCAGCAACCGGCGATATGAAACCAAATCGGGCCGACGCGCCGCTGGCCGGTGAACAACCGGACGACCGCAATGGGCATCTGCCCGCGTGGTTTCCCGATTGGGCGCGGCAACTCGCCGATCTTTACTTCTCCGGCACGAGTTGTCTGTTCGTGTTGCACGGCAACGTGTACGACCTCGTCGAAACCGGCGAAGGTGAATCGCGGCGGTTTTGTGAGTTGAAGGAATTTCTGGCGACGCAGTTGTTCGGCGCGTGGGACGTCGTGCTGGAATACGACTTGGGCCGCGGATTGCGTCCGCTGGCGGCCGGCGACGGAACACGTCTGCAAGCGATGACGCGGGCGCTTTCGCCGCTCTGGGGCGAACCGGCGGCCTGGCCGAACGATCCCGACCGCGTGGTCGCACAAATCGACCGGCTCGTCGAGCGGATTCTCGTCGACTCGTCGCCGACGGCGCCGGCGGCGGGCAAGATCGGATGCCAGAGCCTCGGCGTCGTGTTCGATCACGCCCAGTTCGTGCTTCCGCCCGGCGACGCCCAAATGCTCGCTCCGGCGGCGGCGTCGCGGTTGGTGCGAATGCTCGGGTGGAGCCAGAGCGCGCTCGTTCGCCGGGCGAATGTCGCGTTTTGCCTGATTGCCGAGCGGCTGTCGGAACTGAACGACCGGCTCGTGCAGAGTCCGCACGTGTCGACGATCGAAGTGCCCCTCCCGGACCGGGCGGCGCGGCGGAGTTTTGTCGCCGCGACGCTGGAAGAGTCGGCCGCCGTCGCCGATCCGTTGGAGCAGGAACTGCAAATCGACCAGTTGGCCGACGCGGCGGCGGGGCTGAGTCTCGTCAATCTGCGCGTGCTGCTCGCCCAGGTTCGCGGCCAGCGTCCGGCCGAAAGCGATGCCTTTCGCCGCGCGAAGAAAACGCTCATCGAGCGGCAGTGCGGCGATCTGGTCGAGTTCATCGAGCCGCGGCGGACGCTCGCCGACGTCGTGGGGCACGATGCGGCTTGCGACCGGCTTGAGCAGGACGCCCGCTGGCTCGCCGAAGGCAAGCTCGACGTCGCGCCGATGGGCTATCTCATCTGCGGCCCCGTCGGCACGGGCAAGAGCTATCTGGCCGAGTGCTATGCGGGCAGCGTCGGGATTCCTTGCGTCAAACTGCGCAACGTCCGCAGCAAGTACGTCGGCGAAACGGAAGCCAACTTGCAGCGCGTGCTCGCCGTGCTGCGGTCGCTCGGGCCGGTGGTCGTGATTATCGACGAAGCCGACGCGGCGCTCGGCTCGCGGCAAGCCGACGGCGACTCCGGCACGTCCGCCCGCGTGTTCGCGATGCTGGCCGCGCAAATGGGCGACACGCGGTATCGCGGCAAGATCGTGTGGATGCTGCTCACGAGCCGGCCGGAGCTGCTGCCGATCGACCTCAAGCGCCAGGGCCGGGCGGAGGTGCATATTCCGCTCTTTTACCCGCGGTCGGGCGAGGAGATCGCGCCGATGTTCGCGGCGATGGCGGCGAAGAACGGCGTCGCGCTGGCGGCCGACGCGCTCGAAGCGGCCACCAGCATCGCCGACGTGAGCGGGGCCGACATCGAGAGCATTCTGCTTTCGGCCCGCCGCCGGGCGCTCGTCGCCGGCCGCGGCGAAGTCGGCCGAGAGGACCTCGATGCCGCCGTGGCCGCGTTTCTGCCGTCGTCGCAGGGCCTGGAGAAGCAATATCAGGAGCTTTGCGCCGTGCTCGAATGCACCGACGTCGCGTTTTTGCCCGACGACTGGCGCGAGCAGGTCGCGACGCCGGCGGACCGGGCGAACCTTCAGCAACAGGTCGCGGCGATGGCGGAACTGCTGTAGAATCGCGCCGCGTCTGCTGTCGCGCGCGTATTACTGCATTCGTGGCTCGGTCGGGAGACCGGCCACAACACTAGAGCCGTTCCATGCCGCTTGTCGTTATGGCCGTCGGTCGCGAGGATGTGCCGCCGCTGGCGATGCCCGATCGGTTTCGCCACGACGTGACGTATTTCATGACGCCCGCGGGCGAGCGCGGCGCGCCTATGCTGGGGTCCGGCGAATACTGGATTCGCTCCGACGATGCGGCCCGCTGGCTCGACGAGGGCGTATTGCGGCTGGTTTCGCCGCTCGACTCGACGAAGGCCGCGGAAGTCGAGATTACGGAAGAGCAGGAAGGGTTTCTCGTCTGGCTGGTAACGAACGGGATAGAGCACATTCGACTGGAAGCTCGCACCTAGCGAGAGCACCCTTTCCTTGGAACTGCTCCGGCGTGTCCGCCGCATGGCATAGTGCGTCAGTCGAATCGTGGGATTCTATTGTTTCACCGGGTCGAATTTGGCAGCAACGGGATCCACGGTCACATTTTCGCCGCTGGAAATGAGCCACTTACCGTCTTGTTTCACGAAGACTAGCGTGGCGACATTCGGGCCCTTGGGGAATTTGCGGCCGTCGGGAGCCTCGAACCCGTCCAACGTCCATTTTACGATCGACACCGCGACGTCTGGGCGGATAAATCGGACCGTCATGTCGTCCAACTTCATGTTCCGATTTTTGAAATTGGTTTCATGCACGACTTGGTGTGCCTTCTGAATGACAGCTTTTCCACGCCAGACGTGCCCCACTACATTGACCCACTCGGCATCGTCGGTAAACAGATTGCCAAATGTGCTCATGTCGTGCTTGTTCCAAAGCGTCTCATAGTCCTTCACTACCTGGCGGATTGCTTTTTCGTCCGTCGCGCTGTCGGCCGCCGAGGCCGAGTGCGACAGCGCGATGAGGGCGAGAGCAACGAGGATGACGGGCTGTTTCATTGCGAATTCCCCTGGAAAGTATTGGGACGAGTGCCGCGCATCATACTCGACGAAGACGACCCGCTACCAGCTTCTTGCATCAAACACCTCCGAGAGAATGCCGGTGATTAGACTGACCCACCACCCGCATCGCCCGCCCTTGACGCCCCGGCGGCACAGGCTAGACTCAGAACATGGCTCGGTCGCTGCCGGTCGGGCTTTGTCGCGGGCGTCCTCTGGTTCTTCGAATCGGACTGCCGGCGGCGAATCGCGATAGTCCACTGCCCTGGTGGCGGAATTGGCAGACGCGCATGGTTGAGGGCCATGTGGGAGTAATCCCTTGCTGGTTCGACCCCAGTCCAGGGCACTGTAGGCTCTTTTTGGGTTGCTCGCGGTGGGGTTTCTTACTTGCCGCGACGGGCCGGATGGGCGACGGAACGCGGTTCGAACTTTCGGCGCGACGCCCTTGTCGCGATTCGTGGGAAACGCTACGTTATTAGTTTCCCGCGACCGGCCCCCTTGCCGCCGTCGGCGGTTATTTCGACCGCCGGCTTGGGGTGGCTCCGCGCGGCAATTCGAGCGATCCAAAGCCATGAACAATAAGTCGTATCTAGCCAAGCCGGGCGAGTTGGAACAAAAGTGGTTCCTCGTCGACGCGACCGACAAGGTCGTGGGCCGCCTCGCTTCGGAAATCGCCATGATCCTGATGGGCAAGCACCGCCCGACGTACACGGCTCACATCGACACGGGGGATTGCGTCATCGTGATCAACGCGGCCAAGATCGCCCTTTCCGGCAAGAAGCTGGAGCAGAAGAAGTACACCTGGTACACGGGCTATACTCGGCAGCGCGAAGAATCGGCCGGCGACCGGTTGGAGCGCCGCCCGGAGCTGATCATCACGGAAGCGGTCCGCCGGATGTTGCCTAAGAACAAGCTGGCGGTGAAGATGCTGAACAAACTCAAGGTGTACGCCGGACCGGACCACCCGCATCAGGCCCAAAGCCCGGAGCCGAAGGAACTTGCCGTGTAAAGCTCGGGCATTCCGCCCGTTCGCGGCGCAATCGCATACTCCACGACTCACGACTCGAAACGTTTCGTTAGGACCGATTCATGGCCACCGCCAAAGCTAACTCGGCGAATGATTTTCTGGGCACCGGCCGGCGGAAGAGCTCCGTCGCGCGGGTGCGGCTGCGCCCCGGTTCCGGCAAGATCACGGTCAACGAGCGCGAGTTGGACGCATTCTTCACGATCCCGCAGCACCGGATGGACGTGCTCGCGCCGCTGGTCGAAACCGGCAAGCGCGACGTGGTCGACGTGAGCATTCGCGTCGACGGCGGCGGCGTCACCGGGCAAAGCGGCGCGTGTAAGCTCGGCATCGCCCGGGCGCTGCGCAAGCTGGACGCCGAGACGTATGAGCCGCTCAAGAAAGCGGGCCTGCTCACCCGCGACAGCCGCATGAGCGAGCGCAAGAAGTACGGCCTGCACAAAGCCCGCAAGGCGACGCAATTCTCGAAGCGATAGTTTTTTGCCCCACGCCGCCGCGTTATTGCCGGATGGTTCCCGTCGGCTCGGGCCACTTGGCGGCCGGCTGGACTTTGCTCTGCGAGAGAACGAGGGGCGAACCTGCGCGGTAGGCGCAGTGTCTTGCTGGCAACTCCCGAGCCTCCGGCGGGAGAGATCTGCCCGCCGCTCCTTCTTCCGCGTCGCGTTAAGCGTCGTGGCATTCCTTTTTCATCGCCCGGCGCGCTGCTTGCGGCCGGGCAGGGCGCCGCATTGCCGCCGCCGATTCGCATTCGGCGCCGCTCGGCTTGCGGTCGTACCCCGCGCAAGGCGACACTGGCGATCGCGCCGGCCTAGGCCCGCGAGCCAATCCACCGACAGAACAAACGATCCCATCGAGTAACTTCATGAAGCATCAAGACCTCGCCGACGCCATTCTCGCGCATGTCGGCCGACCGAACTATCAGCCCGTCAAGCCGCGGGTGATTCTCAAACAACTCAAGCTCCCGGCGGATCGCGCGACCGACCTGCGGCGGACGATCAAGCGGCTCGCCCAGGAGGGCAAGCTCCAATACGGCGCGGGGCATATCATCCGCCCCGTGGCTAGTGCAACCACCGTGAGCGCCGCCGCGAGCGAATCCGTGAACGCGAAAACGAAACCCGCCCGCCCACGCCACAAGTCTGCGACCGACGGCACGCAATCCGTCACCACGACGAGTAAGAACGTCAACCAGATCATCGGCACGTTCCGCCGGATGCAGGGCGGGTTCGGCTTCGTCACGCCGCGCGGTCAGGCCGTCCGCGACAAGGACCAGGACATTTACATCTCGCAGCATAACGCCCGCGACGCGGCGAGCGGCGACACGGTGCAAGTGCGCCTCAAGGGGCGGCCGCGGTTCCGCGGCGGCAAGCCGGCGTTCGAGGGCGAGATCGTTCAGATTCTCGAACGCGAGACCAACTCGTTCGTCGGCACGTACGACGAGCAGGCCGGGGCGGGCTTCGTCCTCGTCGACGGGATGCCCTTCTCGCAGCCGATCGCGGTCGGCGACCCCGGCGCGAAGAACGCGAAGCCGGGCGACAAGGTCGTGATCGAGATGGTCCGGTTTCCGTCGCACGTTCACGACGGCGAAGGCGTGATCGTCGAGGTGCTCGGGCCGCGCGGGAAGCCGGGCGTCGATACGCTGTCGATCATTCGCGAGTTCAATTTGCCGGGGCCGTTTGCGGAGGATGCGCTGGAAGATGCGCGACAGCAGGCGGAAGCGTTCGATGTGGCGCTTGGTGAGTTCGAGGTGGAGGCTGGTTCGGCGACACACACTGGCAAAGCCAGTGGCACCCCACGTGAAGGCAAAGCCAGTGGCACACCACATCACATTCCGCGAGAAGACCTAACCGCCGAGACGATCGTCACGATCGACCCGATCGACGCGCGGGATTTTGACGACGCGATCTCGCTCGACCGGCTCGACAATGGGCATTGGCTCTTGGGCGTCCACATTGCGGACGTCTCGCATTTCGTGCGGGCAAAGTCGCCGCTCGATCGCGAGGCCCGCGAACGCGCGACGAGCGTCTACTTGCCCGACCGCGTAATTCCGATGCTGCCGGAGTTGATCTCGAACAATCTGGCGAGCTTGCAGCCGAACAAGGTGCGGTTTGCGAAGACGGCGATGATCGAGTTCACGGCGGACGGCGCGCCGGTCGCGGCGGAGTATAAGTCGACGGCCATCCGCAGCGCGCGGCGATTTACTTATGAAGAGGTCGACGAGTATCTGGCCGATCGCGAGGTCTGGAAAGCCCGGCTGACGCCTGCGGTGCACGGCCTGCTCGCGCGGATGCACGAGTTGGCGATGATCTTGCGAGCGCGGCGGCTCAAACGCGGGGCGATCGAGCTGACCATGCAGGAGGTGAAGATCGATCTGGACCGCGACGGCCGGGTTTCCGGGGCGCATCTGGTCGAAAACACGGAAAGCCACCAGATCATCGAAGAGTTCATGCTCTCGGCGAACGAAGCCGTCGCTCGAATGCTCTCGGACGCGGGGGCGCTGTTCCTCCGCCGAGTGCATCAGCAGCCCGATCCGCGCAAGCTGCAATCGCTGACCGAGTTCGTCCACGAGTTGGGCCTATCGAGCGACAGCCTCGAAAGCCGGTTCGAGATTCAGCGCGTGCTCGACGCGGTGAAGGGACAGCCGGAGGAACGGGCGGTGAACTATGCCGTGCTGCGGTCGATGCAGCAAGCGGTCTACAGCCCGGAGGAAGAAGGGCACTACGCCCTGGCGAGCGACCACTATTGCCACTTCACGTCGCCGATTCGGCGGTATCCGGATTTGACCGTGCATCGGTTGCTCGACGTGCTGGCGGCGAAGAAGAAACCGCGCAACGATCTGGCCGAACTTGCCGGGCTGGGCGAGCACTGTTCGCAGCGCGAACGCCGGGCGGAGGCGGCCGAGCGCGAGCTGGTCAAAGTCAAGCTGCTCGATTACCTCAGCAAGCGGATCGGCGAGGAAATGGACGCCGTCGTCACCGGCGTGCAGCAGTTTGGGTTGTTCGCACAGGGAATCGAGCTCCCGGCCGAGGGCCTGGTTCACGTGACGTCGCTGCAAGACGATTACTATCGGTACGACAAGACGACGCACAGCCTGAATGGCTATCGGAAGGATAACGTGTTTCGGCTCGGCGACGTGGTTCGCGTGGCGGTGGCGCGGGTGGATGTGGATCGGCGGGAGTTGGATTTTCGGATCGTAGCGCGCGAAGGGCGGGCGGTGCAATCGCGCGAACGGAAGACGGGCGGTTCGGACGGTCGGCAACGGCGCGGGTCTGAGCGAAAGGAATTCGGCAGCAAGAAGAAATCGAAGCGCGGTCCGCGGGCGGAAGGTTCGCGAAGCAAGCCGAAAAAGCGTGGGACCAGAGAGTAATCTGCGTTTGCGCAGCAGCGGGTGATCGTCTTACTTTTTCCACGCCTTGATCGTGAAAAGCATGATCGTTGGCAGATAAAGGCAAACGAAGAGGCTAATTGCCAAGCCCCACCCGGCCCACCGGCGCGGCGGCGCGATGAGGCCAATTGCAGAAAAAATCGCCGCCGGAACGGCCAGAAACACCAGAATCGCGCCAACCTTGCTCTGGCCGACCAGAAACAGCCCGGCCAGCGCGATCAGCGACAGGCAGAATCCCATTTGGCCAAAGCGACTTCCGATGTTCATGCCGGATAATCTACCAGGACTCGCACCAAAATAACTCGCTATCCGGTCCTCAAGGCTGATCCTGCCAGAATGGCAGGCCATCTGGTCGACGGCGACCTCTACGCCGTATATGGCACCTTGCCCGGCGATGCTTGATCTCGACGTAAGCTACTTCCTCTCCATGTCTTGTGGCGACGTCGCGCGATTGGCGCGCGGGTTGCTTTTGGCCGCTAGCACGTATTACCGCATACCTATCTCGGCAGGCGGCGGCTCGCGGCCGGGAAACAAGACCCCCATATCACACCCTTTTGGAGGATGCTCGAACATGGCTGTGGCGACGAAACCCAAGAAGACCGCGACGAAGGTCAAGCTCCAGCCGCTCGGCGACCGCGTGGTGGTCGAGCGCGAAGAGGCGCTGGAACGGACGGCGGGCGGCATCGTGCTGCCGGACACCGCCAAGGACAAGCCGGCCCGCGGCACGGTGCTGGCGGTCGGCGACGGCAAGCTCAACGACGACGGCTCGCGGGCTCCGATGCAGGTGAAGGTCGGCGATCGCGTGCTGTTCACGAGCTACGCCCCGCAGGAAATCGAAATCGGCGACGTGACCGTGCTCTTGATGAGCGAGCGCGACATCATGGCGGTGCTGGAGGATTAGGAGTCAGGGGTCGGGGGTCAGGGGTCGGGAATACATTTCCGATCTATTGGACTTTCCGGCCGCTTGAGTCCTACCCAGTCGTCGGTTCGTTCAAAGTACGAAAGCGTTGTAAACATTCCATTGGGTCGCGTGGCATTACGGTTCAGCAGCAAATCGCGACAGCGGCATTTCCCTGACCCCCGACCCCTAACCCCTGACCCCTGAATACCTATGCCCAAGATGATTGCCTTTGATCAGGAAGCCCGTGAGGCGATGCGCCGTGGCGTGTCGAAGCTTGCTCGGGCTGTTAAAGTCACGCTCGGTCCGAAGGGCCGCAACGTGATTCTCCAAAAATCCTTCGGCTCGCCGACCGTCACCAAAGACGGCGTGACCGTGGCCAAGGAAATCGACCTGGAAGACGTCTATGAGAACATGGGCGCTCGGATGGTCCGCGAAGTGGCGAGCAAGACGAGCGACGTGGCCGGCGACGGCACGACGACCGCGACCGTGCTGGCCGAGGCCATCTTCAACGAAGGCCTCCGCGGCGTCGTGGCCGGTTGCAACCCGGTGCACATGAAGCAAGGCATCGAGCGGGCGGTGGCCGACATCACCGCCAAGCTCAAGGACATGTCGATCAAGATCAAGAGCAAGACCGAAATGGCTCAGGTGGCCTCCGTCGCCGCCAATAATGACAAGCAAATCGGCGAGTTGCTGGCCGGCGCGATGGACAAGGTCGGCAAGGACGGCGTGATCACCGTCGACGAAGGCAAGAGCCTGACCACCGAGACCGAATGGGTCGAGGGCATGCAGTTCGACCGCGGCTATCTTTCGCCGTACTTCGTCACCGACGCGGCGACGATGCAATGCGTGCTCGAAGATTGCTACATTCTCGTGTACGAAAAGAAGATCACGTCGATCAAGGACATCGTTCCCTTGCTCGAAGCGGTGGTCAACGCGGGCAAGCCGCTCTTGATCGTGGCCGAAGAGGTCGAAGGCGAGGCGCTCGCCACGCTGGTGCTCAATCGCATCCGCGGCACGTTCGCGTGCTGTGCGGTGAAGGCCCCGGGCTACGGCGATCGCCGCAAGGCGATGCTCGAAGACATCGCGATTCTCTCCGGCGGTCAGGCCGTGTTCGAAGACGTGGGCATCAAGCTCGAAAACCTGGGCCTCGCGGAACTCGGCCGCGCGAAGAAGGTGATCGTCGACAAGGACAACACGACGATCATCGAAGGCGCCGGCAAGAGCGCGGACATCAAAGCCCGGATCGACCAGATTCGCCGCGAAATCGAGAACTCGACCAGCGACTACGACAAGGAAAAGCTGGAAGAGCGGCTGGCGAAGCTGTCGGGCGGCGTGGCGAAGGTCAACGTCGGCGCGGCGACCGAAAGCGAAATGAAGGAAAAGAAAGCCCGCGTCGAGGACGCGCTGCACGCAACCCGGGCCGCGGTCGAGGAAGGCATTCTGCCGGGCGGCGGCGTGGCATTACTGCGGGCGTCGGTGGCGGTGAAGCCGACCGGCCTCGCGCCGGATGAAGAGATTGGCTACAACATCGTGATCCGCGCGTGCCGCGCGCCGCTGACGATGATCGCCGCGAACGCCGGCAAGGACGGCGGCATCGTGTGCGAAAAGGTCGCCGAACTCAAGGGCAACCAAGGCTACAACGCCGCGACCGACGAGTACGAAGACCTGGTCAAAGCCGGCGTCATCGACCCGACGAAGGTCACTCGCACGGCGCTACAGAACGCGGCGAGCGTTTCGACGCTGCTGCTCACCAGCGATGCGCTGATTGCCGACAAGCCCAAGGATGAGAAGAAGGGCGGCGGCGGACACGGCGGCGGCGGTATGGATGACATGTATTAATGGCTGACGGATCGGTCAGGAAAGCTTGAAAGCAACTGGAATCCGCCGGTCAGAAATGGTCGGCGGATTTTTTCGCCACATTCACGACCCAGAAGAAGGAAGCGATGTGGTTACAGCACAACGACTTGCAGAGTTGCGACAGCGTATTCTTGAGACATTGCGCGTTCAGCGAGGTGGACCAACGTCGATCCCATATATTGACGTTGGGCACACACTTTCAGACGTCTCGTCACTTCAGAACCATGCCGTTTTCGGACGGCGTGGATGTGGGAAGACGCTATTGCTTCACCACAGTGCTGAGAAACTTAGGGAGCACGTTCGGCGTGTATACATCAATTGCGAGGACTTCAAGGCACATTCGTTTCCAAACGTACTGATCGAGATCCTTGACGCCGCATTCAAGGAGCTTGAGGCGAAGAAGGCATCTTGGTTCAGTCGAAAAAAGCAATCGGCGATCTTGATTCAGCGCATCCGAGAGAGTCTTCATGAATTGAAATCTCGTGAAGATGAACAGGAACAGTCCGTTCGCGTAGTGACTGAAATCGAAGCGGCGCAAACTCGAAAGGCAGGCATTGCCGCAAATGCGAAAGCAGGCCTCGCCGGTGTAATTGGCACTGGCGTTA
>QEVJ01000076.1 GCA_003576845.1 Planctomycetota bacterium
CCCGCGGCTTTTTTTTTGCGCCTGCGCCGCTCCGTGCCGGGCCGTCAAAACAGGTGGCATGGCGGCGGCGGGCTACCTATACTGTGACTCACGCGGTCGTGCCGTCGAAACCGGCCGTGCCCACCTGTCAATCGCCCGCCAGCGCAAGGAGCCCCGCCCATGTCGCGTTCGACCCGTCGCGAATTCCTCCAGCAATCGATGTTCGCCGCCGCGGCCGCTTCCGCCGCATCGGCAATTCCAAGCGTGCTCCATGCCGACGACCCGCAACCTAAGTCGGCGGCGGAGCGATTGGGCGTGGCGGTGGTCGGCGTGAATGGACGCGGCGGAGACCATATCGGCGCGTTCACCGGCCGCAAGGACACGGAGATTCTGTACGTCGTCGATCCCGACGAGAAGGTCGGCAACAATCGGGCGGATCAAATCTACAAGAAGCAAGGCCGCCGCCCGCAAGTCGTCGGCGACATGCGCAAAGCGTACGAGGACAAGGCGGTGAACATCGTTTCGACCGCTACGCCGAATCATTGGCACGCGCTGACGGCGATCTGGGCGATGCAGGCGGGCAAGGACGTGTACGTCGAAAAGCCCGTGAGCCACAACGTCAGCGAAGGGCGGCGGATCGTGCAAGTCGCCCGCAAGTACGAGCAGATTTGCCAGACGGGCACACAATGCCGGAGCATGGCCGGGATGCGCGAGATGATGGAGTATCTGCACGCGGGGAAGATCGGCGCGGTCAAGGTGGCCCGCGGACTTTGCTACAAGCGCCGCGGTTCGATCGGCGCGCGGGGCAAATACGAAGTGCCCAAGGAAGTCGACTACGACTTGTGGAGCGGTCCGGCGCCGATTCTTCCGCTCACGCGGCCGAAGTTTCATTACGACTGGCACTGGCAGTGGCCGTACGGCAACGGAGATCTCGGCAATCAGGGGATTCACCAGATGGACCTGGCCCGCTGGGGCTTGGGAGTGAAGACGTTCGCCAAGAGCGTGCTGAGCTACGGCGGGCGGTTCGGGTATGAAGACGCCGGCGACACGGCGAACACGCAAATCGTCGTCCACGATTACGGCGAGCAGGCGCTCGTGTTCGAGGTCCGCGGGTTGCCGACGAAGCCGCATCGCGGGGCAGGCGTGGGCGTCGTGTTCGAAGGGACCGAAGGCTCGCTGGTGGTTACGAGCTACGACGCCGGGGCGGCTTACGACAAGGACGGCAAGGAAGTGAAGGCGTTTCGCGGGGGCGGCGATCATTTTGCGAACTTCATCAAGGCCGTCCGCAGCCGCAAGCACGAAGACCTGCACGCGGACATCGAAGAGGGGCACCTGTCGAGCGCCCTGTGCCACTTGGGGAACATCTCGTATCGCCTCGGCAATCTGATGACCGCGGACGACATCAAGGCCAAGCTCCGCGATACGAAATGCGCCGACAACCTGGTCGCGACGTTCGAGCGGTTCGACGAGCACCTGGCCGAGAACAAAGTGCTGCTCTCGAAGACGCCGGTGCAGATCGGGCCGGTGCTGGCGATCGACCAGGAAACGGAAACGTTCGTCGACCATGCGGAGGCGGACAAGATGCTGACGCGGGAGTATCGGGCGCCTTATGTGGTGCCGGCGGCGGACAAGATTTGAGGTGGATTCGAGAAGTCGGCGGACCGGATCGGGCGGGGGAGCGTCGGCTGTTGGCGGCCGCGCTGGGGCGGACGCCGCGAGGCACGAAACCGGAACGCGAGAATCGAGGTATCTCACGTCGATCGCGGGACACGATCGACGAGCGGTTTTTTGGACAATGGAGGATTGACGCAGCGGTTCTAATTCGTTAGAATTGGCGCGTTTGGTTTTTTGAGGGGATACAGCGAACTCTCGTCCGCCCGCCAACGTCTAACGGCAAGATTCGTCGCGCTGCGGCGAATACGTCGAGAGGTTCGCCCTTAGGTCACGCTCTGCTCGCCCGCGGCGGTGCGTTACATCGCCGTTACGTGGAGATTGCGCCGGTTGCATTAGGCTGAGGTCTATCGCGCTGCGCGGCTCCGTCTGGACGAAGCGGCTTTTCGCTCCGATTGTTCCTGGCCGGTTGAACTCCGAAGGAATGTGTCTCACCTAATTACATAAATCTCGTTAGCCGTCGGTGTGGGCCTGGTTCGCCCGCTGTGCCGGCGAAAGGCTCAATGGTCTCGAACTGTCCTGGGCGCGACGATCGCCCGCGATTGCCCGCCAGTTTCCCCGCCTTCCCTGCCAGCGACGCTCACCAAGGATTACCGCAATGCGCAGACTCCCCGGCCGCCCCGGTCCCGTTCGCAAGTCGCGGCGGCCACGCCGCCGCGCGACGCTACAGGTCGAAACGCTGGAAAGCCGCCAGTTGCTCGCGGCGGACGTGTTCATCAGCGAAATCATGTACCACCCGCAGTCGGAGAACCCGCTCGACGAATTTTTGGAGATCTACAATCGGGGCGACGAAGCGGCGGACCTCGACGGCTGGACGCTTTCGGACGGGGTGAGCTTTACCTTTGGCGCGACGACGCTGCCGTCCGGCGGCTATCTCGTCGTCGCCGCCGACCTGGCGCGGTTTCAGACGAATTACCCAGCGGTTACGAACGTCGTCGGAGGGTGGACCGGCGAGTTGAGCAACACGGGCGAGCGGGTCGAGGTTTCCGATGACGTGGGCGTCGTCGTGGACCGGGTAACGTACGCCGACGCGGGCGATTGGGCGTTGCGCCGCCGCGGGCCGCTCGACCGCAATCACCAGGGTTGGGTGTGGTTGGCCGAACACGACGGTTTGGGCAAGTCGCTCGAACTCATCAATCCGCTGCAAGGGAACAACAATGGTCAGAACTGGTCGGCCAGCGTTCCCGCCGGGGGCACGCCGGGAGCGGCGAATTCCGTCGCGGCGACGGACATCGCGCCGATCATATCCGACGTGGAGCATTCGCCGGCCGTGCCGCAGTCGACGGACGACGTAATCGTCCGCGCCGAGATCGACGACGAGGCGGCGACGGGCCTGACCGTCGAAGTGAACTGGCGGACGAACGACTTCGCAGCGTTCGGCGCCGAGCCGATGCACGACGACGGGACGCACGGCGACGACATCGCCGGGGACGGCGTCTATGCCACGACGCTGCCGGCACAGCCGCACGGAACGGTGGTCGAGTTCTACGTCCGCGCGGCCGATGCGGCGAGCAACGTCCGGACGTGGCCGGCTCCGACCGACACGAGCGGCACGCAGGGCGCGAACGCGCTGTATCAAGTCGACAACGGGTTCGTGGCGAGCGACGCGCCGCTCTATCGCCTGGTGATGACGGAGAGCGAGCGGGCGGAACTCGAGTTCATGGGCTTCGACGGTTTCGAGAACGACAGCAACGCCCAGATGAACGCCACGTTCATTTCGACGATCGGCGACGACGTCGAGGTGCGGTACAACGTCGGGCAGCGGCTGCGGGGGGCGTCGAGCCGCGATTTCAACGTCAAGAGCTATCGGATCGAGATTCCCAGCGACCGGGATTGGCAGGGGGTCACTGCGATCAACCTCAACGCGCGAAGCGTGTACTCGCAAGTCGCGGGGAGCGCGGTCTTCGCGGCGGCGGGACTTCCAGCGGCCGAGGCGACGTTTGCCCAGGTGCGCGTCAACGGCGCCGACCTGTCGGGTGGCGGGGGATACGCGCATTTGGAGGTTACGGACGGCGATTTCGTCGCCAATCACTTCGACGACGACGGCGGTAATCTGTACAACAAGCGGCGGCCAGACACCAAGTGGGCGTTCCGCAACGGCAACGTCCAACAATACCTCAACGACGGGTGGGACAAGGACACGAATTCGGGCGTGAACGATTGGAGCGACCTCGACGCGTTCTTGAACGCGATCAACAACGCGCCGGATTTCACCTACGTCGAGACGATCTCGCAGCACGTCGACATCGATCAATGGGTGCGGTGGTTCGCCGTTATGACGTTGCTCGACAGCAACGAGACGAATCCGAGCAACGGCACCGACGACGACTATGCGATGTACCGCGGCGAGCTCGACCCGCGGTTCGTGATGCTGCCGCACGACCTCGACTCGGTGCTCGGCAACCAGGGCAGCAGTCCGACCGCGCAATTGTTTCGCATGTTGACGGACGCGGGCGGTTTGCCGCAACTCGTGCGGTTTTTCGGGCATCCGGACATCGCCCCGCGGTATTACGCCCAACTGAGTGAGTTGGCGACGACGGTGTTCAGCGCGGAGCGATTCAATCCGTTGATGCAGAACCTGCTCGGCGGTCGTGCGCCGCAGGCGACGATCGACGCGATGCAGCAGTTCATGGCGACGCGCGCGGCGTTCGTGCTGTCGCAGATTCCGACCGCGGTGACGATCAACTCGGCTTTGCCGATTGCGAACGGGTATTATCGCACGACGTCGGCGACGACGACGCTTACGGGGTTGGCGCCCGTCGACGGGACGCGAACGGTTCTGGTGGGCGGCGAACCGGTGGGCTTCAACCCGCGGACCGGGGCCTGGACCAGCGGACTGCCGCAGATCTCTTCGGAGAACATCCTGCCGGCACTGTCGACGTGGAAGTTCAACGATTCGGGCCAGGACCTGGGGACAGGATGGCGCGCTGTGGGGTACAACGACGCGGCGTGGTCATCGGGACCGGGGCAACTCGGTTTTGGCGACGGCGACGAGGCGACGGTGATCAACTGCGGGCCGGCGGCGCCCGCGTGCGATGCTCAGAACACGATCACGACCTATTTCCGCCGCACGATTAACGTGGGGGACGCTTCGCGATATACGGGTCTGATCTTTCGGATCGTGCGCGACGACGGCGCGGCGGTATATCTCAACGGCGTCGAGGTCGTCCGCGACAATCTCCCGGCCGGAGCCGATTACCTTACGCCCGCGCCGGCGAGCGTGTTCGGCGCGGCGGAGAATCAGTACACGGAGTTCTTTGCGCCGGCGAGCGCGCTGGTCAACGGCGCGAACGTGATCGCCGTTGAGGTACATCAAAACGCACCAGACAGCAGCGACCTTTCGTTCGACATGGCCATCGAGGGCCTGCTCACGGAAGTGACGCCGGTGACTCTGATTACGGCGGGCAGCACGTGGAAATATCTCGACACGGGAGTGGACCAGGGGACCGCCTGGCGGGCGCCCGCGTTCAACGATTCCGCGTGGCCGAGCGGACCTGCCCAGCTAGGATACGGCGACAACGACGAAGCGACCGTCATCAATTGCGGCCCGAGCCCAGGCTGCAACAGTAACAACATCCCGACGTATTATTTCCGGCGCACGTTCCAGGTCGAGAATGCCGCGCAGGTGGCGACGCTTCAGATGCGGCTGCTGCGCGACGACGGCGCCGCCGTGTACATCAACGGCGTCGAGGTGGTCCGCAACAACCTTGGGGCAAACGCCACGTTCAATACGTTTGCGTCGGGTACGGTCGGCGGCGGCGACGAAAACACGTACTATCCGTTCGATATCAACCCCGCGGTGCTCGTCAATGGACTCAACACGATCGCGGTGGAAATACATCAGCAAAGCGCTTCGAGCACGGACGTCAGCTTCGACATGGAGCTCGTGGGGACGGTGTCCGCGGGAACGGTCGAGGAGAACGTGCCGCTCGTGCCGGGCATCAATAAAGTCTTGGTGCAGGCCCTCGGCGAGAACGACGTCGAGCTCGCCCGGCAAACGATCGACATCTGGTACGACGATTCGACGGCGCCGGTAGTCTCGGGCACGATCAGCGCGAACACGAGTTGGACCGCGGCGAACGGGCCGTATCGCGTGTCGGGCGAGGTCGTCGTCGCTTCGGGCGCGACGCTGACGATCGAAGCCGGAACGACGGTGTTCTTCAACCCGGGCGCGTCGCTCAACGTTCACGGGCGGCTCGTCGCGGTTGGCACGGACACCGACCGGATTCGCTTTGCGACGTGGCCGACGGCGGTCGGCAACTGGAACGGCATGGCGTTCGACAGCCCGACGCAAGTCAGCCGATTGGTCCACGTCGACGTAACGGGCGCCGCCGGCGGCGATACGATCGCGGTGTCGGGTTCGTCGATCGAAGTCGAACGGGCGACGTTTGGGCCGACGGGGTTCTCGGTCATTGCCTTCGAGAGCAGTGCGATCCTCGTGCGGGACAGCGTTTTCCCGACCTCCGGTGCGGGCACGCTGATTTCCGGCGACGTCGCCGTTTCCGGCAAGCGCGTCCTGATCGAGCGGAACACGTTTCCGTTGCGGTCGGCGGCGAGCCCGACGATCGAGTTGCGTTCCGCGCAGCGGCCGGCGGTGTTTCAGATTCGCAACAACGCGTTCGAAGGGAGTACGCTCGGCGGGTCGGCGGTCGTGCTCCGCGGCGCCGATGCGCACGTCGAAGGCAACCTATTCAATGGTTATGTCGGCGCGCCCGCGATTATCGCGCGAGGAGACGCGGCGCTTGCCACCCGGCTCACGCTGGGGCGAAACACTCTCGCCGCCAACGCCGTCGGCGTCGCCGTGCTCGAAGGCTCGCAGTTGACGAGCCAGAACAACACATACACGGGCAATACCACTTCCGCCGTGTCGTTCGCACAATTCGGCGTGACCGCGCCGGGCCAGGGAGCGACCCTGAGCGGCGATATTCTCTGGAACAACGGCCAGTCGTTCACGGGCGCAGTGGTCGACGATCCAACGTACGGGACGACGGCGATTGCGGTCGACCATTCGCTGGTTCCGCCCGCCGACGCGGCGTTGGGCCCGGGTAATATCTCGGGCGATCCAAAGTTCGAGAATACAACGTCGTTCGCGCTCTTGCCGAACTCGCCGGCGATTGGAACGGGACCGCAAGGGCAGGACATGGGGTCGCAAGTTCCCGCCGGCGCGATGGTCGGCGGCGAGCCGATTGGAACGACCGGCCTCAATTCAGCAATGCTGACGGTCGGCGGCGCGGGCGTGGTGAGCTATTTCTATCGCGTCAACAACGGTTCGATCTTTGCCGAGCGCCCGGTGAGCCAGCCGATCGTGCTGACCGGGCTGGCGAACGGCACGTATACGATCCAGGTGACGGCCCGCGACTCGGCGGGTGTGCTGCAGTCGTTCTCGACTCCTGCCGTTTCGGACACGTGGTCCGTCGATGCGTCGCTCTCGCGGGTGCGAATCAGCGAAGTGCTGGCGATCAATCAGTCGGCGGTCCCCGTCGCGGGCGTTACGCCGGACTACGTCGAACTGCACAACGACGGCGTGCTGCCATTCGATCTTTCGGGAATGACGCTGAGCGACGATCCGGCGCAGCCCGGCAAATACGTGTTTGCGGATGGCACGCTGATCGGCCCGGGCGAGTACCTCGTGCTTTACGGCGGCGCTGCTGCGGGAACGCCGGGGATTCAGCTCAGCTTCGGGCTCAGCGGCGCGGGCGACGGCGTTTATCTGTTCGCCGAGAACGGGACACTCGTCGACCAGGTGGCGTTCGGGACGCAGATTCCGGACAAATCCATCGGTCGGATGGCAAACGGTTCCTGGGCGCTTACGCAGCCGACACCCGGCGCCGCGAACGTGCGACAGCAACTCGGGGATGCATCGCAACTGGTCATCAACGAATGGTTGGCGGCCGGCGATCGGTTGCTCAACGACGATTTCATCGAGCTGTACAATCGCGACACGCTGCCAGTATCGCTCGCCGGTCTGGCGATCACGGACAATCTGTTCGCCTCGCCGCGGCGGCACGAGTTCACGCCGTTGAGCTTCGTGCCCGGGGGCGGTTATCTCGTGCTCACGGCGGACGAAGCGCCCGCGGAAGGCGAAACGGCCGAGGCGGATACGTTGTTGAGTTTCGGCTTGTCGCCGTGGCGCGAAACACTGGCGCTGGTCGATGCGAACGACAAGCCGATCGACGTCGTCGTGTACGGCCCGCAGAGCACGGACGTTTCGCAAGGCCGCAGTCCGGACGCAGGGACGGCGTATCGGTTTTTCACGGCGCCGAGTCCCGGTCTATCGAATCTCGACCAGCCGACGGCGACGGCGCCGATTCTTGCCATCGACCACATCTGGCGGTACGACGACACGGGCGTCAACCAGGGCACGGCGTGGCGCGAACCGGGTTTCAACGACACGTTCTGGCCGACTGGCGCGGGAATTCTGTACGCCGAAAACGACGTTCTTCCCGGGCCGAAGAACACGCCACTGAGCTTGGGCAGCCCGACGTTTTATTATCGGACGGAGTTCGACGCGAGCGCGATCGACGACGACGTCGAGCAATTGCAGCTTTCGCTGCTGGTGGACGACGGCGCGGTGGTCTATCTCAACGGACAGGAGTTGCTTCGCTTGGGTATGCCGAGCGGCAACATTTCGCACTTTACGTTCGCTTCGCGGCACATCGCCACCGCGGCGTTCGAAGGTCCGTTCTCGATCGCGCGGTCGAGTTTGCTCCCGGGCATCAACGTGCTGGCCGTCGAAGTGCACCAGGACGACGGCACGAGCAGCGACACTGTGTTCGCCGCGACGCTCGATGCCGTGCTGCCGACGAGCGACCCGCGGACCGTGAACACGTTCGCGTTGCTCGACGGTTTGCGGATTTCGGAGATGCTGTACAACGGCACGGCCGGGGTAACGACGGAATTCGTCGAACTCGTGAATACCTCCGATGCGACGCTCGATCTGACTGGCGTCCGCTTCACGCGCGGGATCGACTACACGTTCGGGGCGGTCATGCTGGCGCCGAGCGAGCGGATCGTCGTCGCCCAGGATGTCGCGGCGTTCGAGGCGGTTTACGGGACCGACATCAACGTGGTCGGCGGGTACTCGGGATCGCTGTCGAACAGCGGCGAGGAGATCAAGCTTACGCTGCCCGCGCCGCTCACCGGGGCGATCGAGCAGTTCTTGTACAGCGATGCGTGGTATCCGTCGACGGATGGCGGCGGGTATTCGCTCGTCGTCCGCGATGCGACGAGCGACGATTCGCTCGACGATCCCGCGTTTTGGCGGCCGAGCTATTTTCTCGGCGGCACGCCCGGCACGGACGACCGAGGGCAGGTGATCGTCAACGAGGTGCTTGCCAACTCGGCGGCGCCCGGCGGCGACTGGATCGAGATCCACAACACGACGAGCAGCGACATTGACCTTAGCGGCTGGTTGCTCAGCGACGATGCGGGGACGCCGAACAAGTATCAGTTTCCCACGGGGACGACGATTCCGGCCGGCGGCTATCGCGCGTTTACGGAAGCGGAGACGTTCGGCTCGGGAGCGGCGAGCGTGCCGTTCTCGCTTGCTTTCGCCGGCGGCGCGGTGCATCTATTTGGCGTCGACGCGCTGTCGAACCTGACGGGTTACGTGGATTCGCTCGTGTACGGGGCGAGTGAAACGGGAACGACGCTCGGGCGCTTCGTGCGCAGCGACGGGGCGGTCGAAGTCGTTCGGCTCTCGTCGGCGACACAGGAGGCGGCGAATTCCGCGCCGGCGACCGGTCCCGCGGTGATTTCGGAAGTGATGTACCATCCGGCCGGCGGCGGCGATGAGTTCATCGAGCTGTTCAATCCGACGGCCAGCGACGTTTCGCTGCATCCGACAATCGGCGGCAGTCCTACGCCGTGGCGGCTGGCGGGGGCGGTCGATTTTTCGTTCCCCGCGGGCGCGGTGATTCCTGCGGGCGGTCGGGCGCTCGTCGTCGGGGTCGACCCCGCGTCTTATCGCACGGCTCATCAGATTCCCCAAGCGGTGGCGATCTTCGGTCCGTATACGGGCGACTTGAGCGATGCCGGCGACGATTTGCGGTTGGTCGCTCCCGACGCCGTCGATGCGAGCCTGAGCTTGCTGATCGACCGCGTGGCGTACAGTCCCGCGCTACCGTGGCCGCGATTGGCGGACGGACGCGGCTCGGCGCTCATCAGAACGGCCGACACGGCCTTCGGCAACGACGCGGCGTCGTGGCTGGCCAGCAATTTGGGCGGCACGCCCGGCGCGGCGAACCGCACAGTCGACTCGACGCCGCCGTCGGCGCCGACCGATCTAGCCGCGACCATCGTCGGCGCCTCGCAAATCGACCTCTCGTGGACCGCGGCGACGGATGCGGAATCCGGCGTCGCGCTCTATCGCGTGTTCCGCAACGGTGCAGTCATCGGCACGTCGGCGTCGACATCGTTTTCCGATAGCGACGCGGTCGCCGGGCAGGCGTACGTGTACGAGGTTGCGGCGGTCAACGGCGATTCGCTCATTGGCCCGCGGAGCGTCGGCGCGTCGGTGGTGACGCTCGGCGTCACCGTCGTGGGGTCGCTGAACGAAACGCAGGTGATCGTGATTTTCAGCGAGCCGGTGACTGCCGCGTCGGCGCAAAACGCGGCGAACTACGCGATTGCCGGCGTTACGGTCGAGTCGGCGACGCTCGCCACGGACGGACGCACGGCGACGTTGGTTACGTCGGCGCTGACCGCGGGCCGTAATTACACCTTGGGCGTAAGCGGCATCGTTGCGGTCGGGCAGAGCACGCTTCCCGCGGGCGTATCCGCGTCGTTCCGCGCTTCGTCCGCGGGCATTTCGGTTCGCGAGGTCAAGTCGGCGATTGCGAGTTTCCCCACGAACCTCGCTCAAGCGGAAACGCTTCTTTCGCTCCCGCCGAATAGTTCGCAGATTCTCGGCGAGACGCGGGCGATCGTGCCGGCGGTCGATTTCTACGATCCGGATGCGCCGAGCACGGGCCGGTTCGGTCTCAACCAGCCCTATCCCGGCAATGTACCGGGGGTGAACGACGATTATTTCGCGCTGCACGTTACGGCGACGGTGTTCGTGCCGCTCAATCTGGCAGGAGCGTGGACGTTCGGAACGCGGAACGACGACGGGCTGCGGCTGCGGATCAACGGCGACGACGCGATCGTCGACCCGGCGGGCCACGGTCCTCAAGACCGGTTCGGCACGGTCAATCTCGCGGCCGGTTTCCATACGATCGAATTGGTCTATTGGGACGGAATACAGGGGTCGCTGCTCGAACTTTTCGCGGCGCGGGGAACGTTCACGGACTACACCCAAACGACGGCATGGCGGCTCGTGGGCGACGCGGCGAACGGCGGATTGGCCGCGGCCACGCTGCCGCTGCCGGTCGCGAACGTCGAGTGGGAGCGCGTCGCGCCGGAGGGAAGCGGCGTGTTCGAGTTTGTGTCGCCGGGGGCGGTCTCGGGGGTCGGTTCGTTCCAAAACTTCGACGTCAATCTGCTGGCGGGCCAGGTGTTGTCGGCGATCGTTACGCCGGCGTCGGCGACCGCAGTTCCGATCGTGGTGATCTACCAGGACGACCTCCCCATTGCGGGCGCGATCGGGCAAACGCCCGGGCAAAGCGTGGCGCTCGATCGACTGGCCGTATCGGGCGCGGGCAAGTACACGATCCAGGTTCAGGCGACCGAAGCGACCAGTTTCGAGCTTCGGGCCGTGCTCAACGCGCAATTGGAGCGCGATGCGTCGACCGGATTGGTGCAGCAAGTCGCCCGGCGCGTGATCGACTTCAGTTCGCAGTACAGCACGACATCGTGGTCCGCGGCGCAGGTGCTCGGCGCGCCGAATACGACGATGTACGGTGACCTTGCCACGGCGTGGGCGCCGTCGCCGATCAATGGGACGATGGAGTACATCACCGTGGGATACGACGTTCCCGTGCATGCGACGGGCGCGGTGATCGTCGAGTCGAACGGCAACGGTTACGTCCGCCGCGTGGAAGCGCTCGACGTGCAAGGTGTCTACCACGTCGTGTGGGAGGGCGACGATCCGAGCTTGCCGGGGACGGTCGTGAATTTCCCCGTCACGTTCCCGCAAACGGAATACCTTGTGGCCGGCTTGCGGGTGACGATCGACACGGACCACGATCAAACGACGTGGGAAGAAGTCGACGCGATCATTCTGGAGGGCGTGCAGCCGGCCGCGGCTAATCATACGGTCGCGACGGCCATGGCGCTGGCGGCGACGCGCGTCTGGCAGTCGGGCGACGTCGAGCAACTTGCCGTAGACGGTCGGACGGATGCGGGAGAAGACGACTTTTACCGTGTCGACGGGCAAGCGGGCGACGTCGTGTCGGTCGCGCTCGCGGCCGACGACGCGCCGGCGCTCGACGTGGCGATCGTCGATGCCGCGGGAGTGCCGCTGGCCTTGGGCATCGCGGGGCGGCTCGATGCCAATGGCGGCGCGATTCGCGATTATGTGGTTGCGGCGGACGGGCCGGTTTTTGTCCGCGTTCGCGGCGACGCCGACGTGCGATACAAGCTGATCGTCAACCGCGGTGCGGCGTTCGCCTCGGAGCCGAACAACGACGCGCCGACGGCGATCGACATTTCCGCGACCGGCGCCGCGATCGGATACGTCGGCGCGGGCGCGACTGGAACGGGGGAACCGGGCGGCGGACAGTCCGTTTCGCTCCCGCTGTTTCTCAACGACGGCGAAAGTTTTCAGTGGGACATTTACAACGGCGGCCAGATCAACGACGGCACCAACGACGCCTACGACGGCGGGATGACCAATCAGGATTTCGGTTCGACTTCGAGCGGCGTGCTCGAAAACAACGGCCGAGAGGTGGTCCTGGGACCATACACGAGTTTCAGCGGAGTGGACGTCACGCGGAAGATTTATGTGAGCGACACGGAAGGTTTTGCCCGGTTCCTTGAAATCGTGACGAATAACACCGCTTCGCCGGTAAACTACGATGTTCCGATTTACACGAACCTCGGTTCGGACGGCAGCGAGATCGTCGTCACGTCGAGCGGCGGCGCGACGTTTACGCCCAGCGACTTCTGGGTTCTGACCGACGACGCCGACGGGACCGGCGACCCGACGATGCTGCACATCGTCGCCGGACCGGGCGGGCGCGGACCCACGATTGTTTCGGCCGGCGGCGGCCTGGTCGAATACCAATACGCGCTCACACTGCAACCGGGCGAGACGCAGATCGTGATGCACTTCGGCGCGCAGAGCCAGAATCGGGCCGCGGCGCTGGTCAAGGCCGACGATCTGACGAACCTGCTGCGCGGGGCGCTCTCGGGGATGACCGCCGAGGAACTCGATCAGGTGGTCAACTCCCTGCCGGCGGACAACGCGGACACGTTCGAGTTCTGGGCGCAAGCCGGCGACTTGCTGAGCATCGTCACGCAAACGCCGGAATTCGGTTTCTCGCCGTACGCGATTACGCCCGAAGGTCCGACGGGCACGAACTCGCTGGACCCGAGCATCGAGTTGGTCGACGCGGCCGGCAACGTGCTGGCGAGCGACGACAACTCGGCGGGAGACGACCGGAACGCGCGGATCGAGTACACGATCGCCGACGCGGGGCTGTATCGCGTGCGCGTGTCGAGCAAGGCCGGCTCCGGGGAATACGCGGTATTCGTGGAAGGTGCGAGCGGCTCGGCGCCGGCGATTAATGTGGTCGGCACGACGCCTGCGGACGGGGCGGCATTCCGCGCGGAGGAGTTTCCCGCGACGATTACGATCGACTTGTCGGGCGGAATCGCGCCGGGATCGGCGGCGGCGGACGATCTTACGATCAACGGCATGGCGGCCGCGAGCGTCGCGCAAATCGACGGCGATACGCTGGAGTTCACGCTGCCGGCAGCCGCCAACACGGGAGAAGGCGTCTATACGCTCGCTGTCGCGGCGGGTGCGTTTACGGATCTTGCCGGGCAGCCGTCCACGGCGTATACGGCCACGTTCGAGATCGACGCGACGGCGCCGCGCCTTGTCGCCGCAATGTTCAATGGCCTCGCGTTCCCGGACGGCGCGCGGTTCGATGCGGGCGAACTGAACATCGACTTCGAGTTCGATGAGGCACTGTTTACGAATCAGCAGTTCACGCCGCTGTCGTTCATCGAGACGAACCGAGGGCATTTCGTGTTCCCGTCGTTGTTCGCGCAAAGCGACGGGAACCGCCGGATGACGCTCGGATGGCCTTCATTGCGCGAAGGCCAGTACGAGTTCGAGTTGTTTGCCTCAGCCCTGGCGGACCACGTGGGAAATCCGCTCGACGGCGAGCCGACCGGCGCGAATCCGGACGGCACGATCACGGGCAACGGCGTGTCGGGCGGGTCGTATACGCTGAGCTTTACGGTCGACACCGACGAGCACGACGTCGATCCGCTTTTTTCGCGCACGGGCGGGCTCGGCACGCTCGCGCTGCAAGCGGTCGCGAGCGGCAACGTGACGTTCGCGGGAGACAGCGATGCGTTCGTGTTCCACGCGCAGGCCGGCGAGTCGATCGACGCGCTGGTGCGGCCCGTGCGGCCGGGGGTTTTGACCATTCGCCTGGTCGATCCCAACGGCGTCGCGGTAGCGAACGCCTTTGGGCTGCCCGGAAAAAATGCGTACCTTGGCGGATACCGTGCGACGGTCGCGGGCGAGTATCGCCTGGAAGTTTCCGGGAACGCGGCGGATCAGGATTACGTCGTTACGCTCACGCGGAACGCGGCTCTCGAGTCGAATGTGTCCTCCACGGCGCAGGCGATCGGCGCCGCGGGTTCGACGCTCGCACTTTCGCGGTGGTCGGTCGTGGGCAGCAGCACGCCGACGGCGGTCGGCGACTATGCGCAGACGCAAACGTGGAACGGCGCGGTTGCGTTTCCCAACGAATACGACATGACGTTCACCCGCGCGGGGGCACCGGCGGGCGACGCGGTGTTGAACATCCGCGCGCTGACGTACCTGGACGGTCCGCAGTCGTATCTAAGTCTTTACGCCGAGGGCCGGCATCTGGGCGACGTGTTCGTCAACGACGGCCGCGGGTTTGAGGAGTCGACGACGACGCTGACGGTGCCCCGCAGCATCGTCGAAACGCTCGCGGCGGACGGACAGATTCACCTCCGTATCGTGCCGTCGCAGAACGTGTTCAACGTGTTCTTCGAGTCGTACGTCGAGATCGAGTTTACCTACGCGAGCAGCGACGCCGTGTGGGGCGTGCGCCCGGCGGAGGGCGACATCGTCGTGCTCGACCCGACGACGGGCACGGTCCTGCGTTCGTTCCCCGCGCCCGATGCGCTTGCGCCGGAACACACGAACATTGGGTTGACGACGGCGGACAACGGTTCGTCGCTGTTGTACATCAATTCGCATACGAATCCCAATCTCGTGTACCGATTGGATCCGACGACGGGCGCGGTGCTGGGAACTTCCGCGGTGGCGGGTAGCGGGTACGACGGTTTGGCCTTCGACGGGAACCGGCAGGCGGGCACGATATACTCGGCAGACATGTCGACGAATCCCGGTTGGACGTTTACCGGGCAGTGGGCGTATGGCACGCCGACGGGAGCAGCGGGCGATCCGAACTCCGGATTTACCGGGTCGAACGTCGTCGGCTACAACCTGAACGGGGCTTATGCGAACAGCATTTCGAGCACATTCCATGCGACGACACCGGCGATCGACGCGACGGGCGTCACGGGAACCACGCTATCGTTCTATCGCTGGCTGACGAACGAGAATTGCTGCGACCAGACAAACATTCAGGTCAGCAACAACGGCGTCGACTGGGTGACGGTTTGGGATAGCTCGAGCGGCGACGACAACGATTCGGGGTGGGTGCTCAGGACCTACGATATTTCGGCGGTTGCGGACAATCGGGCAAACGTCCGCGTGCGCTGGGGGCTCGGGCCGACCGACGGCTCGGTCACGGAAGGGGGCTGGAACCTCGACGACGTGCGGATAACGGGGCAAACCGCGGCCGATCCCAAGCTGTTCTTTTCGAGCCGCGACGATCAGGTCGTGCGGCAAGAAGGCTACGGCGGCGCGACGACGGCGAATTGGGCCACGGGAGCGCCGCGCGGCGGGCTTGCCGGCGACGATACGGGCCGGGCGTTCGGGGTGTTCGCGGATGGGATGATTCACGAATTCGATCCCGACACGGACACGAACGCCTTTATCGGCGATCCGATTACGCCGCCGGCCGCGGATATCGAAGGTCTCGCGTTCGACGGGACGCTGCTGTATGCGTCGACGGCGTCGGGGCAGCTCTATGCGATTAACCCGGCGAGCGGCGCGGTCGTGTCGCAAACGACGGTTCCGCTCGGCGGACTATTCGGCTTGGCGGCGGGGGCCCGGCTTGCTGCGGCCGCTCCGTTTAGCATCGTGCCGCAGGGGAGTACGTGGAAGTACTTCGACCGCGGTCAGGATTTGGGCACGGCGTGGCGTTCGCGAGGTTTCGACGATGCCGGGTGGCTGAGCGGTCCGTCGCGTCTGGGGTATGGCGGCGACGGCGAAGTGACGGTCGTCGGTTTCGGGCCATCGGCGCAGAACAAGTATCCGACGACGTATTTCCGGCATCACTTCCAGGTCGATGATCCGACCGAGATCGAGGCGCTGTTCGCGGAGATGATCGTGGACGACGGGTCGGCCGTGTACCTCAACGGCAATCTCGTTACGTTGCACAACCTGGTCCAAAATGCGTCGTATAACACGTACGCGAACTTCACGGTCGGCGGAACTTCCGAACAGCAATGGATCGGGTTTACGATCGATCCGTCGCAGCTCGTAGCCGGCGACAACGTGCTGGCCGTGGAGGTGCATCAAGCCGACGCGGGCAGCACGGATCTGAGTTGGGATTTCCGGATGACGGCGACGCCGCGACCGCCGCTGGCCCCGGATGTCGACGTGTACTCAGTCGATCTCACCGGTCGAGCGGGCAGCGTAGTCGACATTACTCTCGACGGCGTAGCCGGCCAGAGTTTCGGTTCGGCCAAGTTGGAGTTGATCGGTCCCGACGGCGCGACGGTGCTGGCGACGGGTCAGGCGGCGGCGCCCGATCCCGATCTGACGAGCTACGACGTGGGAATCTTGTCGTTCGTCGTGCCGGCCGACGGCGTTTATACGCTACGCGTCACTTCGTTCATCGAGGCGGAGTACGTCCTGTCCGTCACCGAGAACGCGGCGTTCGACACCGAACCGAACGACGCCGGAACGGACGCACTGCGCTCGCTCGACGCGACGCGTGCGGCGACGGGGTTCGTGCACGAGGACGCCGACCCGATCGATCTGTATACGTTGACGCTGGCGGCGGGGCAGACCGTGCGGCTTTCCGTTGCGACGCCGATCGAGTCGCCGCCGTTCCTACTCGATCCGCGGATAGACGTGTATCGCGACGACGGTATATTGGTCGCTACGCGCGGCGTGAACGGCGAGTCGGGCGCGAATCCGGTACTCGAATTCACCGCAACGGCGGCGGGCGTTTATCGGATTGGCGTCGGGGCGGATTCCGGCGGCGCGGAATACGTGTTGTTGTTCGAGCCGGTTTTGCCGACGGGATTGCGGGTCGTCGACGTTGCGGCCGCGAATTCGCAGTGGTCGACCGCGATGCGCGACGCCTTGGCGGCTGCACCGGCGGCGGCGAATTCGCTGATGAACTCCGCCGACGCGGCGCCGATCGTGCTGCCGTGGGGCGGGATCGACCAGATTGCAATTCGGTTCAGCGAAGCGGCGAACGTGTCGTCGCAATACTTGCGGCTGGTCGGACTCGCCGCCGGGGAGCTTGCCGCCAGCGGCTTCGATTACGACCCGGCGACGTTCGTCGCCACGTGGACCTTCGCGACGCCGGTCGATCTCGACAACCTGCTACTCGTACTTTCCGACGCGGTGACGGACGGCAGCAACCAACCGCTTGACGGCGACGCCGATTCGGAACCCGGCGGCGCGTTCTCGCGGCGGTTCCACGTGCTGTCGGGCGACGTGAACGGCGACGGCCGCACGTCGATGCTCGATGCAATCGAGCTGCGCAATCACTTGGCGGGCGACACGGGCGACGCATTGTATTCGGCGCGGGCGGATCTCGACGGTTCGGGCGCGGTCGATGCGGTTGATATCGCGGCGGCGGTGGGCGCGATGTTCCGGACGTCGCCGGTCGGCGAACCGATGCTTTCCGCGCCGGGGCTCGTGGGCGATCTCGACGGCGACGGCCGCGTCGGCCCGGCGGATGCCGTGATGCTTCGCAATGCGATGGGAGCGGCGGGCTTTTCGGCGTCGAGCGCCGACCTCAATGGCGATGGGGTCGTGGATCTGGCGGATCTGGCGATCGTGGTCGGCAGCTTTGGCGACGCCGCGGCCGCTCCCGCGGCGGCGGTCGTCGTTTCGGCTCGTGCCGACGCGGGCGAGCATCCCGTTGCGCCCGCCGTGCTGCGGCGAGCGCGAACGGCAGCGAATGCCGGGGCGGCCGACGCGGTTCTCGGTTCGCTCGAAGCGGTCGGAGGGCGCGGGCTGCGCCGCGTCCGTGCGGGAGCTACTTCGGACGCCGTCGATTCGCTGGCGGCTGCGGGCGAAGCGTCGTCGTTGCGTGTGCGGCGGGGCCGCGTCGGAACGCATGCCCGCGATCTGGCGATCTCGGCTATAATCGAGGGCCGATGAGCCGCGGACATTGAGCCTTGGACCTTGAGGCGCGTCCGCGGCCTGGGTCGCCGCTGAAGTCGTTTGCCGCGCACGATGAGAGCCAATCTTTTTGCGGACATACCGGGCGTGCTGGCCGAGGAGCGGTTCGATACGCTCGTCGAGGGCTCGGCGTTTCGGCTCGAACGGATCGTGTCGACCGGCCAGGCCACGCCGCCGGGCGAATGGCTCGTGCAGTCGAGGGCGGAATGGGTCGCGGTGCTCGCCGGCTCGGCTGCGGTGCGGTTCGAGGATGAGCGAGACGAAAGCGAGTTGCGGCCGGGGGACTGGCTGTACATCGCGGCAAACCGCCGTCATCGCGTGGAATGGACCGACGTGGAGCGGCCGACGGTCTGGCTCGCGCTGCACTTCGACGCCGCGGATGCAACGCCGTGACGCGCGCGCCGCTGCCGATCGACGACGTGCTCGGCGAAATTGTCGCAGGTTTGCGCGCCAAGCGGTCGCTCGTCTTGCGGGCGCCGCCGGGTGCGGGCAAGACGACCCGGGTTCCGCCGGCAATCTTGGACGCGGGCCTCGCCGGCGACGGGCAAATCGTCGTCCTCGAACCGCGGCGTCTGGCGGCAAGAGCGGCGGCGGAACGGATCGTATTCGAGCGCGGCGGCCGCGTGGGCGACGAAGTCGGGTACCACGTCCGCTTCGATCGCAGAGCGTCGCGCCGAACGCGAATCGTCGCCATGACCGACGGGATGTTCGTACAGCGGTTGTACGGCGACGCGCTGCTCGACGGCGTGTCGGTGGTTGCGTTCGACGAGTTTCACGAGCGGGGGCTGCAGACCGACCTGGCGCTGGCGATGACGCAGCGGGTCCGCGAAATTCGCGACGATCTCCTGGTCGTGGTGATGTCGGCGACGCTCAACGCGGCGCCGATCGCGGCGTATCTGGGCGACGCGGCAGTAGTCGAAAGCGCGGGGCGACAGTATCCGGTCGAGGTTCGGTATCTGCGCGCGGCGAGCGGGGACGCGATCGAGAGGCAGGTTCACGAGGCGGTGGGGCGGTTGCTCGAAGAAACGGCGGGCGACGTGCTCGTTTTTCTGCCCGGGGTGGGCGAGATTCGCCGCGTCGAAGAACTGTTCGGCGGGAGATTCGGCGACCGCGTGGCCGTCATGCCGCTGTTCGGCGACATGCCGCTCGACGCGCAGCGGGCCGTGCTCGCGAAGAGCGACCGGCGCAAGGTCGTGCTGGCGACGAACGTCGCCGAGACTTCGATCACGATCGAGGGAATCACGGCAGTGGTCGACACGGGCCTCGCGCGGGTGCTGCGCCACGACGCGGCGCTGGGGATCAATCGGCTCGAAGTCGTGCGGATTTCGCGGGCGTCGGCGGAGCAACGCGCGGGGCGCGCCGGAAGAACGGCGGCGGGAGTTTGCCAGCGGCTGTGGACCGAGCGCGAACACTGCGGACTCGCCGAACGGGAAACGCCGGAGATTCTGCGGGTCGATCTGGCGGGGCCGGTGCTCGAGTTGCTTGCGTGGGGCGAAGCCGATCCGGCAGCGCTGCCGTGGTTCGAAAAACCGCCGGCCGCGGCGATCGAGCGGGGAATGGTCTTGCTCGAACGGCTCGGGGCCGTCGAGGGCGGAAAGGTCACGGCGCTGGGCCAGGCAATGTCGCGGTTGCCGGTGCATCCGCGCTTGGGACGCTTGCTGGTCGAAGGGGCGCGACGCGGAGTCGGTTCGCGGGCGGCGATTGCGGCGGCGATGCTCGCGGAGCGCGATCCGTTTCGCATCGCAAGCGCGCGGCGCGACGCGCAGGTGCGGCCGGCAGAGCATCGCAGCGACTCGGATGTCGTCGATCGCATCGCGGTGCTCGAAGCGTTCCAGCGACGCGAGCAGGCCGACGTTGTTGGGCTGTCGCTCGATCGCGGGGCCGCGAAACAGGTGCTGCGGGTGGCGAGCGAACTCGCCGCGATTTTGACCGAGGTTGGCGGCGAACGCGACGTCGCGCCCGCGCAGGCGGAGGACGGCGACGAGTCGCTGTTGCGGGCGGTCGCGGCGGCGTTTTCCGATCGGTTGGCTTGCCGGCGCGAAGCGGGCTCGCGGCGGGCGCTCATGGTGGGCGGGCGCGGTGTGCGGCTGGACGAAGCGAGCTGCGTGGCCGAAGGCGATTTGTTTGCGTGCGTCGAGATTCAGGAACGAGGCGGCAGCGAGGCGCTGGTGCGTCAGGCGTCGCTGGTCCGCCACGAGTGGCTCGATTCGCGGCATCTGAGGACCGACGTCGAAGTCGAATTCGATCGGGCAAGCGAGCGGATCACGGCGTACAAACGGACGCGGTATCTCGACTTGGTCATCGAGCAGGTCTCGACGCAATTGCCGGCGGACGCCGACGCGAGCGAACTGCTCGCTGCGGAAGCTTCCGCGCGATCGGATATCGCGGCGCTCATGGACGAAGAGGCGTCGCAGTTCGTGCAGCGCGTGCGGTCGCTCGCGGCGTGGATGCCGGAGTTGAATCTGCCGCCGCTGGACGAGGAAGCGTTGCGTGCGCTCTGGCCGCAGGTGTGCCAGTGCTGCACATCGCTGGCGGAAGTTCGGCGGCGTTCGCTGCTGCCGATTCTGGCCGCGCGGCTGACGCACGAGCAGCGTGCGGCGCTCGATCGCTTCGCGCCGCTGCGGCTGGAAGTGCCCAGCGGAAGCCAGATTGCGCTCGCGTATGAGTTCGGCAAGCCGCCGGTGCTGGCCGTGCGGATACAGGAGCTGTTCGGGATGCGGGAAACGCCGCGGATTGCCGGCGGGCGCGTCGGCGTGGTGCTGCATTTGCTCGGGCCGAACTACCGGCCGCAGCAGATTACGTCGGACCTGGCGAGTTTTTGGAACAGGGGCTATCGGGAAGTCCGCAAGGAACTGCGGCGGCGGTATCCGAAACACGCCTGGCCGGAAGATCCTTGGACGGCGACGGCGGAGCGCCGGCCGCAGCGGCGGAAGTGAAAAAAAGACTCCCGTCCCCTTATTCGCGGAGGCGTTTTTGCAGGAATCGGCGTTCGCTGTCGTTGGTCGCGAGGTCGAGCGCGCGGCGATAGCTTGCGGCGGCCGCTTCGCGCAGGCCGAGGCGGCGAAGCAGGTCGGCACGGGCGGCGTGGAGCAAGTAGTACTGGTCGAGTTCTCCGCCCTTTGCAATTTCGTCGATCGCGGCGAGGCCGGCTTCGGGACCCGCGGTCATCGCGACCGCGACGGCTCGATTGAGGGCGACGACCGGCGAGGGCTGGATGTCTGCAAGCCGATCGTAGAGCCGCAGGATTTCCGGCCAGTCGGTTTCTTCGGCTCTCACCGCGCGGCAATGGACGGCGGCGATGGCGGCTTGTAGCGCCAGCGGACCGGGCGCGTCGCGCAGGGTCGCGTCGACCAGCGGCAACGCTTCGTCGATTTGCGGCCGGTTCCACAGGCGGCGGTCTTGGTCTTCGAGCAGCACCAGATCGCCCGACGCGTCGAGACGGGCATCGCGGCGGGCATCGTGCAAGAGCATGAGGGCGAGCAGGCCGGTCACTTCCGTGGGCGGCGCCGGCGGCATGAGAGACCACAGCAAGCGTCCCAAGCGGATCGCTTCCGCGCAGAGGTCGGTCCGCAACAGAGCGCCGCGCGTTGCCGCGTATCCTTCGTTGAAGATCAGGTAAATCGCCGTGAGGACGCCCGCAAGCCGCTCGGGCATATCGGATTGATCGGGCACGACGTAGGGGATGCCGGCGTCGCGGATTTTTCGTTTCGCCCGCACGAGCCGTTGGGCCATCGTGGTGGGCGGGACGAGAAAGGCGCGGGCGATTTCTTCGGTTTCGAGGCCGCCGAGCGTGCGGAGCGTCAGAGCGACTTGCGACTCGAGGGCGAGGGCCGGGTGACAGCAGGTGAAGATCAGCCGCAGGCGGTCGTCGGGGATTTCGCCGCCTTCGTCGAGGTTTGGATCGACCAGGCCCGTCGCGTTCGCGGTTCCCGTCGCGGCGTAGTCTTCGAGCTTTTCGGCCAGGCGAACGCGGCGGCGAATCCGGTCGATGGCTTTGTGTTTGGCAGTTTGGATGATCCAGGTGCGCGGAGAATTGGGGACGCCCGTCTTGTGCCACTGCTCGCTCGCTGCGGCAAACGCTTCGGCCGCGGCCTCTTCGGCGAGATCGAAATCGCCGGTCATGCGGATCAAGGATGCGACGATTCGCCCCCAATCCGAGCGATAGACCGATTCGATTGCGGCGTGGATGTTGAGGATCATCGAAAAAAATCAGCCGATTTTTTTGCCGAGGTGTCGATTTGCCCGCAGGCCATTCGACTATCTGGCAGAAGCACACGCAAGGGCGTGTGGGGATTTGAGTCGGAAGCAAGGTAAGGAGCACAAAATGAGCACGAATTGGACGATCAAGACTGCGGCAATTGTGTTGGCCTTGGCAAGCGGCGTCGGGCAATCGCGGGGCGAAGACGCGAAGTCCTCGCCATCGCCCGAGGAAATCGCCAAGGCGATGGCCGAGTTCGCCAAGCCTGGGCCGGAGCACAAGAGGCTCGACGCCCTGGCCGGCAAATGGACCTACACCGGCAAGTGCTGGATGATTCCGGGGGAGCCACCGATCGAAATGAAGGGAACCGTGGAACGGAAGTGGATCTTGAACGGACTGTTCCTCGAAGAACGGATGTCGGGCACGGGCTTTGCGGATGGGTCGCCGTTCGAGAGCTTCGGGCTGCTGGGATACGACATGCACGCGAAGAAGTATACGTGGACGTTCGCCTGCAACATGGGGCCGGTGGCCTCGAACGGCGTGGGCAGGGTTGATGCGTCGGGCAAGCTGGTGTTCGAGTCGACGTGTTATTGTCCGCTGGAACAAAAGGAAATAACGGCCCGCGACGAGCTTCGGTTCGAGGGGAAAGACAAAGTGGTGATGGAATCGTACAAGATGGACAACGGCAAGCCGGTGAAGATGATGGAGATCGTCGCGGCGCGGCAGAAGTAGCGATTTCCCGGGTTTCGCGTTGAAATCTGACTTGCTCGCGAAGTATTGGGGTCATTCGTTTTTTAACGCAGAGGGCGCAGAGGTCTCGCAGAGGTCGCGGAGAGAGGTTTCAAGAGCCGAGTTTTCGGCATATCGACACTTTCTCGGCCGAACGTCGTCAACGACTTCGGCGGGAATTCTGCGCCACTGCGTTAACGACGATTCCATTTGGTCTCGATTGCTCTCACAAGGCGACCGAAGCTTCACGTTCACATTGCTAGGAACCAACAATGCGATTCATGCTCTTGTGTTACGACGACGAAGCTGCGTGGCAGCGGCTTGGGGACGCGGCGCTTCGGGCGGCGATGCAGGAAGCGGTCGAATTGACGCACGAGTTGAACGCCAAGGGGCAGTATTACGTGGCATCGCCGCTCGAGGCGGTGCGGACGGCCAAGAGCGTTCGGGTGCGCGACGGGAAGGTGCTCGTCACGGACGGTCCCTTCGCCGAAACGCGCGAGCAACTCGGCGGCTTTTACCTGATCGAGGCCAAGGATCAAGACGAAGCCGTGGCGATCGCGGCGCGGCATTCCGGCGCTCGGCTGGGAACGGTCGAGGTTCGGCCGATCCTGGAGATCGAGGGTCTGCCGGCGAGTAATCAATAGCCAGACGGCATCAAGGTCAAGCGAGGACGGCGCGCGGCGCTTCGACGGTCAACACACTCTCTACAGCGTTCATTCAAGGATCGTAACGATGAGATTTCTCTGTCTGGGCTATGCCGAAGAAGCGGTTTGGGAAGCGATGCCGAAAGGCGAACAAGACACGCTCGTCGAAGCGTGCTTCGCTTACGACGAAATCATGCACAAAAACGGGCAATGGGTCGACGCGGGCAACGCGCTGCAGCCATCGGGAACGGCCAAGACGCTGCGGTGGAATGGCGAGCGCGTCGTGGTGACCGACGGGCCGTTCGCCGAGACGAAGGAGCAGCTTGGCGGGCTGGGCACGGTCGAAGCGCGGGACATGAACCACGCGATCGAGATTCTGTCGAAGCATCCTGGGCTGCGATTTGGCCCGTTCGAGATTCGCCCCGTCGACGAGGCGATGAATAAGCGCTACGCCGAGCGGCAGAAGTTGCCGAAGCCGCGGAAGATCTTCGTGAACCTGAGCGTCAAAGACCTGAACCGGTCGATCGCGTTCTTTACGAAGCTTGGATTCACGTTCAATCCGCAGTTTACGGACGAGACGGCGACGTGCATGATCGTGGCGGGGGATATTTTCGTGATGCTGCTCACGGAGGCGAAGTTCCAGGAGTTCACGCCCAAGGCGATTGCCGACGCGACGAAGACGTCGGAGGTGCTCGTGGCGATTTCGTGCGAGGATCGCAGCGAGGTGGATCGGCTCGTCGCGGCGGCCAAGGCAGCAGGCGGAAGCACGTATGCCGACGCGCGGGATTACGGCTTTATGTATCAGCACGGGTTTCAAGACCTGGACGGGCACATTTGGGAACTCGTGTGGATGGATCCGCAGTTCGTGCCGCCGCAAGCGGGAAGTTGACACCGTAGATTATCGTCGCCGATGCTCCGCGTTATCGTCAGGCCGGCGCGGGTCGAGGTTTGTTAGAATGGCGAGCCTCGTCGCCGCCTGGCCTGACCTACGCGAATTCCCTTCAATCCTCAATCCTCAATCCTCCCATGAAATACATGCTCTTAGTTTACATGGACGAGCAAGCGATGACCGACGCGGAGCGGTCCGCTTGTTACGTGGAGTCGGCGCAGCTTTGCCACGATTTGCAACACAACGGGCAGTTCGTCGCGGCGAATCCGCTGCAAAGCGTGGCTTCTGCGACAAGTTTGCGCGTTCGCGACAGCAAGCGGACCGTAATCGACGGGCCATTTGCCGAAACGCGGGAGCAACTTGGCGGCTTTTTTCTGATCGACGTGCGGGATCTGGACGAAGCGATGCGCGTGGCGGAGCGGATTCCCGCGGCGAAGAAAGGGACGATCGAGATTCGGCCGCTGTTCGAGATTCCTGGGTTGCCGGGGGAGTGACGCTGGGCAGTCGCAACAAACGTTCAAGACATGTCCCAGCGTTGATGCATTCATTGCGCGTCTGCGAAGAACTTGTCTGGGCAATTCGGCCGCAAGAGGTATGCTATCCGCACATGGCACGCGTCGCGCGGCTTACAACAATCATCTTTCTTGGCAGAGGCATACGATGGGTAAGATACTGCTGATTGGTCTTGGGGCGATCGGGGCAGTAATCGGCGTATTTGCCATTGTCGTCGCAATGCAGCCGGACGAGTTTGCGGTCACGCGATCCGCGACGATCGATGCACCACCGGCGGCCGTGTTTGCGCACGTCAACGACTTTCGCAAGTGGGACGCGT
This sequence comes from Planctomycetota bacterium, assembly GCA_003576845.1. Lineage (GTDB taxonomy): Bacteria > Planctomycetota > Planctomycetia > Pirellulales > PLA5 > PLA5. The sequence continues at coordinate 25,588 of QEVJ01000076.1, forward strand.
GGTCGCCGTGGGCGAAACTCGATCCGAACGCGAAGAACTCCTTCGAAGGCAACGCGGCAGGCGAAGGGGCGATCTTCAAGTGGTCGGGCAACAACGAGGTCGGCGAGGGGAGCATGACGATCGTCGAGAGCAAACCGCCCGAGCGGATCAGAATTCGGCTCGACTTCATCAAGCCGATGGAGGATACGTCGGACGTGACGTTTACGTTCGATCCGGAAGGGAGCGGGACGAAAGTTACGTGGGCGATGTCCGGGAAGAGCAACTTCGTCGGGAAGGCGATGTGTATGGTGATGGGCATGAAGGAGACGATGAACGCGAAGTTCGACGAGGGATTGGCGGCGATGAAGAAGACGGTAGAAGCGGAAGCGCGATCGCCGTCGCCGACGCCCTGAGTGTCCGGGATGCGTCGTGCGTGGCGCTCACCGCATTGCCCCCGGTGTGTTCACCGGGGACTAAATGGTTCGATTCGAGGAACGATTCATGGAAAGACAGACGAAAGCGATGACGATTGCCGGTTGGGCGCTCGCGATCTTGATCGTCGGCATGTTGACTTTCAGCGCGGCCATGAAGTTTTTGAGTCCCAAGGAAATGGTCGAGGAGTTCGGCCGGCTCGGCTACCCGGAGGGCCTGGCGGTTTGCATCGGCGTGGCCGAGCTGGCGAGCGCCGTGCTGTTTTTGATTCCGCGAACGGCGGTGCTCGGGGCGGTGCTGCTCACGGGTTATTTGGGCGGCGCGATCGCGACGCACGTGCGGCTGGAAGAGAACTTTGCGGGGCCGGCGATCGGGGGCGTGCTCGTGTGGCTCGCGCTGTTCTTGCGCGAACCGCGCGTGCGGGCGATTTTGCCGATCGTTACATTGGCGCGTTAGCACTTACGCCTACATAAGACATCCACCCTGCATTCGCCTCGCCATAATCATCGGAGACTTTTCAATTATGAGTTCCGTACGGCTTCTCGTTGGCACGCGCAAGGGCGCTTTCATCATTACCGCGGATGGCACGCGCAAGAAGTGGAACATCGAAGGGCCGCAGTTCGGCGGCTGGGAGATGTATCACCTCAAGGGCTCGCCCGTCGACCCGAACCGGATTTATGCGTCGCAGACGTCGGGTTGGTTCGGGCAGTTAATTCAGCGGAGCGACGACGGCGGGAAGACGTGGAATCCGGTGGGGAACGAATTCAAGTACGAGGGCAACCCGGGGAATCACCTGTGGTATGACGGGACGCCGCATCCGTGGGAGTTCAAGCGAATCTGGCACCTGGAGCCGTCGCTGACCGATCCGGACACGGTGTATGCCGGAGCCGAGGACGCGGCGATGTTTCGCACGACCGACGGCGGCAAATCGTGGCACGAGCTGGCTTCGCTGCGGAGTTGTAGCGGCGAGAAGTGGCAGCCGGGGGCGGGCGGCATGGGCTTGCACACGATTCTGCTCGACCCGAGCGACGCCAATCGGATGTACATTGCGATTTCGGCGGCGGGCGCATTTCGCACGGACGATGGCGGGGCTTCATGGAAGCCGATCAATCGGGGACTCAAGTCGGCATACGAACTGCCCGACCCGAACTCGGAAGTCGGGCACTGCGTGCATCGGATCGCGATGCATCCGGCGCGGCCGGGCGTGCTGTTCATGCAAAAGCATTGGGACGTGTGCCGCACGGACAACGCCGGCGACGAGTGGAGCGAGGTAAGCGGTAATTTGCCGACCGATTTCGGTTTTCCGATCGACGTACACGCGCACGAGCCGGATACGATCTACGTCGTGCCGATCAAGAGCGACTCGGAGCACTATCCGCCGGAAGGCAAGCTGCGGGTCTATCGCAGCCGCACGGGCGGAAACGATTGGGAGCCGCTGGGCAAAGGGCTGCCGGAGAAGGACTGTTTCGTCAACGTGCTCCGCGACGCGATGTGCGTCGACCGGCTCGATCCCTGCGGCATCTATTTCGGCACGACGGGCGGGCAAGTGTATGGCTCGGCCGACGGCGGCGACACGTGGACGGCGGTGGCGGAACATTTGCCGGCGGTGTTGTCGGTGGAGGTGCAGGTGATGTGAGGATCGAGGATCGAGGATTGAGGATTGAGGGGGACGGTGATTTCTGATGGTTCGGGTTGTTTTGCCGTTTCATTTGCGGAATCTGGCGCACGTCGAGGGCGAGGTGTCGCTCGACGTTGCGGCGCCGGTGACGCAGCGGCGCGTGCTCGACGCGCTCGAGTCGCGGTTCCCGATGCTCAAGGGGACGATTCGCGACCACACGACGCACGTGCGGC
>QEVJ01000077.1 GCA_003576845.1 Planctomycetota bacterium
GAAGCGCCTCCATGAACTCGTTGTTCTGGAGCCGCCGGTATTCCGGCTCGTTCGTGTGGCCGAGAATGACTTCGTCAATGTCGGTTTGCGCGAACTTCTTCGGTTTGACTTTATGCTCTTGGCTGGCCCCGAGCAGGTCGTACAGGAAGGCCACGTCCAGCTTGAGCACTTCGATGAACTCGATGATGCCGCGGTTCGCGATGTTAAACTCGCCGTCGAAGTTGAACGCCCGCGGATCGCTGTCGCTGCCGAATTCGGCGATCTTGCGATAGTTGATGTCGCCGGTCAGTTCGGTCGAGTCCTGGTTCTTTTCGTCTTTCGGTTGGAACGTGCCGATGCCAATGCGATCCTTCTCGCTAAGCAACAGGCGTTTGACGCGGACATCCTGGGCCACGCGAGTCCAGTCGCCGTCGTACCGCCGCAAGCGTTCGCTGTAGTGATAGCGGCAGAACGGGCAGAGCGAGCCGACGATTTTCACGTGATAATCTTCCGGACCGCGGCTTTCATTGAGCCTTGCCAGCGCGTCCGGGCGGAACCGCGACGGGATCATGTGTAGCGGCTCTTCGTGCATCGGACACCAGTCGACGTCGCCGTCGCCGTCCATGCTCCGCCAGCCGATCGTGTACAGTGCGCCGTCGTCGGTGGTCGAGTAACGTTCGAGCCCGCGCTTGAGCAGGCGGGCAATCGTGCTCTTGCTGCTGCCGACGGGTCCGTGCATGAGCAGGACGCGCTTTTCGATGCCGTAGCCCTTGGCCGCGCTCTTGAAGGCGTTTACCAAGCCGTGCAACGCGTCTTCGAGGCCGTAGACGGCGTCGCGGCCGTTGCCTTCCGGGTCGCTGAAAAAGGGGTAGCCGAAGTGCTTTTCGCGGGCCGAACCATGCTCGTGGACGCCGTACGACACGATCATGTCGTAAACGCGTTCGAAGGCGTTGCGCGTGACCTTGGGGTTCGCTCTAACAATATCGAGATATTCTTCGAAGGAGCCTTCCCAGTTTTTCTTGCGGAATTGGTCGAGATCTTGGCGCTGGGCGACAAGCTCCACAATCTCACGGCCGTATGCCATCGTTCGATCTCCGTGTCGTTTGCGTTCGCGGTTGCGCTGTGACGGGCGGTCGCGGCGGACGCATCCAACTGCGTGGGTTCTCTGGTCCGGTGGTCGGTTTGGGCGGCGACGCTTTCGCGATGGGCGTTACTTTCTTCCATTTCCGACTGCGCAGCACCGACCGCGGTTCGACTTTCGCAGGCTGAGGCGCGCAGCGGCAATTGGCATTTGCCGACCGCGCAGCGGCGAACCGCGGAAAGGCCATCGGGCATCGGCACGACCGGAGAAGTTCGAACAGGGCCGAACCATCCACACGTCGAAAGAAACCGACGTGCCGCAGCGAAAACTTGGAAAAGAACACCCTCGCGGAAACGAGGCCGACCTTCGGGCGGTGTCAAATCCCAAAAGTCGTCGGTCGGCGCGGGCGGGCAACCATCCTGACCGGCCGCCGTGCTTACCTCAACCCTCTGTACTCAAGTATCGTTACGATTGCCGGCAAAGGCAATATCGAAGTTCCTTGCGATTTGCAAAATACGCGCCGTGCCGTCGATTTTCACTGGGTTTTGGCGCGGATTTGGCCCGTTGCTAGCACGTTTTGCCGCCGGACTTGTGGAATTTCGGCATTTTCGCGGACGTCGGGGCACGTGCGCCGCGGGCGAGACACCTTTGTCGCCACAGCCGTGAAGGCTGCCGGCTGAGCACGAGCGGACCGCTGCGGAATGGCTTGATTCGGGTCGCGATGATCGCCACAACCCCGGCGCCGGAACCGTGCGTCATTAGTCTTGCGCCTGAATCACGAACCGCACCAACTCGGCGACCGTCGACGTGCCCGTCTTGAGAAAGACGTTGTGCCGCCGCGATTCGACGGTGCGTAGGCTTACGTCCAATTCCTTGGCGATGAGTTTATTGGGCTTGCCCTCGACCAACATATCGAGCACTTGGCGCTCGTCGGCGGTGAGTTTGGCGAGCCGCTCTTGGATTTGCCGCCGATTCTCGCGGGCGGCGCGGTCGGCGGAGTCGCGGGCGAGCGCCTCGCGGATGGCGTCCCAAAGTTCGTGCTCGCTGCACGGTTTTTCGAGGAACGTGACGGCCCCGCCTTTCATGGCCCGGACGGTTAGCGGCGTGTCGGCGAACGCGGTGACAATGATGACGGGCATACGCGCGCCGCGTTCGCCGAGCATTTGCAGCAGATCAACCCCGCTAGCACCGGGCATGCGGACATCCGCAACGATGCACCCGGGCCGATTCGGATCGAACTGCGCGAGGAATTCTCCAACCGAAGCGAACGCCTCGGCGGAAACGTGCATCGACGTGGCAAGAGCGCACACGGAGAGGCGGGCCGCCTCATCGTCGTCGATCACAAAGACCGTCGAACTCTGCGTTGTGGACATGTGACCCCTCACAACGCTGGAAGAAAGAATGAAGCTACCAAGTTAAGGTATCGGGGAGGATAAGGCAATAGTTTCAGGACGATTTTCTTGGCTTTTTCTTGCGTCCTCTGGTGGTACCGCGGAATCGAAGGCCGCCGAACTGCCAAATTGACATGACCAGTTTACCGCATAGGTAACGGCATGGAAACAAGAAACCGACGCAAGTGATTTGAATCAAAAGACTTGTGACATTCCTCGGTGCTTTGGCATAGCGGTTGCAAAACCGTCCGGCACGTGATGGTCTTGACCGCCGTTTTTGACAGCCGAGTGCCAGAGGACGCGGCCTCGCGTGAAAAACTGATATGCCGCGACTCCGTGAATTATCGCACGCTCGGCACGACCTCACGATTCCCCGGACACGACTTCCCGCATAAAACGAGTACACGTTTCCCCAAGAAGGAGATTCACGTGGCGAAGCAGATGTTGTTCGAAGACGAGGCCCGGCAGAAACTTGCCGCCGGCGTATCGAAGTTAGCCCGCGCCGTTCGCAGCACGCTTGGCCCGCGCGGCCGTAACGCGGTGCTGGACAAGGGCTGGGGCTCGCCGAAGGTTACGAAAGACGGCGTCACTGTCGCCGAAGATATCGACCTCGACGATCCCTACGAAAACCTGGGCGCGCAGCTCGTCAAAGAAGCCGCCAGTAAGACCAACGACATCGCTGGCGACGGCACGACCACGGCCACGGTCATCGCCGAGGCGATCTTCAAGGAAGGTCTCCGGATGATCGCGGCGGGCGCCGACCCGATGGCGCTTTCCCGCGGCATTCAGAAGGCGACCGACGCGGTCGTCGAGGCGATCGGCAAGCTCGCCACGCCGATCAGCGACAAGAACAAGAAGGAGATCGAGCAAGTCGCCACGATCGCCGGCAACAACGACCCATCGATCGGCAAAGTGCTCGCCGAAGCGTTCTTGAAAGTCGGCAAGGACGGCGTGATCACGGTCGAAGAAGGCAAGCAATTCGAGACGACCGTCGACGTCGTCGAGGGCATGCAGTTCGACCGCGGGTATCTCTCCCCGCATTTCGTCACGAACCAAGACGCTCAAACGGCGGAACTCGAGAACTGCCTCGTGCTGATCTACGAGGAAAAGATTTCCAACGCCAAGAAGCTCGTCCCGTTGCTGGAAGCGGTGAGCAAGGCCAACAAGCCGCTGCTCATCATCGCCGAAGATATCGAAGGCGAAGCCCTGGCGACGCTCGTTGTCAACAAGCTCCGCGGCATTCTCAACGTCGCCGCGGCGAAGGCCCCGGGCTACGGTGATCGCCGCAAGGCCATTTTGGGCGACATCGCGGTGCTCACTGGCGGCAAGGCGATCTTCAAAGATTTAGGCATCTCGCTCGAGTCGATCAAGCTTTCCGACCTGGGTCGGGCGAAGAAGATCATTCTCGACGCCGAGAACACCACCGTTGTCGGCGGCGCCGGCAAGAAGGAAGAAATCGACGGCCGCGCTCAGCAAATCCGCGACGAGATCGAACGGACCGACAGCGACTACGATCGCGAGAAGCTCCAAGAGCGGCTCGCGAAGTTGGCCGGCGGCGTCGCCCAGATCAACTGCGGCGCGGCGACCGAGACCGAAATGAAGGAACGCAAGTACCTGCTCGAAGACGCCAAGGCGGCCACGCAAGCGGCGCTCGAAGAGGGTATTGTCGCCGGCGGTGGCGTCGCGCTGCTTCGCTGCGAAAAGGCGGTCGATTCGCTCAAGCTCGAAGGCGACGAAGCGCTCGGCGCGAAGATCGTCCGCAACGTCCTCGATCAGCCGATGCGCTACATTGCTCAGAACGCGGGCACGGACGGCGCGGTCGTCGTCAATCGCGTGCGGCAGCTCAAGGGCAAGACCGAAGGCTACGACGCCGACAAGGACAAATACTGCGATCTGGTTGCTGCCGGCGTCATCGACCCGGCGAAGGTCGTGCGCATCGCCCTGCAAAACGCGGCAAGCGTCGCAGCCCTACTGCTCACCACCGAATCGCTCATCACCGACGTTCCCAAGGAAGAGGAAGATGACCACGGCGGCCATCACCACGACCACGGCATGTGCGGCGGCATGGGTGGTATGGGAGGCATGGGCGGCATGGGTGGAATGATGTAGAGCAGGGGTCGGAGGGCAGGGGTCGGGTGTCAGGATTCAGGGGTCGGGGAAATTCGTCCCTGGCTTCGGCTTAACTCCGAGTCCCGAGTCCCACGCCCCTCTAGAAAACTCAAACTCACCGATAAACACATAAACACAAGGACCGAACACAAATGGCCAAGCTCAAGATTCGACCGTTGGATGATCGTGTGGTTGTGGAACCGGCTGAGGCCGAAGAGCGGACGGCGGGCGGCATCGTGCTGCCGGACACCGCGAAAGAGAAACCGCAGCGCGGAACCGTCGTCGCGGCCGGGCCCGGCAAGCTGCTCGACAGCGGCAGCCGCGGCGAGTTGTCGGTTGCCGTCGGCGACACGGTGATCTTCGGCAAGTACGGCGGCACCGAAATCGAAATTGACGGCAACGAGTACAAGATCCTCCACGAAAGCGACATTCTGGCGAAAGTGGTTTCGTAGCGGGAGGATTCGGGGGTCAGGATTCGGGATTCGGGGAAGCGTTGAGCGTGCGGCACGAGTGAAACGCCCAGCTTTGTCCCTGTATCCCTTTTGCCTGCCCCTCCCCGAATCCCGATCCCTTTTCTGATCCCTGACCCCCGATCCCCGACCCCAATAAACATGCCCAAACAACTTCTCTTCGACGACCAGGCCCGCGCTAAGATGCTGCGTGGCGTGGAAAAATTGGCCGATGCCGTCGCCGTGACGATGGGTCCGACCGGCCGCAACGTAATTATCGACAAGTCGTTCGGCGGTCCGACCGTCACCAAAGACGGCGTCACCGTGAGCAAGGAAATCGAGCTTGAGGACCGCTTCGAGAACATGGGCGCGAAGCTCGTGAACGAAGTGGCCTCGAAAACGTCCGACCTGGCCGGCGACGGCACGACGACGGCGACGGTGCTGGCCCGCGCGATCTTCAAGGAAGGTCTACGGAACATCACCGCCGGCAGCAACCCGACGGCGATTCGCCGCGGGATCGACAAAGCGGTCGACGCGGCCGTGGCGAAGCTGCACGAAATGAGCCGAGCCGTTTCCAGCAAGGACGAAGTCGCTCACGTCGGCGCGATCAGCGCCAATAACGACAAGGAAATCGGCAAGCTCCTGGCCGACGCCATGGAGCGGATCGGCAAGGACGGCGTCATCACCGTCGAAGAAGGTAAGACCATTAACACGACGGTCGAGTTCGTCGACGGCATGCAGTTCGACAAGGGCTATTGCTCGCCGTATTTCATCAATCGTCCGGCGGAAATGGACTGCCTGCTCGAAGACGCCTACATCCTGATCCACGAGAAGAAGATCAGCAATCTCCGCGAGCTGGTCCCGATTCTGGAAAAAGTGATCCAGCGCGGCAAGCCGCTGTTGATCATCGCCGAAGACGTGGACGGCGAAGCGCTCACCGCGCTCGTCGTCAACAAGCTCCGCGGCGCGCTCAATGTCTGTGCGGTCAAAGCTCCGGGTTTCGGCGATCGCCGTCGGGCGATGCTTGGCGACATCGCGATCCTCACCGGCGGCCAGTGCATTAGCGAAGACTTGGGCATCAAGCTCGAAAGCCTCACGCTCGAGCACCTCGGCCGCGCGAAGAAGATCACCGTCGACAAGAACAGCACGACGCTCGTCGAAGGCGCCGGCTCGAACGAGGACATCAAGCGCCGCGTCGATCAGCTCAAGAAGCAGATCGAAGATACCGAAAGCGAGTACGACAAGGAGAAGTTCCAAGAGCGGCTCGCCAAGCTCTCCGGCGGCGTGGCAATCGTCTCGGTCGGCGCGGGCACGGAAGCCGAAATGAAGCAGAAGAAGGCCCGCGTCGAAGACGCTCTGCACGCGACCCGTGCGGCGCTCGAAGAGGGCATTCTTCCCGGCGGCGGCGTGGCCTTGCTCCGCTGCACCGAAGCCGTGCAGAAGGCGAAGGACTCGGCCAAGGGCGACGAGAAGATCGGCGCGGACATCATTCTGCACGTTCTTTCCGCCCCGATTCGCCAGATTGCGGACAACTGCGGCCTCGACGGCTCGGTCATCGCCGACGAAGTGCTGCAAAAGGGCGCCAACATCGGCTACGACGCGCATGCCGGCGAATATGCCGATATGTACAAGGCCGGCGTCATCGACCCGGTGAAAGTGGTTCGTACCGCGCTGGCCAACGCCGCCAGCATCGCGGGCCTGCTGCTCACCACCGAAGCGCTGGTCACGACGTATGATAAGGATGACAAAGCAAAGCAAAAGATCGAAGGCGCCGTGCGGTAACGCGACGCGCAATCGTTGTTCCTGAAACCCAGCGGCGGGCCGCCTCGCAACCACGCGGGGCGGCTCGCTTCATAAAAGAAAGGCAAAATGCAAAATGCAAAATGAAGAATGCAATGCCTTGTCCTAGCGTTTCATTTTTCATTCTTCATTTTGCATTTTGCATTCTGCCGTTCTCCGATGGCCGACAAGCGCGACTACTACGAAATCCTCGGCGTAGCCCGGACCGCTACGCACGCGGAGATTTCCGAGGCCTATCGGAAGGCAGCGATTAAGAACCATCCGGACAAGAACCCCGGCGACGAAGAGGCGGTCAAGCGATTCAAGGAAGCGGCCGAGGCGTTCGAAATACTTAATGATGCCGAAAAGCGGAGCCGCTACGACAAGTTCGGTCATGCCGGCGTCGGCGGACAGGGCGGTGGCCGGCATTTCTCCGACATCGAGGACATCTTCGAAGCGTTCGGCGACTTCTTCGGCGGCGGCGCGTTCGGCGAAATGTTCGGCAATCGCGGCGGCAGCCGCCGGCGACCGCGCAAAGGCGATGATCTGCGCGTCGATGTGACGATCGACTTGCTCGAAGCGGCTCGCGGTTGCAAGAAAACGATCCGCTTCGAGCGGAGCCGCAAGTGCGACGATTGCGGCGGCTCGGGCGCGCGGCCCGGCTCGACGCCGCAGCAATGCACCTACTGCGGCGGCCGTGGACAGGTCGTGCAGCAGGCCGGCATCCTCCGCGTGCAGACGACGTGCCCGGCGTGTCGCGGTGCGGGTTCCATCGTCAAGGACCCCTGCAAAGGTTGCAAGGGCCAGGGCTACGTCGCCGAGCAAGTCGTTCGCGAAGTCGCGATTCCCGGCGGCGTCGACACGGGCATGCGCATCCGCGTTCCCGGCGAAGGTCAGCCCAGCCCCAGCGGCGGCCCGCCCGGCGATTGTTACTGCTTCCTGACGGTCCGCGAACATCCGCTGTTCCAGCGCGAAGGGGCACATCTGATTTGCCGCGTGCCGATCAACTATACGCAGGCCTGCCTCGGCGCGGAAATCGAAGTGCCGACGCTCGACGGCCGTCGCGAGGTGAAGATTCCCGCGGGCACGCAACCGGGCGATATTCTCACGCTCCGCGGCTGCGGGATGCCCGATCCGCACGGCGGCCGCCGGGTCGGCGATTTGCACGTACAACTCGATCTGGAAGTTCCCAAGTCGCTCACGGCGAAGCAGGAAAAGCTGCTCCGCGATCTGGCGGAGGTGGAACACACGAACGTCAGCCCGCACCGGAAGAATTTTCTCGAGCGGCTCCGCGACTATGTGATGCCCCGCGATGAAATTCGGCGCGAAGAGGCCGAGCAGGAGAAAGCGTCATGAAACCGACGACCCCGAACAAAACAACCGGCGGCAAGCCGCCAAACGAAGCCGCGGACCAAGCTTTCGCGACGGACGAACAAACAGCGGCGATCGAATCGGCAAGCGAGGTAGACCAGCTTCGCGCCGAACTCGCGGAAACGAAGGACCGCGCGCTCCGCACGCAGGCGGAACTCGACAACTACCGCAAGCGAATCCAGCGCGAGATGGACGACACGCTGCGGTACGCAAACATGAACCTGATGCGCGACCTGCTGCCGGTGGTCGACAACCTGCATCGGGCGGCCGAGTCGGCGGAAAAAACGTCGGACGTCGCCGCGTTGCTCGCGGGCGTGCAAATGGTCGCTTCGCAGTTCGAGGACGTGCTGGCCCGGCATCACTGCAAGCGAATTCCGGCCCACGGCGAGGCGTTCGACCCGAACGTCCACGAAGCGATCGCCCAGCAGCCGTCCGAAGAACATCCGCACGGCACGGTGCTGCTCGAAGCCACGACGGGATTTCAGTTGCACGACCGCGTCGTCCGGCCGACGCAAGTCATCGTGTCGAGCGGGCCGGGGACGAATTCCTAAGCACAGAGAACACAAAAGGTTGCACGGAGGAGCACGGAGGAACGCGAGTGCAAGTGACGATTGATGATTGATAAGCGATGAATGATGAGCGGAATGCGAATACCGAATGGCGTTCATCATTCATCGTTCCGCGTTCATCAATCATCACTAGAATTCCCCTCCGTGTTTCTCTGTGAAGCCCTCCGTGCCCGCTGTGTTTAAAGAACCAACGTATTCTCACGTTCGAACGATATGCCAACTTACGATTATCACTGCGACGCTTGCGAACACGAGTTCGAGCACTTTCAGACGATCACCTCGCCGCTCTTGAAGAAGTGTCCCGAATGCGGCAAGAACAAGCTAAGGCGGCTGTTCGGCACCGGCGCGGCCCTCGTGTTCAAAGGCTCGGGCTTTTACACGACCGACTACCGCAGCGACAAATACAAGGAAGCCGCCAAGGCCGACAAACCGTCGGGCGAGTCGAAGTCGGAAGGCAAGTCGTCGGAAGGCAAGTCCGGCGAGTCGAAGTCGTCGGATTCGGCGAAGCCGGAGAAGCCGGCCAAGGGCGACAAGAAATCCAAGCCCAAGGGCCACTAGCGAGCCATCATGCCCGAGCAGCATTGCCCCATCTGCGAACAATCGTTCGACCCACAGCATTCGCCGTCGCTGCCGTTCTGCTCGCCGTGGTGCCGGGAGATTGACCTCCGCCGCTGGCTCGACGAGCGCTACGGCCTGCCCATCGAACGCGAGGAAGAGCCGGACTTCTCGCGCGACGAACCGGCGGAGTAGTTGCCTACGCCTCGCGCTCAAGTCGTCGTTTCCGGCTCCGCCAGTGTTTCGACGACATCGAAACCCGCGCCGCGCAGGGCAGTTTCCAGGCGGTTCGGGTTGAGCGAGAAAATACAGATCTTTGGCGATGTGTTCGGATTGCGATGAACGATTCGAATTCCGCGGGACAAAAATCCGTGGTGGCGTACCAGCGCCACTACGTTCTCGCGCGTGAACCGTGCACCATTCACGGTGAACCGACCGAGGTGAACATCGATCCGCCCCATCGGCCAACTCATGTACGAGGCGCCGTATCTCACGCCGATACGTTGCGTCAGTAGCGGTTCTTCGATTTCCGTCATCGCGTCGCTCACTTCTGAGTGTCGCTTTTGAGCGCCTCGAACCCGTTCGCGCCGATGACGTTATAACCGCCGTCTTTGGTCGTGCCAAAGCCGTCGTAGGCATTCTTGGCGGCGTAGATGCGGAGCGTTTGACCGGCGCCCGGTTCGCCGCGATGCCCGCTGGTGTCCGGCAGCGGGTTTCCGGGACCGAGCCAGCGCTTGCGCCAGTAGCGTACATACATCAACTCCCCGGGCTTAAGGCCGTCGCCCTTTTCGACCTTGGCGATGCGGACCTCGGCAACGTAGCGGGTGTACTCATAGTTGCCGGCCTTCTCGGTGCGGGCGAAGATCTGCTCCGCCTTGCCGACGACGATGTGGGTGGCCGTCTCGCGAAGTTCCTCCGGAGACATGTCGACTTTCTCGGCCCAGGCAACGGCGGCGAATCCCATGACCCACAGCAAGGCAAACGTCAGCACACGTGCAAAGCGGCGCATGAAAGTGCTCCGGTAACCAGACAAGAGTTCGTGGAACTGGTCGCAAACGACCGGGATATTGTAACTCGCTGCAAACAGTCTATCACCGTCGGCGTCATGGTCGTGTTTGTTGCCACCGCTGGGGCGAGCAGCTAGCATCGTGACAGCGCAAATAAATCCAACGCCCATTTACCAGGATCCAAGACAACGACGGCGGAGGTTAACGATGTCCCGAACGAGTACTAATCCACAGATTTCGCAGATGGCCACAGATGTCGAAGCATTCAACTTACGCTCCTCTCTGCGACCTCTGCGAGTCCTCTGCGACCTCTGCGTTAAAAAACTAACCAAGCTGTTTTTGAGTACGGCCGTGAGGCGCGTTGTACCCGCCGTCATTGCCCTTGGATGCGCGCTGGCCGCCGGAAGTTCCGCTTTTTCCGCCGAACCGAAGCCGGAACCGCTCGCCGGGACTGAGCCGCTCACGATGGAAGGCGACATCGCATCGCAGCTCGTCGACGGCGTCGACAAGTTTCTGCTCCGCAAGATCGACGAGTCGGTGGCCAAGCGCGAGCGGCATTGGAAGCGCGATTTCTCGTCGGCCGAGGCATATAACAAGTCGATCGAGCCGAACCGCAAACGCCTCGCCGACATCCTCGGCATCCGCGACGCCCGGGTGAAGTTCGACGCCCCGGAACTCGCCGCGACGACGAAGCAATCGGCCCTCGTCGGCAAAGGCGAGAACTACGAAATCTACGCCATCCGCTGGCCGGTCCTCGAAGACCCCGACCCGAACCGCAGCGACACGATCGTTTACGGCGAGGGACTGCTATGCGTGCCGACAGGAGATAGGAAGCCGATCGCGGATGTGATCGCAATTCCCGACGCGGATCAGACGCCGGAGAAAATCGTCGGGTTGAGAGAAGGGCTACCTCCGGAGTCACAGTTTGCCCGGCGACTTGCAGAAACTGGTTGTCGCGTGGTGATTCCGACGATCATCAGCCGCGAACTCAACCAACGCAATGGCCGTGCGACACTTACGAACCGCGAATATTCATATCGCGGCGGCTTCGAAGTGGGCCGCCACTTGGTCGGTTATGAGGTGCAAAAAGTTCTAGGGCTGATCGACTGGTTGAAGAATGAAGGACGGTACGCGACTCCCGCGGCACCGAGTGTCGGTGTTGTTGGATTTGCTGAAGGCGGGATGCTCGCACTCCTTACAGGTGCGCTCGATCCTCGCATCGATTCAGTTTATTGCAGTGGTTCCTTCGGCGCGATAGACACACTTTGGTCGCAGCCAATTGATCGGAATGTTTTCGCACTGCAGCAAGAGTTTGGCGACGCGGAATTCGCTGCGATGTTCGGGTTTCGCGACTGCCAACTAGAGTGCATTGAGTACCCGAAGTACCGAGTCGTCGGAGAAGGAGGCGCCCCCGGGCGAGTGGAACGACCTGGAGCGATCAAGCTGCTCACTGAGTTTCGTGAAGCTCGTGCAATCCTGAAAGCTGAATCCATTGGCACGTTAGAGTTCAACTACCAAACTTCCGGCAAGGCATTTTCTTCGGAAGAGATCGTGAAGTTTCTCGATACGTTGACAAACAAACCTAAGAATGAAAAGTCACGGTTTTCCGCGGAACTCTGGCGAGATAAAAAGCCGCCGGAAACTACGGGCAAGGTTCTCGATGACAGGGATCGGCAATCCCGACAGATCGCCGAGATCGATCGGCACACGCAGCTCGTCCTTCGCGAAAGTCCGTTCGTTCGCAACGAATACATGAAGCGGCTCTACGACGCCGCGAATACGAAGGACCTGGCCGCGTACGAAAAAGTCGCCGACGAGTATCGCGAGAAGTTTTACAACGACGTAATCGGCCGCTTCGACGATCCGCTGCTGTCGGCGAATCCGCGGACGCGGAAGGCTTACGACAAGGAGAAGTGGATCGGCTACGAAGTCGTGCTCGACGTGTTCCCCGACGTGATCGCGTACGGTGTGCTGCTCGTGCCGAAGGATTTGAAGCCCGGAGAGCGGCGGCCCGTCGTCGTTTGTCAGCACGGTCTCGAAGGCCGGCCGCAGGACGTGATCGAAGGCAACAAAGACGCCTATCACGACTTTGCCGCCAAGCTCTGCGAGCGCGGCTTCATCACGTTCGCTCCGCAAAACTTGTACATCTTTCAAGACCGCTTCCGTTCGCTCCAGCGCAAGGCCAACCCGCTGGGCAAGACGCTGTTCTCGGTCATCGTGCCGCAGCATCAGCAGATCACCGACTGGCTCAAGACGCTGCCCTTCGTCGACGGCGAGCGGATCGGCTTTTATGGCCTCTCCTACGGCGGCAAGAGCGCGATGCGGATTCCGCCCTTGGTGAAGAACTATTGCCTTTCGATTTGCTCGGCCGATTTCAACGAATGGGTCGACAAGAACGCCTCGACGCGCAACCCGCACAGCTACGTCTGGAGCGGCGAGTACGAAATCTTCGAGTGGGACCTGGCCAACACGTTCAACTACGCCGAGATGGCGGCCCTGATCGCCCCGCGGCCGTTCATGGTCGAGCGAGGGCATTTCGACGGCGTGGCCAGCGACGAAACGGTGGCCCACGAGTTCGCCAAGGTGCGGCACCACTACGCGGCCCGGCTCGGCATCGGCGAGCGGTGCGAAATCGAGTGGTTCGTTGGGCCGCACACGATCAACGGCCAGGGGACGTTCAAGTTTTTGCACAAGCATTTGAGGTGGCCGGAGAAGTAAGGGTCGGGGATCGGGGATCGGGGATCGGGGCGCAATTCGGGACTCGGGATTTGGGAAAAAGTGGGCCGTAGGCACCGGGTAGTAAGGCGGTAAAGCGAGATGGCGACGGATTTGGCGAGCAAGTCCTGTCCGATGTGCTGTATGAGCATTCCCGCGGCGGCGCGGAAGTGTCCGTATTGCCACGCCTTTCAGACGCGACTTGCGCAATGCGCTTCCTGGACGCCGCCTGCCGCGGCAATCGCCGTGTTTGCATTGATCTTTGGCGGCTATGCCCTGTTCTTCCTAAACATGCTCGACCAGGGCGAACCGTTTGCGGAGTTCGAGGATCAGGTCGAGGTCGTTTCGTCGCGTATTGAGTTCGGTAACGGCGAGAGCGGCCCGACGGTGGCGGTCATCGGCCGCGTGAAGAACTCGAGCGATATCGAGTGGAAGGATTTCGTGTTCCACGTCGAGTTTCAAGACGCCGCCGGAAAGCTTACCGACGCAGGCCAGGAGCTGAACTACTACGAATCGCTGCCGGCCGGGGAAGAGCTGGCTTTCAAGATCTCGTTGCCGCGGGAGTTCGGTGAGACGGCGTACGCGAAACACGCGGTGCGTATCGTCTCCGCACGCGACGGCCGGTCGCGATGGTTCTAGCGATGCGACGAACAGACCGTGTCTGTGCGCGGCACATCCGACACGACCCCTACGAAAGCACCCGCCGTGCGTCGCAATTCGGCGACATGGCGCTTGTCCATAAGCTACATACCGTTGGGGACAACTTACCGCGCGCGGACGCCGGTCTGGCGGAACGGACCGGTCGTACCCTCGCCCTCGCGCGCGGGAGAGCCAATGGATTAGCATGAACGTCATCGCCGGAAGCGTGATCGTCATCGCGTGCGTCCTGATCGGATTTATCGGGTCGGGCGGGGAAGTCGGCGCGCTCATTCACCCGTTCGAGCTCGTGACGATCGGCGGCTGCGCCCTAGGCGCCCTCATCACGATGACCTCGAAGAAGATCATGGTCGATCTGGTCAAGGGCATGATCGGCGCGATCAAGGGCTCGCCGTTCAACAAGGCGATGTACGGCGAGCTGTTCAAGTGCCTTTACGAACTGCTCCGCGTGGGCCGACGCGACGGGCTCATGGCGCTCGAATCGCACGTGTCCAATCCGCACGAGAGCAAGATCTTCCAAAAATATCCGCGGATCGCCAAGAATCACCACGTGACCGAGTTCATCTGCGGCGCGCTGGCCCCGATCATCGAGGGCACGGCCAAGCCCGATCAGCTCGCGGGACTCCTGGAAACCGAAATCAAAGTCATCGGCGAAGAGCACCACGCGCCGCTCGGGGCGCTGCAGAAGACGGCCGACGGTCTGCCGGGTTTCGGGATCGTGGCGGCGGTGCTCGGAATCGTGATCACAATGGCGGCGATCGACGGGCCGGTCGAGGAAATCGGCCACAAAGTCGGCGCGGCCCTCGTCGGCACGTTCCTCGGTATTCTGCTGTCGTACGGCTTCATCGGGCCGCTCGCCGGCCGGATGGAGATTCTCGGCGAAGAAGAACTCGCGTTCTTTCGCACCGCGGCGTCGGCGGTCATGGGCTTCGTCAACGATTTGCCGCCGAAGGTGGCGATCGAACAGTCGCGGCGCGGCGTGACGAGCAACTGCCGGCCCAAGCGCGAAGAATTGGACGCGATGTTCAAAGAAGTCGAAGCATCGTAGGAAATGAAGAATGCAGAATGAAGAATCACCATAGCCGTCGTGCATCGTACATTTTTCATTCTTCATTCTGCATTTTGCATTCTCCGTCAAAACCGTAACTCCGGATGGACGCTTGAGTCATGGCAGGTCACGGCGGCGCTTGGAAAGTGGCTTACGCGGACTTCGTGACCGCGATGATGGCCTTTTTCATGGTCATGTGGATCACGGCGCAGAGCAAATCCGTGCGCCAGGCCGTGTCGCAATACTTCAGCGATCCGCACGGCACGGCGAGCAAGCCCTCGGGCGTGTCGACGAAGGCGGGCAGCAGCATCTCGTTTCTCCCGTCGAAGCGGGTCGGCGACGCGCCCTTCGTCAAGAACGGAAAAGGCGCGCAGGGACGCGGCGACGGCGCCGCAGAAGCCGACCTCGAACAGCACGACGACCAAAGCCGGAAACCGACGCGGGCAAATCCCAACTTGTTCATCCTGCACGAAGGCAATCGGGCGCTCATCGGCGCGACGGTCCGCTTTACGAACGATTCCACCGAACTCGACGACTGGAGCAAGACGCGGCTCGTCGACATCAGTAAGCTGTTCCTGGGCAAGCCGAACCGCATCGAAATCCGCGGACACGCCGTGCGCCGCCCGGCGGGCAACCAAGCGTCGACTTCCGAGATGTGGCGGCTGTGTTATGAGCGGAGCGTGGCGACGATGAACTTCCTGATCGAGCAGGGAGTCGAGCCGGAGCG
This sequence comes from Planctomycetota bacterium, assembly GCA_003576845.1. GTDB lineage: Bacteria > Planctomycetota > Planctomycetia > Pirellulales > PLA5 > PLA5. Next base: position 15,438 of record QEVJ01000077.1, read on the forward strand.
GATTCGGCTCAGTCAGGCCGGCACGTCGGAACCCTACGACGAAGACACCGAATCGGAATGGCATCTACAGAATTCGCGGGTCGAGGTGTTCATGCTCGGCGAATATGTGAACGATCCCAAGCCGACGCTGCGGACGCGGGGCGGAACGGTCGAGCCGAACGAGACGCAGCGCGACGGCCAGGCGCACGACGAGGGTATTCGTTCGGCCGGACAATCGCTCGTTTCGACGGGCGCGGCCGACGACGACCACTGAGCGCCGCGAGAAAGCCACGGGAAGTGCCGTACATAGCGGGCGGAGTACAAGGAACCCTGTTGGATAATGTCTATCGGCTCGCCTACATAACTCGTTTATTCGTAATGGTTTGCTGACTTTAACGATTGGGCGGTTTCGGCCGGGCGGCTCCGCGACTTTAATTTTTTTCTCTCGCCGTATCTCACGGCGGCGTTTGGGTTTGCAGCGACGCGCACGCCGGATGTCAAAATAAACTGTTTGCGTGCGGCTCAATCGTTTGCCAGACTCACCTAGTGAGCCGCGACGTGCTCGTGCGCGGCTGGTTTGCGCAGACCGGAACGCGCCGCAATTTCTCGCGTTGGTACGTCGTATGCGGCAAGTCCACCCTATCGCCGAATTCCAAACACACTCATCGACCCACGGGTAGGTAAGGAGCAATGCAATGAGTCTCTTCTCGCGCTGGTGTTGTGCTTGCGCAGCGACGTTGTTCGCGGTCGCGCCGATTTCCGCACAGACGGTTCACACGACCCATCGGCTCGAATACCACACGGTCCGCTATCCGCAGGAAGTGACGACGTATCGCCTGCAATACGAAACGCACTATCGCAAGGAAACGCGTGTGTCGTACAAGGAAGTGTGGGAAGACCAGGAACAAGTCCGCCGCTACACGGTGCGCAAACCGGTATATGAAACGGCAGAGCGCGACGAGAACTACGTCACCTACGAACCGCAGACGACCTATCGCACGGAATACGAAGACCGCGGCCAGTGGGAAGAGCAGCAAGTCTGTCAGCCGGGCGTCGTCGTTAATCGGCCCGTCTATACTCCGCCAAGTTGGGTGGTTGATCCGATCACCGGGCTGATGTACTTGCAGCCGGGCGGCTACTCGTTCGTCGCCGAGCAGACGCCGGCCCAGATGGTGACGCAGCGGACATGGAAGCCGATGGTCGTCGAAGTGCAAAAGCCGCAGACGACCTACGTGCAAAAGGTCGTCACGCGGAAGGTGCCGTATCAGACGCTCAAATACGTCGATGAAGTGCGCGAAGAGCGGATGCCGGTGCGCGTGTGCAAGCGCGTGCCCGTGAACGAGACGGTCGACGTGCCGTATCAAGTCGAGAAGGTCGTGCCGGTGCGCGAAACGCGGTATGCCGAGCGCGTGGAAGCGCGGTGGGTGCCGATTGATGCGTGTACGGGCCAGCCGATCACCACGCAGCGGATCGAGCCGATCGCGCCCGGGCCGGTGACGACGCAGAAGCCGACGCCCGCCGAAGGCGCCGATGCCAAGAAGAATGGCGAAGAGAGCGTCGTGAGCGACAAGGATAAGCAGCAGGGCGCGGCGGAGGGCGACAAATCTGCCGCCGACGCCAACAAGAGCGACGCCAACAAGAATCTCGAAAAGCCGGGCCTCAAGCCGGGCGAACAGCCCGAAGACATCGGCCACGAAGGCGGGACGAAGGACGGCGCGGGTGAGAAGTAGGATTAGCCGCCGATGGCATCCGAAACATTTGTAGGAGGCGAATCCTTTCGCCGAAGGGCGCCACCAAGCGCTCCGTCGGCGAAAGGATTCGCCTCCTACAGCTTTTAGAGCGTGCATGAAGCGGAAGTCACAGGCACGCAATTAGTACCGCGGTCGTGCCGAGCAAGAGGCCGAACGTCACAATGCCGATGAGCACCGCGCCGACGCTTCGGCCGGCGCCGACGTCTTCCTGCACGAGGGCGCGGCGTTTTCTTTCGTTGAACGAGCGCCAGACCGGGTGTTCGCGGCCGTCGTCGTAAAGGTCGGGACCGAATCCGGTGGAGATGGTGGACATGGGCTAATCCTGCGGAGATCGGGACGATTGGGACGGCGCACGTTGTCGTGTCGTTCGTCGTTACGCAGGCAGTGTGCCAAAGCCGCGGATCGAAGAAGTTTTGCGGCGCGGCATCGACGAGGCGACCAAGAACCCGCGAGGAACGCGGGCTTCCGTGGCGCCGACACAACCGGGCCGTCACCGTGGACCGCGTGGCGGCTGTGCGAATTCAAGAGCAAAGGCGCGCGGAGCACGACCTCGCGCGCCCGAGATCGCACAGCGGCCGATCAATCCCCTTTCGGCTTGTCGGCCGCGGCATCGCCGCCGGGCGGCGTTGCGGCGTCGTCCGCGTCCGGCACTTTGGCGGGGCTGGCATCGCCGGCCGGCGGAGAGGCGGCGGCTTCGCCCTGGGGTTTGAGTTGCGACTCGAACCACTGGTGCTCGGGCCGGGCGAGGATGTCGTCGATCACCTTGCGGACCGCCGTCGCCGCGTCGCCTTTCCCGTCTTTTTCCGCGTGCTCGGCCAGTTCGCGGGCCTGCGGGATCAACTGCATGTAGAACCGCTCGGCGACTTCGTACATGCCGTGCCAGTGGGCGTAGTCCGGCGCCATCATCGATGCGCCGTGGCGGGCGCGGCGGCCTTCGTGATGCCAGAGGTAGAACCACGTCCATTCGATCTCCTCGTCGAACTCCTGCGGCGTGATGAGCTTCGCGTCGCGGAGGGCGCTGATGATCTTCGTGCCCGGCTTGGCGAACTTTTCGTTGTAGTTCACCACGAAGTCGTCGTATTGCTTGTAGAACGCATCGACGTAGGGTTCGGTGTGGCAATGCGTGCACACCTGCCGCATGGCGAGCCGCTTTTCTTGCCACGTGCTCTTGATGAGCGCCGCGCGCTTCGACGGGTCGGCTTCCTTGACGACCGCGTGATTGGCGTCGGTATCCATCAGCAAACTGATCGGCGGGCGGTTGGTCCAACTGATCCGCTCGCCGGGATCGTGCGTGACGCGGCCGTTATTGCGCGAATGGCCCGACATGTGGCACGTGGCGCAAGTCGGGGCTTGCGAATAGTCTTTGCCGAGAATCCACGTTTCGCCGTCGAGGTTCATCTTGGCGTGCAGGTCGCGATAGGCGACGCCGTGTTTCGATTCTTCGTAGATTTCCTTCTGCGGATGGTCGGGACCCAGGTGGCACTTGCCGCAGTTCTCCGGCTGGCGGGCTCGGCGGGGAGAGAAATCGTGCCGCGAGTGGCACGCCGAACACGATCCGCGCGAGCCGTCGAGATTCAAGCGGCCGATGCCCGTGTTCGGCCAGGTGGTCGAGTGCAACACGGGCTTGAGATTCGCGTCGCGCTTGATGTTGGACACGGCCGCGACGTTGGTCGGCTTGCCTTTGTCGTCGGGCTTGAGGTCGTCGAGCGTAATCAGCTTGCCGTCCTTGCCTTCAAGGGCGATTTTGCTGCCGTGGCATTGCTTGCAGCCCGTCTCGGCGCTGGCCATGCCGTTGACCATTTTGATGTCGTCGCGGCCGGGCGTCGGCGAATGAGGATTGAACGGCGCGCGGTGTCCTTCGACCGTTTCGGCGAGCAGGTTGTCGAGCGAGGCGAGAATGTTGCCGCCTTTGGCGTGGTGGCTGTTGGCGAATTCCTCGGCTTCCTTCGGGTGACACTTCGAGCAGTCGCGAGGCGTGACGATCGTGGCGATCGTGTAGTCGTAGTGATTGAAGGCGTCCGCGTCGTTGGTCTCGGCCTGGTGGCATTCGACGCAACCGACGCCTTTTTCGGCGTGCGTGCTGCCGACCCAGTGGTCGATGATCCCCGGCGTCGTGTTCTTGTGACACTCGTAACAGCGTTCGGACGACAACGGCACGGAAACGGGCCTTACGGCCAGTCCGGCCTCCTGCCGCTTGCGCGCGACTTCCGTGTATTGCACGAAGATCAGCGACACGAGGAACGCGAGTCCCAAGACCGCGATGATGGCTTGTTTGGCTTTGAGAGACATGATCGAGGGTTGCGGGTCGGGGATCAGGGGTCGGGAGGTTTGAGGTTAGAGATCGGAGGTTGGAGAATCGCCCGTCCTAACCTCTAATCTCTAACCTCCAACCTCTCATTTCATCACGTGTTTGTCGTAGCCTTCGAGCATGGCTTGCGAGGTCTTGTCGATGGCAGCGTGCCACTGGGCAGCGAGTTCCTTGGTCCAATCGTCGCCGTGGAACAAGGACAGCGTTTCGAGCAAGGTGTCGCGAAATTGCGGATACGTCGACGCGGGAATGCCGCGTTCGCCGTGCCGCGCGCCGAGATGCTGTAAGTAATGGTGCGTCGCCGGGTACGATCTGGTGTAATACTGCTCGATCACGACGAGCGCCATCGTCAGCAGCACGCCTTGCCGCACGAGATTCACGCCCGCGAAATACCGCTGCACCTCAGGGTATCGGCGGAAGAATACGTCGTAAAACGTGTTGCCGAGCAACTCGCGCGACTGGAGGACCTGGTCGACGCTTTGGGTGATGGTCATGGGACGCGGGGGTCAGGATTCGGGATTCGGGATTCGGGGAGGCAAAGTCGGAGATTCGCGCACGTGTCATGCACTAACCTCTAACCTCCAACCTCTAACCTCTCTTCTCAGTGTTCCAAGACGGCTTCCACGACAGTCAAGCCGATGAGCAACATCGTAGCCACGATGCCGACGTAGACGCTGGCGTCGCGGTTTTTCGTGATGCGGACGAGCAACGAGTCGATCCACGGCCAGACGAACATCGCCGCGACGATGAAGCCCGTGCTGAGCACGGCAAACGTCAGCGAAAACATCTTCAGCCAGCGGAACGACACGTAGAAGAACCATTCCGGCTTGATGACTTCGGGCGTCGTTTGCGGATCGGCCTTGGGACCAAGCTCCGCGGGCAAAATCGTGGCCAGCGCGCTGAGCAACACCATCAACACCAGGCCAACGATGATCTCCGTATACAAATGGTCGGGAAAGAAATTGAAGTGGGTCGGTTTGTCGACCGGATCGTCGGCCGATCGTAGTTCCGTGACGCCGTGCAGCCGAATCAGCGAAATGTGCACGACCAGCAGCAAGATCATCGCCGCCGGCAGGATCGCCGCGTGGACAATATAGAACCGCGACAGCGTGTGCTCGTTATACGTTACGCCGCCCAAAAGCATTTCCTTGGCGATCGGTCCGACGACGGGCACGGCGTCGGATAAGTTTGAGGCCACGGTCGCGCCCCAATAGCTGAGCTGCTCGAAGACGAGGCTGTAGCCCGTAAAACCGGTCAAGAGCGACGCCATCAACAGGCACATGCCGATGAGCCAATTGACCTCGCGCGGACGGCGATAGGCGGCGGTGAAGTAGACCCGCATCTGGTGCAAGATCACGGCGGCGATCATGAACGTGGCGGCCCATTTGTGCAGGCTGCGGAAGTACCAGCCGTAGTTTACTTCTTCGGTGATGTAGCGGATCGACTCGTAAGCCGACGCCGGCGTGGCTTGATAGTAAAACGCCAGCAAGATGCCGGTGACGATCTGGACGAGAAACAGATACGCCGGCGTTCCGCCCAGGCAGAACCACCACCGCTTGAGGTGATTCGGCACCGGCTCGTTGGTCAGTTCGCGCAATTGCTCGCCGCTGACCGGGATGCGTTCGACAATCCAAGCTTGCACGCTCATGCGCGGCCTCCTTGTCCACGATCCCGGTATTCGGCGCCTCCTTGCATGGCGGAACGGCTGCGGCACTGGGCGATACTCGGACCGGAATCCCGATCGGCCGAATTGCCGACGACTTCGAGCGGAAACTTTTTGAGGCTTTGATTGGCGGCGGCGGGTGGACCCATGAATGCTCTGCCCGTCGCATCGAACGCGCCGTTGTGGCAGGGGCAGAAGAACCGCGAGTTTTGCGGCTCCCAATGAACGCTGCATCCCAAGTGTGGACAGACGTTCGACAGCGCGACGAAATCTTCGGCCGCGTTGCCGTCGCCTTGGCGGGCAATCACCACCCGCGCGCCGCCGGGAGATTGATAGATGAGCGATTTCTCGCGGGTGATCTCGTCGACCAGCCCGGCGAATTGCCAGGCGTTCGTGTGGTCCTCGGCGGGATAGAGGTAGCGGCCGGCCATGAAGGCCAGCGTGCCGTAGCTGGCGACGAGACCGCCGGCCATGGCGACGGTGGACGCGGCGCCGAGAAAGTCGCGGCGCGAAGCCTCGCCCTCGCCTTCCGCCCGAGTGGTTGGCGTTCGATCTGCGTGGCCCGTGTCGCTCATGGACGGTCGCCTGCTGCTGCGCTCAGTTTGCGACGAGAGTTTGTCGAAGTGATGAACGCAAGGTTTACCGTCTCGCGCGGCGGCTGGCAAGTCTTTCTGCTACCCCTTGCCGGCGGCCTTTGGGGACATCGCCCATTACAGACCGGCCGTACGCACGCATCCGCCACGACAACAACGAAGGGCCCGCGGCACAGTCCGCTGCAACCTGCCCGTTGCCGCTGGTCGTGCGCCGTTGGCCCTTTGTTGCGAACAAGCTATCGCGGTTAATTGCAGGTTACTTGGCGACGGCCGCGTGCTCGGGTTGTTTGACCGTGAGCACGGCGCATTTCGCCCGACGAACGACGGCTTCGGCGACGCTTCCCATGAGCAGGCGCGCGACGCCGGTTCGTCCGTGGCTGCCGATGACGATCAGGTCGACGTCGTTTTCCTCGGCGAGCTCGACGATTTCATGTGCGGGTTCGCCCACCACGATTCGCCGCTCGACCGGGATACCAGCATCTTTGCCGACGAGGTTGGCGAGCATGCTGCTCAATTCCTCGACGGTTTCGAGCGGACCGACATAGGTTTCGCCGCCGCCGAAGGCCATCGGCGGTTCTTGCACGTGGACGAGCATCAACGTGGCGTTGCTCTCGCGAGCCAAGGAAACGGCCATTGCCAAGGCTGCTTCGCTGGACGGCGAGAAGTCCGTCGCAAACAGGATTTTTTTCGTCTTCATGGCAACACCTCGCTTTCTTGACTGGCTGCCCCGACGTAGTTCGGCGCTGCGAGCGCCCTCGGCAACGAACGAGGGTGCAAATGAAGTGCCGTAACGCGTCGCATCGCCGCCGGCGTTGGTGCTGCGAGCGCGACCGTGAGGATTTGCCGCAAAACGCGACGGATCGGCGGGTGTGCGAATCGTGCCTGAAGTTACGGTTTCGTCGTGACGAGGGTGTCCGCCAGTGGGCGAAACCGCGCGCTGCGTGCGATTCGCGCGTTCTCTTGCCTGATTCTGCCCGTTTTGCTATCGTTTGCCGCCCCCGAACGGGGAGCGCGGATGATTGGGGCCGAAGGTCGAAAGGCGCACGAAGCGGGGCGGTTCGCGATGCAACGCAATCTAACGAAATCGTGGCGGCTGGCGGTGCGCTCGCTTGCCCACGTCGTTCTCGCGGCATGGGCGACGACCACATCGGCTCAGGCGGTCTCGGAATTCGGCGCGCCGAGCATCATTCCGCCCAACGGAAGATTGCCGCCGGTCGAGATGCCCTATGTCGCGTTGGAGACGCCGCAAGCGGCTACGCTTCCGCCCGACACGGTTCCCGCGGGACCACCGACGTCGCCCGCTGCCGACAACGACGAGTCCGAATTGACGACCGACCCCGAAGCGATCGAGATTCAGCCGCTCTCGGCGTGGTATCAGCCCAAGTATTGGCTCGGCCCGACGTGGACCGGCAGCATCGACCTGGGCATGAACGGCTCCGAGGGCAACGCGCAGGCATTCTCGTTTCGTGCGGGCGCCAACCTCAAGCGCGAAACCAAGCTCTACACGCTCACGCTCGAAGCCTCGCACGCTCACACCACGGCCGACTCGCTCGAAACGCAGAGCAACGCGCTCGGCAAGATCAAGCTCGACCGTAATCTCGGCGAATCGCCGTGGACGCTGTTCGCCTCGGGCACGGCGGAGTACGACGAGTTCAAGGCGTTCGACCTGCGGCTCGCGGCCCATGCCGGCGTCGGCTACAAGCTCATCAAGACCGAAGCCACGACGCTCATCGGCCGGCTCGGCTCCGGCGTGTCGCACGAAATCGGCGGCCCGGACGAAAGCTACGTCCCGGAAGCCCTGCTCGGCCTCGACTTCGAGCACCAGATCACGGCCAAGCAAAAGCTCGTCATCAAGAGCGAGTATCTGCCCGAGTGGGGCGAGTTCGAGAACTACCGTCTCGTGACCGACGCGAGTTGGGAGTGCCTCTTGGACGAAGCCAGCAACCTGAGCCTAAAGATCGGCGCGATCGATCGCTACGACAGCACCCCGAACGGGCTGAAGGCGAACGATATGGATTATTTGTTGTTGTTGATGTGGAAGCTGTGAGAGGGGCGCGGAACTCGGGATTCAGGATTCGGGTGAATGCTCCGACGTCTAATCTTTCACCCAAGCACTTCGGCGATCGACTCGCCGAGGATCTCGATCATCCGGTCGATCTGCCGTTCTTCCACCTTGTAGCACGGGGCGATATTGTAGACGTCGCCGCGCATGCGGGTGAACATGCCCCTGCGCTGTGTGGCTTCGTGGATTCGCGGGCCGATGCGCTCTTCCGGCGGGAACTCGGCTTTGGTTTCGCGGTCGGCGACGATTTCCACCGCCGTCATCAGACCGAGGCCGCGAACTTCGCCGACGTTCTTGTGCGACGCGAGCGTGGCGGCCTGGCGATTGAGATAACGGCCCAATTCGCCCGCCCGCTCGACGAGTCCTTCGCGCTCGAGGATGTCGAGATTGGCAAGCGCGACCGCGCAGCCGACCGGATGGGCCGAATACGTGTGGGCGTGCATCCATGCGCGGCTCGTGTTCGGCTCGTCAATGGCCGCGGCGATGCGATCGCTCACGCCCAGCCCGCCGAGCGGGAAGTAGCCGCTCGTGATGCCCTTGGCGAACGTAACGAGGTCCGGCTCGATACCGTAGCGTGAAAGGGCGAACCAATCGCCCGTGCGGCCGAAGCCCGTGATGACCTCGTCGGCGATGAGCAGCACGTTGTGGCGATCGCAGATTTCGCGAATCCGCGGCCAGTAGTCGTCGGGCGGCACGATGACGCCGGCGACGCACTGAATCGGCTCGCCCAAGAACGCGGCGACGGAATCCGGCCCTTCGCGGACGATGGCTTCTTCGAGCAAGTCGGCGGCGAGCTGGCCGGGCGTGCGCGGGTCGTTGGCGGCGGTGATCGGCAGCACGAAGCGGTAGGGATAAGGGCTTTCGATATGCAAAAAGCCCGGCACGCGCGGTTCGAACCACGGCCAGTACGACGGCAAGCCCGTGGCGGACATCGCGGCGAGCGTCGTGCCGTGGTAACCCCAGGTGCGGCCGATGATTTTCGTTTTGTCGAGCATGCCGGCGACCTTCCAGAAGAATCGGGCCGTTTTAAAGGCGGCTTCGTTGGCCTCGGCCCCGCCGCAGGTGAAGAAGAAGCGATTGATGCTCGGGTAGAAGATCGCGGACAGCTTTTCGGCCAATTCGATGGCGGGGCGGTTCGTGCTGCCGGCATAGCACGTGGCGTAGGCGAGGGCGTTCATTTGTCGTGACGCGGCGGCGGCAAGCTCGGAACGCCCGTGGCCCACGACGACGTTCCACAATCCGGCCAGGGCGTCAAAGAATTCGCGGCCGTTTTCGTCGTAGAGCATCGCCCCGCGCCCGCCGGTCCAGATGTGGGCCTGGTCGCAGGTCGGCGCGTGGTGCAGCGAATGGACGACGTGGCGGCGGTCGGTGGTAAGCAAAGACTTGTCGGGCATTTGGGCAAATCTCGTATCGAATGTAGGACGGAATTGCCATCCGTCCGCGACAAGAGTCGTACGCGTCGGACGAACAACGAATGGCGAATGTCGCTTCGCCCGGCGGGACGGATTGCAAATCCGTCCTACAGCGAGTTTACCCGCGAATCCGCGTGAAACTAAGCGGGCCTACGCCGGGTAACGCACGCCGGGCGGTTGTGCGGGGGGCACGAATCGGTCACGATAGGCGTCGCGAGCGTGGCATCGGAAACGGTGATAACGGGCGAGGAGCGGAAGCATGGCGGTGGACGCGGCGATCGAGGTCGAAAACCTGCGCAAAACCTATCGCGACGGCTTGTTCGGCAAGCGGCGGATCGAAGCCTTGCGCGGCGTCTCGCTGGCGATTCCGCGGGGAGAGATTTTTGGCCTGCTCGGGCCAAATGGGGCGGGCAAGACGACGCTCATCAAAGTGGTCTTGGGCCTCGTGAACATTACCGCCGGCGGCGCGCGGATGCTCGGGCGGCAAGTCGGCGATCGCCGCGCTCGTCGCCGCGTCGGCTATCTGCCCGAAGGACATCGCTTTCCGCAGCATCACACGGGCAACTCGGCCCTGGTGTATTTCGGCGGGCTGAGCGGGGTGTCGCCGGCCGAGGTTCGCCGTCGCACGCCCGCGCTGCTCGAACAGGTCGGACTCGCCGAATGGGGCCAGACGAGCGTGCGCAAGTATTCCAAAGGCATGCAGCAGCGGCTCGGACTCGCCCAGGCGATGCTCCACGATCCCGAGTTGCTGATTCTCGACGAACCGACCGACGGCGTCGATCCGGTCGGGCGCAAGGAGATGCGGGTGTTACTTCAGAACCTCAAAGCCCGCGGCAAAACGATCTTCATCAACAGCCATTTGTTGCAGGAAGTCGAGCTGGTTTGCGACCGCGTGGCCATTCTTACGCACGGCGAGGTCCGCCGGATCGGCAACATGGACGAGCTGACCCGCGGTCCGCAGGCGGAGTTCACGTTCACGCTCGCGGCGGACGAAGCGGCGGCCCGGCGTGCGCTGGCGAATCACGATATGACGAGCGTTACGCCGCTGGCTTCGGGACAGATCGCCGCCCAAATGAACGTCACATTGGCGGTCGCGGATCAAGCGGCGGTCGATCGGGCGGTCGACGACGTGCGCCGGGCGGGCATCAGCATCGTGGCGATGACCGGCCGACGGCGGACGCTCGAAGATACGTTTCTCGAAGTGGTCCAAGCGGAAGGCCAACCACTTCGCGCCGTACCCTTGCCCGCGGCGCGAGGGGCCGGCGAACCCATCGACGCGGAGATCCTCTGATGCGGGCATTCGTGACGATCATCGTGGACGCCTTTCGCGAGACGATCGTGTCGAAGACGATGTGGGTGTTGCTCGCGATGGCGACGGTCTTCCTGGCGGGACTTGCGCCGCTGTCGATCGTCGAGCGGGGGCCGAACCGCTTCGATTGGCAGGACTTTCGCGACCAGGACGGCTTGATTCGCGAAATCAATCGCCAGGCCGCGGAAGCGAAGCCAAGCCCCGGCAAGCAAATCGCGAAGATCGACGCCGCGTTGTCGCCGGCGGCACCGGAAACCGAACCGCCCGCGCCGACCGAGGACGCCAATTCCAAGGACAAGCCCGCAGCCGATGGATCGCCTCGCTTTCCGCGGTCGGGCAATGCGATGATCTCGCTCAACGCCGTGGTCACGAGCCGCGACCTATACCAGGCTGAAGCTTGGGCCGGCGTCAAGCTCGACGACGAGGCGACCGAGCTGTTGGACCGCGGCGTCGACGCGCTCCACGACAAGGAAGTCGCCCGGCTCAACCGGCTGCTGATCGAGGCGGCTTTGGGGCGGTTCCTGAACGTCGCCGGAACGAAATCGTATATCGGCTGGGCCGCGTGGGATTGGGACGAGTCGCTGCCGGTCGACAAATCGCAGATCCTCGCGCCCGCGCTCACGTTCTTCACGGACAACATCTTGGGCGTGTTCGGCGTGTTCATCGCGATTCTCGTGACGTCGACGTTTGTGCCGCGGACGTTCGAGACGGGGGCGATCGATTTGTTGTTGAGCAAGCCGGTGTCGCGGTCGCTGGTTTTCCTCGCGAAGTTCGTCGGCGGTTGCCTGTTCGTTCTGGTGCTGTCGACGTACGTAATCGGCGGGTTGTATTTGATCGCCGGGTTGCGTCTGGGGTATTGGAATCACCGCTTTCTGTGGTGCATTCCATTGTTGTTCTTCTTGTTCGCGATCTATTACTCCGTGTCGGCAATGGCAGGCGTGCTGTGGCGGAACGCGATCGTCAGTGTCGTGGTGGCGATGGTGTTTTGGGCGATCTGTTTTGCGCTCGGCACGGCTAAGGGGATTTCCGACGCGCAGGCGATGACGTCGCGGCGGATTTACCGCCTCGTGGCGGCGGACGACGCGTGGTTTGCGGCATTTCGCGGAGCGTGGGGTATGCCGCACGGCGCGTTTCAGCGGTGGGACGCCGAGGCCGGCAATTGGGTCGAGGCGTTTACGCGCGGGGAGGGTGAAGGCGCGGCGCCCCCTTGGGAAAATCGGTTCGACGCGCCGCCGATCTACGATCCTGTGTCGAAACGGTTGCTCGCCGTCGGCAATTTGTTCGAGCAGAAGTCGGGCGCGCATACCGGTCCCTGGCTGCTCGCGGCGAGTGCGCAGAGCGGCTGGCGCCAGGAGATTCTCGGGCGTCTGCCGAAGAACGTGCGGCAACTCGTCGTGCGCGGCGACGGCAAGGTGTTGGGGCTCTCATCGGGCGGGATTCTCGAAATCCCGGCGAATGCGAAGCCGCTGTCGGCAGAGCAGGCGAAGAACCGCGACTCGGCTCCCACGCTCGAATGTCAGGAGTACGAAGCCGAGGAATGGGCGTTGCCGTCGGCCGTTGTGGCTCGGGGGAAGTCGACCGATCTGGTCGTGTACGATCCCGGCCGACTGCGGCTGTTGCGGCTCGTCGACGGTAAGCGGTATGAAACGGCGGCGAGCTACGAAGTCTCGCCGGCCGTACAGTGCGACCCCGACGCGCTGGCTTGTGCCGGCGACCGCGTCGTGCTCGCGCTCAACGATCGGCGGATTCTTGTGTTTTCGCTTGAGGACAACGCGCTAGCGTTGCTCGCCGAACGCCAAGCCGATGCCGTGGTCAGGCAGGTGCGCCTCGCGCCCGACGGCAAGTCGTTCGCCGCGCGCCGCGAGGATCAACGCCTGTTCTGGTACGAGACCGACGGCGAATCGGCGGGCACGCCGCTCGGCGGCGGCGCCCAGGGCAACGTGACGGCGATTGCCGCGTCTCCCGACGGCACGCTCGCGGCGGCGTATGCCTTCAACCATCTGCTGCTGCTCGACGAGAACCACAAGGCGCAAGAGCGTCTCACGCCGGAGTACAGCACGTTCGAGGCGATTTACTGGTACTTCATCAAACCGCTCTACACGATCTTTCCCAAGCCGGGCGAGCTCGGCAACGTCACCGCGTACTTTCTCTACGGCAAGGAAACGATCTCCGTGCCCGGCAATCCCGACGCGCCGGAAGAGAAGCTCGACATCTACACGCCGCTGTGGAGCAATCTGCTGTTTCTGTCGGCAATGCTCGGGATCGGCTGTTGGTACGTGAGCCGGCGCGATTTTTGACCGCGACGTGCGGGCGACGGTCAGATCGCGTCAGGCCGGCGCGGGATTGGCGTTGCGAGGATCGCGGGTGCGTTCCCGCTTGGCCTGACCTACGGCTGACCCACGGATTGTGGCGCTGCGGTATCGACGGGTTCGGGCGAACCGCCGCCGCGGGCCGTGCGGCGGTCGAACTGGACGACGCCGTCTCGGAGGCGGACGATCCGCTTCGACCGTTCGGCGACGTCCGTCTCGTGAGTGACCATGATGATCGTCTTGCCGGCGTCGTTGAGCCGCTCCAGGAGCGCGAGAATCTCCTCCGTGGTGTGCGAATCGAGATTTCCCGTCGGCTCGTCGGCCAGGAGGAACACGGGGTCGTTGACGAGGCTGCGCGCGATCGCCACGCGCTGCTGCTGACCGCCGGAGAGTTGCATCGGCCGGTGCTGGAGCCGTTCGGCGAGGCCGACCATCTCTGCCAGCTCGCGGACGCGGCGGCGATCGGCCGCGGTGATTCGCCCGCGATAGTGCAGCGGCACCTCGATGTTTTCGAGGACCGTCATCTGCGGGAGCAAATTGTACGACTGGAACACGAAACCGATATGGGCGGCGCGGACTTCGCTGAGGCGGTCGTCGCTGAGCCGGGCGACGTTTTCGTCCGCGAGATAAAAATTGCCGGAAGTGGGCCGGTCCAAGCAACCGAGCAGGTTCAAGAGCGTGCTCTTGCCGGAACCGCTCGGGCCCATGATGGCGACGTAATCGCCGGCGGGCACGTCCATCGATACGCCGCGGAGCGCGCGAACGACCTCGCCGCCGACGACGTAGTCTTTTCGCAAATCTTCGATGCGGGCGGCAAGCTGCATGGCAACGAAAGATCGGGAACCGCCGGCCGGCGGGTTCGAAGATTACCCGCCGCTTTGAGCGCGGCCGGGGCCGCGTTTGGCGGCGCCGTTGTCGGGCCGACCGTCGTTGCGACGTTCGCGACCGCGGTCGGCCAGCACCGGCGCTTCGGGCGCCTCGGGGAACTCCACCGACTCCGCGTACTGCTTTCCGTCGAGAGCGACCTGTTCGCCTTCGCTCAGGCCGCTGTGGACGACGACGAATTTGTCGTTGTTGGCCCCGATTTCGACCGGCTTGGCGGTGAGCTTATTGTCGCTGCTGACGAGGCAGTAATTGATTCCATTGCGTTCGACGATCGACTGGACAGGAACTTGTAGTACGTCGGGTTCGCGGCTGACGATGACGGTTACCTTGGCGCGGAGGCCAGGACGCAAGTTGTCGGTGGGCGACGTAATCTTGACGATCGCGCCGTATTCCTTGGTGGACGAGGACCAGCGGCCCGCCATCGGAAAGGCATCGACAGACTCAACGTAGGCGTCGTAGAACGTCCCGGGATTCGAATCGAGTTCGATCTTGGCGATCGCGCCGGGGCGGACGTGGTTGATCCGCGATTCGTTTATCGTCGCTTTGACCTGCATTTGCTTCGCGTCGGGGAGGCGGATAACCGTTTGCCCTTCGCGGATGATGGCGCCTTCCTCGATGATGACTTGCTCGTCACGGCGACGGTCGTTGCTCGTGGCGTAGACGACCTGACCGTCGTTAGGAGCGACGACGCGGCAATTCGCCACCTGGGTTTCGAGCACGTGAAGCCGCGAGGATTCGAGCGCGAGCGTCGCTTCCGACGCCGTGAGCATGGCGTTGGCCTGGGCGATCGCGCCGTTGAGCTGGGCGACCATTTTTTGATACGTGTGGTTCTGAAGCACGTCGAGCTTGGTCTTGGCCGCTTCGAGATCTTTACCGGCCTTCTGCACCGCGAACCGTTCGGCGTCGAGTTGCACGGCGTTGATGTAATTCACCGCGGCCAGGCGCTCGGCAAACCGCAGGTACTCCTCGGCGCGGCGAAGATTCTCTTCGGCCACGAACACTTCGCCGCGGGCGAGTTCCTGCTCCTGCTTCGACGTGCCGTTGATGTACTCTTGCAGCGCGGCTTCGGCCGTCTTGAGGGCCGTTTCGTTCTGCGTCTTCGCGGCTTGGGCGTTGGCGACGTAGATTTTTTGCTGGGTCAATTGCGTGCGCAGGGCCGAATCGTCGAACTGGATCAAGAAGTCGCCCTTCTTGACGAATTTTCCGGACGGCACGATCTTCAAGATCGCGGTGCCCGTACCGGTTTCGGCTTTGACGAGGCAGCGGACCTCCTCATTGTTCGAGCTTTCGAGTTCGCCGCGTTCGACGACGAAATGTTCGAAGGGGCCGCGGCTGACGGGTTGCAGAATTGCGGCGGCGACGTCGGTTTGCGTGCCGCTGCCATCGCCGAAATAGGCGGCGCCGCTGGCGACGAGCGCACCGACAACCACCAAGCCGGCGATCGTGCCCCACCAGATGCGGCCCGAGCGCACGCTTGACTTCCGTCGGCGCATAAGCGCATCACACGCCATCGGACGACCTCGCAATTACCGAATGTCGGGGAGAGATTACGGGAGGGATCGAGCGGCCGCAGGCAGGATCGTCGTCGGCGAGGAAGCGGCCGCCGCTCTAGGTCGCTAGTATTTTAGTCGACTGTCCCGGCAATGTCATCCACATTCAACAACCCCGGAACCGGCCGAAAGGTGCGGTTGGCCCTCTGTTAGGGCGGCATTTTTCGGGGATTTGGGCGGATTTTCCAAAGAATCGGCGTGCCGCGGCTCGTCAGTTTACGCTGGGCCGAGGCGATCTGCCGGCTTCGCGCGCGTCGCGCTCGATCTGGGCCAGAAGCCGCGTCAGAGTGTTGGCATGCACGCCCAGGAGCTTTGCGGCGCGGCCCTTGTGTCCGCCGGTCGTGCGCAGGGCTTGCTGCACGGCCGCCGTGCGCAACCGGTTAAGGTCGAAGAACGGCAGGGTTTCGCTCCGACCGCCGGATGCGTTGCGATTCGGCAATTCGGGCCGCGAGCTGAGGACGTAAGACTGCTCGATCACGTGGGCCAATTGGCGGATATTGCCGGGCCACTCGTATTCGCAAAACTGCCGCAGTTCGTCCTCGGCGGGGGTCCATTTCTCGGCGCGATATTTCGCGGCGTATTCGCGGGAGAAAAACTCGACGAATTCGGGTATGTCTTCGGCCCGCTCGCGCAGCGCGGGGACGCGCAGTTCGACCATATTGAGGCGATAGTACAAATCTTCGCGAAATCGGCCCTCGGCGACTTCGATTTCGAGATCGCGATTCGTGGCTGCGACGATCTGGACGTTTACCCTTTCGGGGCGCGACGTGCCGACGGGCGTCACTTCGCCTTCTTGGAGCGCGCGAAGCAGTTTGGGCTGCAATTCGAGCGGCATCTCGCCGACTTCATCGAGAAACACGACGCCGCCGTCGGCCGAGCGGAACACGCCGAGCGCGCGTCCGGCGGCGCCGGTGAACGCGCCCTTTTCGTGGCCGAAGAGCTGGCTTTCGGCCAGCGATACCGTCAGCGCGGCGCAGTTGACCGGAATGAACGGTTTGATTCGGCGGGGGCCGCTCGCATGAATTTTGCGGGCCCAGAGTTCCTTGCCGGTGCCGGTTTCGCCGCTTAAGAGCACGGTGCAGGCGACTTCCGCGGCGCGGTCGACGTGTTTGGCAATCCGCCGGATGGCCGGATTGCGTCCCAGCACCCACTTACCCGTCGGGGAAAGTGTGCCGAGTGCGTCGATAGTCTCGCTCGTGCGAGGGGCGTCCCGGAGCATGAAAACTCGATCCTGCCGGACCGGCTTACGCTTGTGTGCGGCCGTAAGCGGCTCGGCGTCTCTTCTCGGCGAAATAGACTGCTCGCGCCCCGAGCGCGGAGGCTAGATCGCGTGGCATTCCGTCATTAGCGGCAAACTGGACAGGCCAAAATCAAGGTCTACGCGGCCGCCCTGGCTGCGATGAAAACAGGGAACGCTCGCGCCACCCGCTGCAAGACTCACCCGGGGGCGTGGTCCGCAATCCCCCAAGCGTTGTCGTTCCCAGAATGCCGCCGATCATCGACGGCGCCGAAAACCTTACGCAGTTTCGGCAACCTCTACGACTCGTATTCTAAACGCAGCCAATAGGGTTTGCAACAAAACGGCGCGCGGCGGCCGTGGGATAGACCTACAAAAAACGGCGGGAAAACCCTCATAATCCAAACGAAAGCCCAACATTTAGCCCCCGGGTGAACACACCGGGGGCAATGTGAAATCCCATCCCAAGAGCGCATGGTTCACCCGGTGTTGCCCCGTTGCCCCATCGCGCACCCGGGCCGTTTGCCCCCGGTGTATTCACCGGGGGCTAAATGAGGGTGGGGCTAGATGGTGGCAGGGCTAGATGGTGGCAGGGCTAGATGGTCATCGCGGTGAAGCCGCCGTCGACGTAAAACGTTCCGCCCGTGATGAAGCTACCCGCCCGCGGCGAAAGCAACAGCAGTGCCATGCCGACCAATTCTTCCGGACGGCCAAATCGGCCCATCGGTGTGTGGCGGAGGATGTCGGCGACGCGGGTTTCGTCGAGAATCGCGCGGTTCTGTTCCGCGGGGAAGAAGCCGGGGCAAAGCGCATTCACCCGCACGCCTGCCTTGGCCCATTCGCGGCCGAGGTTCCGCGTCAGGCTGAGTACGCCGGCCTTCGACGCGGAATAGGCGAAGACGCGGGAGAGCGGCGTTTCGGCGGAGACGCTGGCAATGTTGAGAATCGCGCCGCCGCCCCGCTCGACCATGTGGCGGCCGAAGACCTGACAGCCCCAATGCGTCGCCCGGAGATTGATGGCCAGGATGCGATCCCATTCTTCGTCGCTGACGTCGAAGTACGGCGTCGCGGAATTTGCGCCCGCGCAATTGACCAGGGCGTCGACGCGGCCGAACTCTCGGAGCGACGCGGCGAGCAGCGCCGCGATCGTCGCATGTTCGGTTACGTCGATGGCCGCGGCGATCACCCGCGAGCCGCCGCGAAGCTCTGCGACGACGCCTTCGCAGCGGCTCAACTCTCGCCCGGCAACGACGACGTTCGCGCCGGCCCGAGCCAGGCCGCGTGCGATCTCGGCGCCGAGCGTCCCGTTGCCGCCGATCACGACGGCCGTTTGACCGGTGAAGCCGAACAAGTCGTCCAAGTAGGTGTTGCTCATCCGCGCCCCAAATCGAAATGAAACATGCGCAAGAGTTTAGTCGACTGGAGCACACCACGGATTACCCAGCACGGCCTTCGGCCGCAACCAGAATTCGGTTGAGTGCGCAGTGAGCAGCGAGCAGGTTGCTCATTCCGCTTCGAGAGTTGAAATTTTCGCAGCGTGCGACGAAGTCCGGCGCTTGTAGTATGGAAAACCCAGCGCGGCCTGTGGCTACGGATGATTGAAGGGCGAGTCTCGTGCGTTTATCCGTAATTATCCGTACCACTAATGCTTGAATTCTTCGCAAGCAAACGATATTTCATACCGTGTTTTGTCCCCTGTACACGCACGAGCGCGTGCGGTGCCCACTACCCATTCAACTCAACTCGGTCGCGATGAACAAACTACTCCGTGAGCCTCCGTGAAACCTCCGCACTATGAACGCCTCGGATCTTCGCATATTGCGGAGGTTTTGACGTCTGTAGCGAAATGGCCAAACGGCTCGCTGTCCACTGCCCACGCATCCGAACTTGGGTTGCGGCCGAAGGCTGCTCCAAGGTTTCCGCGGTTCTATTGTCCGGCCGCTTCTGGCGTCTCGGCGTCGGGCTTGCCCGCGTTCTGGTCGGGTTGCCGCGCTTCGATCGCGAACAGCGTGTTCTTGTTGAAGATGTAGAGCACGTTATTGGCGACGATCGGCGTGCCGAGCACGGAGCTGCCCATGTTGACCGTGGGGTTGGTCTCCTCGGTCGCGTGCTGATTGAGCCATTGCTTCTCCTTGCCGTGGGCGAAGACGTAGACGTCGCCGTCTTCGTCTCCGATGAAGACTTTGCCGTCGGCGACGAGGCACGAACCCCAGCACGCCCCGAGCATGTCGTGCGTCCAATAGACCTTGCCGGTCTTGGCATCGACGCAATGGATGATGCCGCTGAAGTCGGACGTATACAGGATTTCGTCCTTGATGGTCACGGTGCTCAGCGAACGGTGCATCGTTTCCTGGAAGTCGTCGATTTCGCCGTCCTGATTCACGTCGTACGAAGCGTAGTGCCAGACCATCGCCGAGTTGGGATTCGCCACCGCGACCTCGCCGTTGGCAGCGTCGATCGTCTGCAGGCGGCGGCTGTCGTCGAGCCGGCCGATTTCGATCGGCTTGCGCTCGGCCGCCGGTTTGGACATTTCGTCGCGCGTGTAAGCGAGATCGGGACTCACGTCGCCCCGCTTCGTCGGGTCGATGCACCAAAGATGGCCAACGCCGTCGCCGTGTTCCGGGTCTTCGCCGACGGCGATGTACACGTGGCCCTTGTAAATGACCGGCGTGGCGATGATGTGGTTCCGCGTACCGAGGCCGCGGATTTCATACAGCGCGTCCTTGGGATTGCAGTCGAACTTCCAGAGCAATTCCGGCTTGCCGTCCTTGCCTCGATCCGCGCGGAAGCTGCGGAGCCAGCCGTCGCCGTTGGGATAAATCACTTGGGGCACGCCACCGAGAACGGCCGCGGCCGGAGATGACCACTGGCCGTGCAAGATGTTCACGCCAGGCGAATTGTCGGTCCATACGACCTTGCCCGTCTCCTTTTCGAGACAGACGAGCGAAGGAGCGTTGGGAGCGGGAACGTTGTTGTGCTGGGCATCGACGCCGTTCGACGTGCTGATGAACAGTAAATCGCCCACGATCACGCCGGAGCAACTCGCGGCGTTGTGTTGCGACGAGGCGAGTTCCTTCATCATGTCGAGCTTCCAGACGACGTCGGCCTCGTGCTTGTCGGCCGGCGTCGTTCTCCAATAGACGCTCAGCCGCGGTCCCTCGATCGCCATGCGAATCGAACGTTTGACGCCGGAAACCTCGGTGTCGATCAGCCAGGAGTTGGGCTTGTCGCCCGCCTTGATTTCGACGCCGTCGGGAAGCTGGATTTCGAGCTTCGCAAACTGCTCGACGAGCGCGTCGCCAAGCTTGTTCTCCTTGAAGGCCGAAACGAGCGGCGCGACGGCGTCCTTGGCCGGGTCTTCGCTCTTGGCGATATCGAACAGCCGCGCCCACTCGCCGATGATGGGGCCATCGTCCTCGTCGTCGTAGAAACCTTGCGTGTCGACGCAGACGACCTCGCCCCGGTTGTCGACGAACCACGCGCGGTCGCCTTCGACGATCGGCGTCGAGCAAATGCCGAGGAGTTCCCAGTCGTGGACTTTGCCGGTGGGCAACTTCTCGGAAGAGTATTGCCAGAGGAACTCGCCTTTGTCTTCGGTGAACGCGAGCATGCAGCCCAAGTCGACGTCCGCAGGATAACGCTTCAAATAGCCGTTGCCGTTGTTCGTGCCGATCAGGACACGGCCATCGGCGACGATGGGGTTGGCGTAGGTTTGCGAACCGAGTGCCGCGGCCCACTTGATGTTCTTCATCGACGCCAGGTCGCGTTTGCCGGTCTTGAAATCGACCTTACCGCCGTCCCAGAACGTCGGAAGGTTAGTCGCCTTCGAGACGTTGTTCTTCAAGGGCGAGGTGCCCCACTGCGCGTAGTCGCTTTCGTGCTCGGCCGGCTCGGGGTCGTTGGGCGCGCTCACGGGCAGACCGGCCGGAATCTCGGCAGACTCGTCGGCGGCCTTTGATTCGACCGCCGGTTGAGGCGGCGTTTCGGCCGGAGCGGGTTCGGCGGGCTTTTCTTCAGCGGGTTTTTCCGCAGCGGGCTTTGTCTCGGCCGGTTTCTCCTCGGTGGCCGCGGCCGGCTCTGAGGACGGCTGAGCCGATGGCGGCGTTTGATCGGGTTTCGTTTCGCCGGGTGTGGGCTGCTGCGCCGCTATGGGCTTCGTCCCCTCCGGCTTGGCCGCCTCTTTCGCTGCGGTTTTTCCGGCAGGCTCCTTATTCGAGGTCGACGCGGGGCGGTTGCAACCGACGGCCAGGACGGCGAGTGCGACGAGGCACGCGCCGCAAGAAAGTACGGACTTCATGTTGAGATCCTGCGAAGCGGTGGGATTGTCGTAAGGCGGGATTGAATAATTCGCGGGCGACAGGCGATCGACAAGGGATTGAGTTCGTGCGGCGACTACGATTGTATGCGCGCTAGCCGGCGCTGTTGGGCGTTACGGTAATGTTGTCGAGGAAGATTTCCGCGTCGGTCGCGTTGCCGAAAAGACCGGGGCTGCCGGTTGCGACCGGCTGAGGATCGGTAAGCGTGACCGTCCAGTCGGCCGGTTCCTTTTCCTCGCGAGGCCACACTTTGCCGCGAACGACCGCCTTGCCGTCCTCGACGCTCGCCCGCAGCTTGATTGTATGCCAGACATTGGGCTTCCACGGAAACTTGATCGTCTCGCCGACGCGCATCTGTGCGCCCCACGTGCGAAGTTGCAATTCCTGCGACGCGCCCCGTATGTCGAGAATGTAGCCCTGGGCGATCACGCCGATGTCGGGCATTTTGTTGTCTTTGATGTTCCCGAGCACGTCGGCCTGAATCGTGTAGTCGTGCAGGTCGGGCTGTCCGAAGAAGCACATGCTTCGTGTGCCCTTGGGGATGGTCGTCACCTTGACCATCACATCGTTGCCATCCACGGCGCGGGTAATGTGGCGATAGCGAGCGCTGACCCAGGTGATCGGCACCTGGTGGTCCGAGAAGTCGAACTTCCACGGCAAGTTCGGCACGACGCGAACCCGTGCGAGGCCGTCCAGATCGCCGACCTTGGCATGGATGTACGTCGCCTTGTGGGCGCCTTCCGGGACGGCGGTAAACTTGCCGTCGGGCGAAATCCGGCCAGGACCGTCGAGCTTGAACGTCGCGTCGACCTTTTCGCTCTTGAGCAATTGGCCGCGGGAGTTGTAGAGCTTGACGGTAAGCTGCCGCGAATCGCCGGGACGAAGCAGCAACTCGGCCGGAACGATTTGCACGTGGGCCGGCTTGTCGTCCTCGTCGACCGGCTTCTCCTGCGGCGCGGCGGGGCGCTCCGCCAGCGCCGGCTTATGGTCCGGCGTGCCGATGCAGTACAGATGTTCCATCGAAGGCAAATAAATCCGTCCATTCGACACGATCGCCGAGCCGTGGCACTCTTCGCCCGTCGGCAGACGACCCTGGCTGAGCACCTTGACCTGATTACCGTCGGGCTTGAGCACGTAGTACTGACCGTTGCTGGTCGCGCAGTACATCTTGCCGTCGGCGACGAGGGGCGTGGCACGCATTTCCTTTCCGAGCGCCCGCCGGCCGAGCACTTCGCCGTTCTTGGGGTCGAGCACGAACAGTTTGGCACGATCGTCGATGCAGTACAGCAAGTCGTTGAACATGACGGGCGAACTGCGTCCGACCATGTACTCGCGCAGCCGCCAGATTTCACCGGTTTTCGAGACGTCGCCGGTAAGGTCGCCCTTGATCGCGGCAATGCCGCCGGCGGTGTTGCTGTCGAGATTCTCCTCGCTGTGTGCCGCGTAAACGGTGTCGCCGACGACGAGCGGCGAAGGGTTGATGCCGCCCATCGTGAAGTCGTAATGCCAGATCGGCTTGCCCGTGCGCGGCTGAATCGCCCACACGGCGCCGTCGCCGCCGCCGACCACAAGAGCCGCCTGGCCGTTGAGGACAGATGTGACCGGGCCGCTGTAGTTCGTGTCGTTTGGCAGGTCGCGCGTGCCGGCGTACCATACGACTTCACCGGTTTTCTTATTGAAAGCAATGAACCGATGGTTGGGCCGCGCTTGTTCGCCCCAGCCGATGATGATCCCGCTGACGATTACCAGGTCCTCGAAAATGATCGGCGTGTGCGTGCGGGCGCCGTAGGTCGTGAGCATCCCGAAGGTTTCGGTCGTGGGGTTCGACCAGATCGTCTTGCCGGTTTTGCCGTCGATGCACAGGAACAGGCCCGAGACGCCGTTGCAGTAGACGTTGCCCGTTTCGGGATCGCCGCAAAGGTTCGCCCAACCGACGCGCTCGCCGGGGACGTCGGACAGCGCGACGTTGAATTTGTTTTCCCATAGGACCTCACCCGTAACGGCATCGGCACAGATGACCTTTTCGCCCTCGACCGGCGTGAGCGGATCGGCGCGGCACACGACGTACAGCTTGCCGTTCATCGCGATCGGCGTGGAGCGCGTGCCGAGCTTTTCGCTCTTCCACAACAGATTGCTGCCGGGTCCGCCTTTGGGATTCCACTTGTCGACGATCCCCGTTTCGCGCGAAATGTTGTTTTGCTCCGGGCCGCGCCAGTTGGGCCAGTCGTATTCGCCGGCGGCAAACGCGGCGGTTGGGAAAGCGATCGCGGCAAGAGCAAGAAGGACGACGGCGCGGAAGTCAGCTTTGGGAATCGTTCTCATGGCACCCTCAGCGGATAGGCGGGAATATGGGGCGGGCTTCAGGCGGGATCGCGGCGCGAGGGCGGGCAACAACGCGGCCGCGAACACTCATTAGAATAAGGCGGTGCATCGCGCGAAGCAAGGTGTTCGATTGCCCCCCGCGGCGGTGGTTCAGTCGCCGCGCGCACCACTGTGTCACATTTCCGCACCTGCCTTTCTATTCCCTTTTTGTTCCTAACGATCAAAGTAGGCCAGAGCCATGGTTTGGGCTAACATAATCCCGTTACGATCCCGTTCGAAACTTCTTCGAGGGTGTCGCTGTGGTTGAGTCCGCACCTCGTTTGCGATCGTCGCTGAAAGAGTTTGCAACCTCGATAGCGCTGCTGGTCGGCGTTGTGCTCGGTTGCTCGCCCAGTGGTCGGAGCCCCGGTGAAGCGGCGGCGCTGGCTGCAACGCCTTCGAGCGCGCAGACGGATTCGGCGGCGGAGGTGCCCCAAGCAGAAGCCGGGGACATGCCCACGGCGGATCAGCCGGCCCCACAGGAGAAATCTGGCGACAAGTCTGCCGCCGCGAGCGATGAGGCGGAGCCACCGCCCGACGACGATTTCCCCTTTCCGCACCGCATCAAGTCGCCCTCGCTCGACGGCGGCGTCGCCTGGATCAATACGGCCGGGCCGATCGACATCAAGGACCTCAAGGGCAAGTTCGTCGTCCTCGATTTCTGGACGTACTGCTGCATCAACTGCATCCAGACGCTGCCGGAGTTGCACAAGCTCGAAAAGGCTTATCCCAAGAACGTCGTCGTAATCGGCGTCCATTCGGCCAAGTTCGACACCGAGAAGGACACGAAGAATATCGAAGAGGCCGTGCTGAGGTACGAAATCGAGCACCCCGTCATCAACGACGCGAACATGGTGTTGTTCCGCAAATTTGGCGCGACGGGCTGGCCGGCAATTCGGATCATCGACCCCGAAGGCTATTTCATCGGCGGCGAAGGCGGCGAGGTGCCGTTCGAGGCGTTCGACGCGTTCTTCAAAAAAACAATTCCCGTCTATTCCAAGCGCGGTTCGCTCGACGAAACGCCGCTCCATTTCGACCTTCTCGCCCATAAGGCCGCCAAGACGCCGCTACGGTTTCCCGGCAAAGTGCTCGCCGACGAGAAGAGCAACCGGCTGTTCATAACCGACAGCAATCACAATCGCGTCGTCGTCACGGACCTTGCCGGAAAACTGCTCGATGTGATCGGCAGCGGCGCGATCGGGCGGGCAGACGGTGACTTCGCGACGGCGACGTTCGACCATCCACAAGGACTCGCGATTCTCGGCGATACGCTCTACGTCGCCGACACCGAGAACCACCTGGTACGAAAGGTGCATTTGAAAACCAAACGCGTCACGACGATCGCCGGCACGGGCGTCAAGGCCAGCAATCCCTGGCCCGGTATCGAAAAGATCGAACGCGGACCGGCGGGCGAGGCCGTGTTGCCGGACCGTTGGGTCGGCAAGCCGCGCGAGACGGGACTCGCCAGTCCGTGGGCCTTGTGGGTACACGGAAGCGACTTGTACATCGCGATGGCCGGGCCGCATCAGATTTGGAAGATGCCGCTCGACGAAAGCGAGATCGGACCGTTCGCCGGCAACGGCCGTGAGGACATCGTCGATGGTCCGCTGCTTCCCCAGCGACCGTTCGCGTTGGGCTACGCGTCGTTTGCGCAGCCGAGCGGACTGGCAAGCGACGGCGAGTGGCTTTACGTCGCAGACAGTGAAGGCAGCTCGATCCGCGCCGTGCCGTTCGATACCAAGAAAGAAGTGCAAACGGTCATCGGCACGAATCATTTGTCCGAGGGCCGGCTGTTCGAGTTCGGCGACCAAGACGGCGAGGGCGAGAACGTCAAGCTGCAACACGTGCTCGGCGTGACGCACGTCGACGGGCGGCTCTACATCGCCGATACCTACAACAACAAAATCAAAGTCGTCGATATCGAGAAGAAGTCGGCCAAAACGATCGCCGGCACGGGTAAACCGGGCAACGGCGACGACCCGGCGGAATTCGACGAGCCGGCAGGGATCAGCTACGCGGCGGGCAAGCTTTATATCGCCGACACGAATAACCATGCGATTCGCACGATCGACCTCGCGAACGGCAATCGCGTGGCGACGCTCGTCATCGATGGCTTGGCGCCACCGACGCCACCCAAGCGGGAGCCGAAGAAACCGAGCTTCGACGGCGCGACGGTCGTGAAGATCGACGCAGCGACCGTGCGGCCTGGAAAGAATGCCGAAGGCAAACCGGTCGTGCGGCTCGCCGTGCGGCTCAAGCTGCCCGAGGGATGGAAGGTCAACGAACTCGCGCCGACGAGTTACTACGTCGAACCCGCCTCGCCGACCGGTCTGGTCGATCGCGCGGCGCTCGGCAAGCTCGTCGCGCTCGCCAAGCCGGCGGCGGAGTTCGCGATCGAGTTGCCGCTCGCAGCCACGGCCGATGCGAAAGGCGACGATTCGGTCAAGGTGTTCGTCACGCACTATTACTGCCAGGACGGCGAGGGCGGCGTTTGCAAAATTGCCAATTTGGCGTTCGAAGTCCCTTTGAAAGTGGACCCCGCGGCGAATGACGACCACATTGCGTTATCCCGCGATTTGGATCTAAACACCAAACCCCCAGGAGCCTTCTGATGTATGCCTCGAAGCGAATGCTATTGTTGGCCGGCCTACTCGCCATTGGCCTCGGACGTTCTTCCGACGGCGCCGAGAAAGTCAAGGTGCTTATCGTCACCGGTTTCGATGTCGATTCGCACAAATGGGAAGAGTCCGCCCGGTCGAATCAAGCGATACTCCAGAAGTCCGACCGATTCGAGGTCGCGATCAGCACGGACAAAGAGGTTTTCGCGTCGCCGAAGCTCGGCGACTACGACGTGCTGATTCTGAACTTCGGATTCTGGTCGGAGAAAGACCCGAGCGACAAAGCCAAAGCCGGTCTGCTCGATTACGTCAAGGGCGGCGGGAACGTCGTCGCTTTGCATTTCGCGTGCAGCGCGTTCCAGGATTGGAAAGAGTACGGCGAGATGCTCGGGCGCGTTTGGGTCAAGGGTGTCGGAGGCCACGGACCGTACGGCGAGTTTACCGTCAACATCAAGGCCGCCGACCATCCGGTCACGAAGGGCCTGAAGGATTTCAAGACCGAGGACGAGCTTTATGCGAAGCTGTCGGGCGACGCCGACATCCAGGTGCTGGCGACGGCCGACTCGGCCTGGAGCACAAAGACCGAGCCGATCGTGTTCGCGAAATCGTACGGCAAGGGGCGCGTACTACAGAACGTGCTCGGACACGGAATCGACGCCAAACAGAATCCCGCGTACCAACAACTGCTTCGCCGCAGCGTCGAATGGGCGGCGACGGGAAAAGTGACGGTTGACTGAGCCGTTGCTCTGCGGCGGATGAATACTCGATTTCGCTAGCGACCGCGGGGGACTAACCGATGCTGGCAAATCGAGTAGTCGACGCATATACGGACGTTCCGTACCGCGGACGGACGAGCCGGCCGGGCTACGCGCTCCGAAGGTCCGAGACTCGAGGAATAGGTGCGTCTCCGGGGCTCGGAGGCGGGCTGCGAATTCGGGTTGACCCGGATTGACGAAATCGCCCATGATGCCGCGTGCACGAGGCCCGCTCCCCTCCTTCCCCGCCCAGGACACGGATGTTGCCATGACTACCCACGCAATCTTGCTGGTTTGCTCGCTCGTCGGCCAGGGAACCGCCGCGGACCCGCCGGCGGCGAAAAAGTATGGAACCTCGCCGAGCTACGGCGCTGAAAACAAGTACGGAAGCGACAACAAATACGGAAGCGAAACGCTGCCGCGCCATAATCCGCGCGACGTGGTCGCCAGCGATGCGACGCCCGGTGTGGCGAGTGCGGTCCCGAAGCGGCCCGCGGCGAGCCTCGGCGATCGGTTCCTTCAAGATCAGGAGCAGGAACGCCGGCAGTATTCCGACGATGCGACCGCGAGCGCCGGCGATACGGACGAGACGTCGTGGCCCAATCAGCCGCGAGCGCCCGCGCGAGTTCAGGCCGCACCGGCGCAGACGCCCGACTCAGCGACGCGGCACAATCCGTTGACGCCGGCGAACGATGCGGCAAAGGGCGCCGCGCCCGCGACGCGCACGAACCCGGCGCGCCCGGCGCTCGAAGCTCAACCGCGAGGAGCGGCGGACGCGGCGGCCGGCGCCATCGGGCCGCGCACGCGAGCGACGATTCCGGCGGTCGAGGAAACGCTGCCGAATCCAAGTCTATCTGAGTCGCGCGGAGCGCCGAGCGATCGCGGCTTGCGGCCCTTGGACAACGAATTGCCCAAAGCGACGGCAATCGACGATCGTAGCGAGGCCGCGGCGATTCAACACGCGTCTGCCTTCTTTTCTCTGCCGATCCACGAGTCGGCGGGCGCGCCGATGACGTTGTCCGAAGCGCTGAGCAAGCGCAGTGACCGCGAAAGCCGGCTGCAAATCGCTCATGCGTACTGGAAGCTTGCGACCGCGACGGCGGCGCTGAAGATCGCCCACGACGAATCGCAGCGCGTGCCGGATATTGCAGCGGGGTCGGTCGGACAGCCGAACGAAATCGACCGGCTGTTGTTGGAATCCGAGCAGCGGGCGGCCGCGGCGCGGATTCACGAGGCGACCGTCGCCTTCGTTTCGGCTCAACACGACCTGGCGGAGGCCGTGGGCAGCGCGGCGGGCGACCCATTGCCCGTGGCTGCCGACGCGCCCTTCCTCGGTGCGTATGCCACGCGGTTCGACGAACTGTTCACCAATCGGACCGCGCCGGTTCAACTGCGGGCGATTCACCGGACGCTGCCGGAGTTGCGGCAAGCGATCGTGCAACGTGCGAAGGCGGTGGTTGCCGCGACGGACGCGCTCGAGCGGACGACAGCCGCGTATCAACAGCGGCAGATCGGCATCGATTCATATCTGGCGGCGCTGCGCAATCTTTCCGCGCAACGTCAGGCGTGTCTCGGCGTCGCTCGGGCGTATAACGACGACATCGCCGACTACGCAATCAACGTCGCCCGCGACGGCGCCGGGGCCGCGGAACTCACCTCGATGCTCATTCGCGTGCAGCGCCGGGACAGCGCCGCCGATACGGTCCGTCGCACGCAACCGCCGGTTGCCCGAGCCGCTGAAAACCCGCGTCGCGGCACGGCCGTCGACAGCGCCGTGACGATTCCCCGCGGCAGTTCAATCAACGCGGGCGACGTCGATTGGCGGTCGAAGGAAGCGTCGCCGCTGCGATAAACGCCTTGCATCGCACGAGCATCGTTCAATGTCCGCGGGGCTCGAAGGCCAGCGGATCGTCGGACAGCGGGTCGGCGATCCGGATGCACGTCTTGCCCGCGAGCAGGTCTTCGAGCACCTGCCCGACGATCTGTGCGCGCCATCCGCGGGCGAGTTTCGGCGGTTGCCCGCCCGCGCGATCGACGCCCAGATGAAACGCGACCAGATCGCGCACGTCTTGCACCGTGCCGACGAGGCCGACAGAAACGCTCGCCGCGCGGCAGACGCTATTGAGAATTGACGTGAGCAGCTGGGCAACGAGTTGCAACTGGCTCGGGCTGTCGGTGCGTTGCAGCCGCGGGCATTCCGCGTCGGACAAGTCGAGCGCCCGTTGAATCGCATCGAGCAAGTGCGGCATCGCCCGCGTCAGGTCGCGGCGATCGAGACCGCGGATGTGCGAAATGCGGGCTTCGTCGGCCGATTGAAGACGCGCGAGTTCGACGATCAAGTCGTCGCGGATGACGTGCCGGACCGGCGTATCGCGGCGCTCGGCGACCGTTTCGCGCCACCGCCACACTTCGCGAACGATCGCCAGCGACCGGGGCGAGAGATTCGCAATTCCGCCGACGCGCTGCCAGCGCTCGCCGGTAGTGGCCGTCTCGATGTCGGTTTGCCAGTCGGTCATTTCGTCCGAGAGCCAGGTCGTGCGGCCCAATTCGCTAAGGGTGCGGACGACGTTGTCGTAGAGCGGCTCGAGGTACACGACGTCGTCGAGGGCGTACTGCAATTGCCGCGGCGAGAGCGGCCGGCGGCTCCAATCGGTTCGCGTTTCGTGCTTGTGTAGCTTGCGGCCGAGGATTTTGGAGATCAGCGAACTGTAGCCGGCCGGATAGTCGGTGCCGACGAGCCCGGCGGCAATTTGCAGGTCGACGAGATTCGCCGGATGGCGGCCGATCGCGCGGAGAGAGAACGCGAGTTCTTCCCGGCCGGCATGGACGATCGTCGTGTGCTCTCCGCCGGCGAGCGTTTGCCAGAACGGCGTAAGGTCCTTGATTCTGAGCGGGTCGAAGATGGCGAGTTGCCCGTCGACGGCGGCTTGAATCAGGCACAACTGCGGGCGATAGCTGCGCTCCGAAATGAACTCGGTGTCGAAGGCGATCCGCCGAGCGCCCGCTGCCGCAGCGCACCATTTCGACAGGGCAGCATCGGAATCGACGAGATCGTATTGCACGCGGTAAGGTCCAAGCGGCCGCCGGAACGCGATTCGCGTCCCCGGTTGCGGAACTTCGGCGACCCGCGAACTTCCTGTGGGTTTCGCCACTCCTTACTACACGGGCGGCACGCGGTCAGTATAAACGCCCGCGCGGCCGCCAGAAAGATTGTCTGGCCCAGCCGGGCCAACGAGACCGTCGACGCATTCCATGTTGGTGCTTTGTCGGTGGTCGCGCCGCGGTCTGCCCATAGGCGATATCGGCCGATTTTGATAACGTGTGGGGCGACCCGAGGCAGATTGTTGCACCGGCGCCCACAGACCCCGTATCGCCGACCGTCAATTGCCATGAGCACTGTCGCGCACACCACCGCCAAGAGTTGGACTGCCCCCGTCGTCAAGCCGCGTCGCGAGCAAGTGCCGGCGAGCGGCAATTTGTGTGAGTTCTGCACGGCCAAGTGTTGCCGTTATTTTGCCTTGCAGATCGACGCTCCGACCGAATGGCGCGATTTCGAGATTATCCGTTGGTACATGATTCACGGCGACGTGGCGCTGTTTACGGAAGACGACGAGTGGTATTTGCTCGTGTACAACGTATGCCGGCACTTGCTTCCGGACCGGCGGTGCGGGATTTACGAAACCCGCCCGCAAATCTGCCGCGACTACACGACCGACGAGTGCGAGTACGAAGACGATTGGGTGTACGACCGCTACCTGGAAACGCCGGAGCAGGTCATCGAATATGCCGAAGCCGTGCTGCCGAAGAAGAAAGGCGAAAGCGTCCGCAGCCCGAAACCGGCATTGCTGCCGGTGATTGGGTAGTCAGGGGCCGGGATTCAGGATTCAGGATTCGGGGAACTCCGAATGTTGAATCCTGAATCCCGAATGCCTTCCCTGACCCCCGACCCATGATCCCCGACCCCTGAAAATGATCGAACCTCGCACGCTCAAAGGCTTTCGCGATTTCCTGCCCGCGGCGATGATTCCGCGCGAGCGGTTGATCGACACGGCGCGGCGGGTATATCGCTCGTATGGTTTCGCGCCGATCGACACGCCGGCGCTCGAGTACACCGAAATCCTGCTCGGCAAGGGCGGCGCCGAAACCGACAAGCAGATGTTCCGCTTCCACGATTCGGGCGGACGCGACGTGGCGATGCGGTTCGACTTGACCGTGCCGCTTGCCCGGTTCGTCGCCCAACACGCCGCCGAACTGGGAATGCCGTTCAAGCGGTATCACATCGCCACGGTGTGGCGCGGCGAAAATACCCAGCGCGGCCGCTATCGCGAGTTCATGCAGTGCGATTTCGACACGATTGGCACGCGGTCGATCGCGTCGGATATCGAAACGACACTCGTCGTTCACGAATTGTTTCTCGCGATCGGCTTTACCGACTTCGAGATCCACATCAACAACCGTAAGGTCCTCACCGGCCTGCTCGACAAGCTGGGCTTGGGCGACAAGGCGACGCTCGTGCTGCGGGCGCTCGACAAACTCGCGAAAATCGGCGCGGCCAAGGTCGGCGAAGAGATCGTCGCGACGACCGGCGCGACCTCCGCTCAAGTCGATGCGGTTCTCGGCTTTGCCACGCTCGCAGGAACGAACGACGCGATTCTCGATGGCGTGGCCAAAGCCGTAGCTGGCAACGCCCGCGGCGAAGAGGGCGCGGCCGACTTGCGTGCGGTGCTTTCCGCTTGTGCCGCTGCCGGTGTTCCCGCGGACCGGCTCAAGCTCGACGTGGCGATCGCCCGCGGGCTGGATTACTACACCGGCACGATCTACGAGACATTCCTTACGAAGCTGTCGAGCATCGGCAGCGTTTGCTCCGGCGGCCGCTACGATAATCTCGCCGGTCTTTATACGAAGCAAGAACTGCCCGGCGTCGGCGCCTCGCTGGGGCTGGACCGCTTGCTGACGGCAATGGAAGAGCTTGGCATGTTGCCGAAAGCCGCCACGCCGGCCGAAGCGCTCGTCGCGTATTTCGATGCCGAGCGATTGCACGACTATCTTGCGCTTGCCGCGCTCGTGCGCAAGTCCGGCATCGGCGTGGAAGTCTATCCCGAGCCGAAAAAGCTTGGCCAGCAACTCAAATATGCCGACCACCGCGGGTTTCGCGTCGCCCTGATCGCCGGCAGCAACGAGCTGGCCGCCGGGCAATGCCAAGTGAAGGATCTCAAGTCCGGCACGAGCGAAGCCGTCGCCCTCGCCGATGTGCCGGCGGCGATTGCGAGGCTTCTGGCGGAGGGCTAACAACGTCGTGTGCGATTTGTGGCGGCGTCACTTCGCCCCGAAGCAATATAGCGACCCGTTCTCGTTGCCGATGACCATCCGCCCCGCGGCCGCTGAGGGCCCCGCGTGGAATCGTCCGCCCGCTTCGTACTTCCAGGCTTCTTTGCCGGTCTTGCGATCGACGCCGTAGACGCGGCCGTCCGCCGAGCCGAAATAGACGCGGTCGCCCGCGACGACCGGAGACGAATCGACCGCCCCGCGGGTCTGAAACGTCCAGAGCTTGTCGCCCGACTTCGGATCGAGCGCGTGGAGCCGCTTGTCCTGACTGCCGTAGTAGATGCCCTCGGGCGTGACGGCGGCCGAAGACTCGATCTGCTGTTCCGAGCGCTCGTCGCGGTGCGTCCACTCGATCTTGGCCGTCTTCCAATCGACGCAAAAGAACGCCCCATTGCCGGAGCCGAAATAGACGCGATCGCCCAGCACGGCCGGCGAAGATCCGGTCTGGCTCTTGATGTCGACGGTCGTGACGGCGGTTCCCTTGTCGACGTCGACGATGTGCAGCTTGGCGTCGCAACCGGCCAGAAACGTGCGATTGCCTACGACGGTCGGCGAGCAGCGAATCTGATCGCCGATTTGATACTGCCACGCCGCCTTGCCGTCGGCGACGTGAATTGCATACAGCGTGGCGTCGCGCGAGCCGACGAGCACGAGGTCTTTGTAGAAGTTCGGACTCGACGAAATCTCGCCGCCCGGGTTTTCTTCGTCGCCCGTGTTGTATTCCCAGACCACCTTCCCGCTGGCCGCGTCGTAGCACCGAACCCGGCCGTCAAGATCGCCGACGAACACTTTGCCGTCGCGATAGGCGGCGCCGCCGCTGTAGCTCGTCTCGCGCGGATCTTTCCACTTCACGCCGCCGTCCGCAAGGTTCAGAGCGTAGAACGTGCCGTCCGCATCACCGACGAAGACGGTGCCCTCAGCGATCACCGCCGGGGCCAGAAACGCCCCGTCTTTGAGGTCGAACTTCCAGGCCAGCTTCATGTCGGCGGGCAACTCGCCCGGAACGACGCCGGTCGACAGGGCATCGCCGCGGGCGAGCGGCCAGGCGTCGCTCGCCGTACCGGTTTCCGCCGCGAAC